>NZ_CP073101.1:0-2500 GCF_018138125.1 Exiguobacterium alkaliphilum
AACGTCCTATCCTCACAGGGGGAGACCCCCAACTACTTTCGGCGCTGAAGCGCTTAACTTCCGTGTTCGGCATGGGAACGGGTGTGGCCGCTTCGCTATCGCCACCAGACAATTTCAGAGCTTGTTCCCTGAAAACTGAAGTTCATCAATACAAACCATAGACTAGATCAAAGCCTCGACCGATTAGTATCATTCAGCTCCACGTGTCACCACGCTTCCACCCATGACCTATCTACCTCATCGTCTCTGAGGGGTCTTTCTTGATTGCTCAAAGGGAAATCTCATCTCGGAGGGGGCTTCATGCTTAGATGCTTTCAGCACTTATCCCGTCCGCACGTAGCTACCCAGCGATGCTCCTGGCGGAACAACTGGTACACCAGCGGTGCGTCCATCCCGGTCCTCTCGTACTAAGGACAGCTCTCCTCAAATTTCCTGCGCCCACGACGGATAGGGACCGAACTGTCTCACGACGTTCTGAACCCAGCTCGCGTACCGCTTTAATGGGCGAACAGCCCAACCCTTGGGACCTACTCCAGCCCCAGGATGCGATGAGCCGACATCGAGGTGCCAAACCTCCCCGTCGATGTGGACTCTTGGGGGAGATCAGCCTGTTATCCCCAGGGTAGCTTTTATCCGTTGAGCGATGGCCCTTCCATGCGGAACCACCGGATCACTAAGCCCGACTTTCGTCCCTGCTCGACTTGTAGGTCTCGCAGTCAAGCTCCCTTCTGCCTTTGCACTCTTCGAATGATTTCCAACCATTCTGAGGGAACCTTTGGGCGCCTCCGTTACTGTTTAGGAGGCGACCGCCCCAGTCAAACTACCCACCTGACACGGTCCTCCAGCCGGATCACGGCTGCGAGTTAGAGACTCTATACGCAAAGGGTGGTATCCCAAGGGTGTCTCCACCGAAGCTGGCGCTCCGGCTTCACAAACTCCCACCTATCCTGTACATCGCGTACAAAGCCTCAATATCAGGCTGTAGTAAAGCTCCATGGGGTCTTTCCGTCCTGTCGCGGGTAACCTGCATCTTCACAGGTACTATGATTTCACCGGGTCTCTCGTTGAGACAGTGCCCAAATCGTTACGCCTTTCGTGCGGGTCGGAACTTACCCGACAAGGAATTTCGCTACCTTAGGACCGTTATAGTTACGGCCGCCGTTTACTGGGGCTTCGGTTCAGTGCTTCTCTTGCGATGACACATCCCCTTAACCTTCCAGCACCGGGCAGGCGTCAGCCCCTATACTTCATCTTGCGATTTAGCAGAGACCTGTGTTTTTGCTAAACAGTCGTTTGGGCCTATTCACTGCGGCTTATGTTGCCATAAGCGTCCCTTCTCCCGAAGTTACGGGACCATTTTGCCGAGTTCCTTAACGAGAGTTATCCCGCGCGTCTTAGAATTCTCATCTCGCCTACCTGTGTCGGTTTACGGTACTGGCGCCGACCTCCTCACTAGAGGCTTTTCTTGGCAGCGTGAAATCCGGTACTTCGCCCTACGGGCTCCACGTCACAGCTCGACCTTGTGTGCCGGGCGGATTTGCCAACCCGACGGCCTCGCTGCTTGTCCGTGCACTTCCAGTCGCACGGTTACCTTATCCTTCTGCGTCCCCCCATCGTTCGAACGGTGGTACGGCGGTACAGGAATATCAACCTGTTGTCCATCGCCTACGCCTTTCGGCCTCGGCTTAGGTCCAGACTAACCCTGAGCGGACGAGCCTTCCTCAGGAAACCTTGGGCTTTCGACGGAGGGGATTCTCACCCCTCTTTTCGCTACTCACACCGGCATTCTCACTTCCAAGCGCTCCACGGCTCCTCACGATACCGCTTCACTGCTGCTTGGAACGCTCTCCTACCATCCCTTACGGGATCCATAGCTTCGGTGGTATGTTTAGCCCCGTTACATTTTCGGCGCGGCGTCACTCGACTAGTGAGCTATTACGCACTCTTTGAATGGTGGCTGCTTCTAAGCCAACATCCTAGTTGTCTGTGCAACGCCACATCCTTTTCCACTTAACATACACTTGGGGACCTTAGCTGATGGTCTGGGCTGTTTCCCTCTCGACTACGGATCTTATCACTCGCAGTCTGACTCCCGAGTACAAGTCACTGGCATTCGGAGTTTGACTGAATTCGGTAACCCTGTGGGGGCCCCTAGTCCAATCAGTGCTCTACCTCCAGAACTCTTCACCTCGAGGCTAGCCCTAAAGCTATTTCGGAGAGAACCAGCTATCTCCAGGTTCGATTGGCATTTCACCGCTACCCACACCTCATCCCCGCACTTTTCAACGTGCGTGGGTTCGGACCTCCAGTCAGTGTTACCTGACCTTCATCCTGGACATGGGTAGATCACCTGGTTTCGGGTCTACGACGACGGACTGATGCGCCCTGTTCAGACTCGCTTTCGCTGCGGCTCCGCCTTCTCGGCTTAACCTCGCCCGCCATCGTAACTCGCCGGTTCATTCTACAAAAGGCACGCCATCACCCGTTAACGGGCTCTGAC
>NZ_CP073101.1:7500-332500 GCF_018138125.1 Exiguobacterium alkaliphilum
GCGGGACAATCCCGGCGACTTTTTCCTCGTAGTCATAATACTGTGAAAAGACTTCTTTCTCATCTTCCGCCTGCTTTTTCTTTTGTGAACGAAGCAACGCTTCTTTCCGGACCCGGGCCCGGAGCGATTGACGAAGTGACGCCGTCTCGCCCCACTCTTCTCCAATAATTGCTTGGGCGAACGGCAGTGCCTCGTCGAGCGGCGTGTCCCCGGCGAGCTGTTGTGCGTCTTTCAACGAATAGGCGGACGGGTTGCGATACCAGTCGGCGAGCGGTTGCAACCCCTTCTCGCGGCCTTGCTCGGCTTTCGTCCGTCGCTTCGGTCGGTACGGCAAATAGATGTCGTCGACTTGTTGCAACGTCGTCGCGGCTTCGAGCGCGCGTGCGAGTTCCGGCGTCGCTTTCTCGAGCTCTTCTAATTTCGCGAGCACGTCGGACTTTCGTTTCTGCAAGCTCTCTTCATATTGAAGGGCGTCAAGAATCGATTTGATTTCGACTTCATCGAGGTTCCCCGTCATCTCCTTACGGTAACGGGCCATGAACGGGATCGTCGCGCCGTCAGCGGCGAGTTGTCTCACCGTCTCGACTTGACTTTCTTTTACTTGTAGCGTTTTCGCGACTTTCGTGATCATCTGAACCACTTCCTTTTCTAGTCTCTAGTTGAAGTGTAGCAAAGAGCAGACAACAAAAAAACGATGACTCCTCAGTCATCGCTAGAAAATACTTCATTGAGCGGCACTTTGATGGCCTCACGTAACTTCTCGAGGGCACGACGCTGCAAGCGTGATACATGCATCTGCGAGATGCCGAGCAATTCGCCCGTCTCTTTTTGGCTCATGTTTTTATAGTAGGCACATTCTAAAATGGCCTGTTCTCGTTCGTTCAATACACTGAACGCCTTTTCGAGAATGAGTCGCTGATCGACCGACTCGTAACCCCGTTCTTGACTACCGACGAGATCGAGTAGCGTGACGGTGCTACCTTCGTTATCCGCTTCAATCGAGCTATCGACCGAGAGCGCTTGATAACTCTTACCCATCTCGAGCGTCTCAAGAATCTCTTCATCAGAGACCCCAAGATGATCGGCAATCTCGTCGATTCGCGGTGAGCGTTGAAGCTCCGTCGTCAACTCTTCGACCGTCTTCTTAATCTTTGGCCCGAGTTCCTTGATGCGACGGGGCACGTGGACGCTCCATGTTTTGTCACGAATGAATCGCTTGATTTCCCCGATGATCGTCGGGACGGCAAACGATTCAAAACTACGTCCGAATTCTGGGTCGAAACGACGGAGCGCTGCGAGCAGTCCAATCATCCCGACTTGGACGAGATCATCATGGATGGCCCGACCACGGGAGAACTTACGAGCGAGCGCCTCGACGAGGTCCGAGTAGCGATTGATCAGGAGCATCTGGACTTCCTCGTTTTGGTCGTCCTGCTGATAGCGTTCAATCCACTCTAATACTTCATCATCACTGTGATGGCGTTGTTGAGATTTTGCTGGCACTCTGATCCACCTCGTCCCTGTTAAGGAGTTTCGTCATCGTCACTTTGACACCACTGTCTTTGTTGATCGAGACGTCATCCATTAACGCTTCAATGAGGAACAGACCGAGTCCTCCTTCGTGAAGCGATTCGATTTCAGTCGTCTCTTCGACTGGAGCCGCTTGGCGTTTCACATCATCGGCAAACGTCTTGCCCGAATCCTCAATCGTCATCTCTAAACGATCCGTGTATACGCCACACGTGAGTTTCACTTCACCTTCTTGGTCATCATATGCATGTTGAACAGCGTTACCACAAGCTTCCGAGACTGCGATTTTAATGTCTTCGATCTCATCGTATGTGTAGCCCATACGATTCGCGATTCCTGACACGACTAAACGGACCACACCGACATACTCTGGTTTGGCCGGGAACGTCATCACCGTCTGTTCGATGTTACTCATTGCGTGCCACCTCTTACATTCGTGTTAATCGAGAGCAATTTGTGAAGGCCAGTCAATTCAAAGAGACGATTGACACGATCGGTTACCCCGACGAGCGACAACCCTTTCTCGTTGCGTGTTGCTATTTTAAGGGCACCGACGAAAACGCCGAGACCTGTTGAGTCCATATAATCCACTTCATCCAAATGAACGACGACGTTTTGCTCCGTGATTGCCGGATGCAAGACTTCTTTCAGTTTGGGAGCGGTATATGTATCCACTTCTCCGGATACGTAAAGGTGTAATTGATCTCCAATGACTTGCTCGCGAATCGCTAAATCCATCGTTATTCCCTCCTAAAGTTGCGCACAGAAAAATCGAGTACGATTAAATATAATTCCCTTGTTTCATAATCTTAAACCTAAATTTTTATTAATTTTTGAAAAAAAACCGATACCCATGTACCGGTTCTGTTCATATGTAAGCTAGAGCGGGATTAATCCCATACTAATCTCTAGCGCTCTGTCCACTTTGTGCATCGTCTCATCGTCAAGATGTGTCACCTTGTCCGTCAGACGACGTTTATCAATCGTTCGAATCTGTTCAAGCAAAATCACCGAGTCTCGTTCGAGCCCGTGTTTGACTTGATATACTTCCACATGAGTCGGCAGTTTTGCTTTTTGGATCTGAGCCGTAATCGCAGCGACAATGACGGTCGGGCTAAAGCGATTGCCGATATCGTTTTGAATGACGAGGACCGGGCGAACTCCACCTTGCTCTGAACCGACTACGGGCGACAGATTCGCATAAAACACGTCACCACGCTTTACGATCACTCCGCTCACACCCCGCTTACTTGACGTAAGAGAGCATGTTCGGCTTCCGTCTCAATCATCAGCATCTCTTCTGCCATATTCAAATTAAACGCGGCCATCTCTTGATAGCCTTTCGCCAATTCTTCACGCAGTGTTTGTTGTCGATCAGCAATTTCTTTGGACAAGTACGTCACTACATCGTTCAATGACAATGATTCACGATCTTTCATCGAAATCGGACCCCCATGCTGCGAGAACCGATCTGGAACGGACGCCAATGCACCCGCTGTTCGCTGTTTCAACATCTTACACCTCCAGAATCGTTTCAATGGACTGGCGGAATGTTTTTCCCGCGTTCTTTATCAATATAACACGCGAGTTTGGGAAAATATAGAGGATTCGAGAAAGAATTCAGATAATTTCACACGTTTTCTGATTCACACATAGTGTCTCGGCAGTCGTCCGGTCAACTGACAGACGACCTCATAGTTAATCGTCTCCAAATGCGCCGCCAATTCGTTAATCGGCACCGGACCGCCGACGAGCGTCACGTCGGTACCGACCGGGAATGCTCGCGGCAGTTTAATCATGAAACGGTCCATGCATACCCGCCCGACAATCGGACACCGGTTGCCATTGACGTCGACTGCGAAGCCGCCCGCCTTTCGAATCCAACCGTCCGCATAACCGACCGGCACCGTACCGATCCACTCATCTTCTGTCGTCGTGTATGTCGCCCCATAACTGATCGTCTGCCCGGCCTCGAGCCGTTTCACTTGCATGAGCTTACTCTTCAGCGTGAACGCCGGCCGCAAAAAGGAGTAGAATGACGCCATCTCGCTTGACGGGTAGAGTCCGTAGATGGCGATGCCAACACGGACAAGGTTATACGGCACGTCTTCACCAGCCATCCGAATCGCCCCGGCCGAGTTCGACGTATGGATGTACTTGAAGCGTGAACCGAGTCCGTCCATTAAACGATCGAAACGGACTTGTTGCTCGTGATAAAGCGCGCTATCCGGTTCATCGGCCGTCGCAAAATGTGTATAGATGCCTTCGATGACGAAACGGTCATCGGCCACCTCAAGGAGCGCGTCAAGTTCTTCTCGCGTCCGAAGACCGAGCCGGCCCATGCCGGTGTCCACTTTCACATGGACGGTGAGCGGTCGTTCACCAAGATGCGCTTTCGCTTCCTCGAACCATTCCGCCGAGAACACCGAGAGGATGACGTCATGTTTCGCCGCGACGCCCGCATATTCCGGGAACTGGGCTTCCATGACGAGGATCGGTGCGTCGATACCGGCCTCACGAAGTTCGATCGCTTCTTCAAGCAAAGCCACCCCGAGCATCGTCGCCCCGTTCTCGAGCGCGATTGTCGCGACCTCGACGGCACCGTGCCCGTACGCGTTCGCTTTGACGACAGCCATCAATTGTTGTGGGATGCGACGCTTAATCTCTTTCACGTTATGCGCAATCGCTGCCCGGTCAATTTCAATTTTACTTGGACGATACATCGGAATCCTCCTCTTCAATGATGACTTGGGCCACGGCGTATTGTTCACTATGGCTAATGCTGACATGAATCCGTCCCGGCGACGGTGCCGTCATGACTGGCCGTCCCGTCTCGTCGGGCAACACTTCAATCTGTTGCCATGACAATCCGCGGGCGATACCCGTTCCGACCGCTTTGGCATATGCCTCTTTCGCGGCGAAGCGACCGGCGACGAACTCGATGCGGCGTTGTTCCGGATAGTTCGACGCGAGTCCACGTTCCGCCTCGGTCAAGAGCCGTTCCATGAACCGCGGCTTCTGTATCGAGCGAGCAATGCGCTCGAGTTCGACGAGGTCGATGCCGATTCCTACAATCACAGGATACTCGCTCCTTTCCTTTTCCACTCGTTTCCTTATACAATTAAGGAAAGAGGTGATGCTATGTTTAGTCGTACTGAGAATGTTCAAACGTTCATCCGAGCATACCCGCTCGTAACGCTGTTCATTGTAATCCAACTAGTCGTGTTTGTCATCGATTCTTTGATGCCGGGACTTCAGATCGTCGCACGGGGCGGATCGTTCCACCTCGCGCTCGCAGATGGGCAGTGGTACCGTCTCCTGACGGCAAACTTTATCCATCTAGGACTTGGCCACTTGCTGTTCAACTCGTTCGCGCTCATCATCTTCGGCCCAGCGATGGAACGCATGGTCGGGCATGTGCGGTTCGCGCTGTTTTATCTCGTCGCTGGCGCGCTCGCCAACCTACTCACGTACTTTACCGTGAGCCAACTGTTCTATCTTCAGGCCGGTGCCTCGGGCGCGATCTTAGCGATCCTCGGTTTCTACGTATTCATCGGACGTTTCCGTCGGACGCTCATCTACAGCCAAGACGCGCGACTCGTCTACATCTTCGTCGCCATCAGTGCCGTCTTCACGTTAATCGGTTCGAACGTCTCGCTCTGGGGGCACGTGTACGGATTCCTCGCCGGATTCCTGCTCGCCTATCCGTTGTCGCGCTATACGGTGCCGTATTCACGGCCGCTCCGTTACGGGAAGTACAAGCCGCGCAAGTACGTACCGCCCATCATTCATACGGGTGAAGGGAAATGGATCTTTTACGTGATTATCGGACTCGCCGTCTTCGGCCTGTTCGCACGATTCTTATGACAAAAGGAGCTTCGCCAGTCGTCGGCGAAGCTCCTTTTCGTTAGGCGAGCAATGTGATCATCAGTGCTTTTTGGGCATGGAGCCGGTTCTCGGCTTGGTCGAAGACGAGCGACTGCGGGCCGTCCATCACGTCCGCCGTCACTTCTTCACCGCGATGAGCCGGCAGACAGTGTAGGAAAATCGCTTCGTCCCGTGCCGACGCCATCAACGTTTCGTCCACTTGGAACGAGGCGAAATGGGCGAGGCGCGTTTCCGCCTCCGCTTCTTGCCCCATGCTGGCGAACACGTCCGTATAGACGACATGTGCACCCACCGTCGCTTCGGCCGGGTCGTCGTAGCGTGTGACGCTGCCGCCGGTCGTCTCGGCTAGCGCGACGGCCTGATTGTAAATCGTCTCGTCGACCGTATAACCGTCCGGCGAGGCGACGCGGATATGCATTCCGCTCAAGGCACCGCCAAGCATGAGCGAGTGGGCCATGTTGTTCCCGTCACCGATGTACGTCAACACTTTCCCTTGGCGCGTCCCGAACGTCTCCTCAATCGTCAAGAGGTCGGCGAGCACTTGGCACGGATGATGCGTGTCCGTCAACCCGTTGATGATTGGAATCGAGCCCGCCGTCGCGAGCGTCTCGACCGTTTCATGGGCGTACGTCCGAATCATGAGTGCGTCGACATAGCGGCTCATCACTCGAATCGTATCCGTGATCGGTTCACCGCGTCCGATTTGAAGGTCGCTCCCGCTCAAGAAGAGCGGGTAGCCGCCAAGCTCGACGACCCCGACCTCGAACGAGATGCGCGTGCGCGTGGACGCCTTCTCAAACAATAAGGCGACCTTCTTGCCGGCAAGCGCCGTCCCATACGCGTCCGGATGTCGTTTCACGTCGATCGCCAAGCGAATGAGTTCATCTAAATCCGTTGGTGTCAATTCCTCGAGCGTCAACATGTGTTTGAACGTCTTTGTCGTCATAACGGTAATTCCTCCTTTGTGTGCGCCTGTAACGGACGGACCGGCACTGGTGTCGTGTCGACCGTCGCTTGATAGTAACGGGCGAGGTGTTGCTCCGAGATGACGTGGACGCCGTTTCGGACGGCCGCCTCCCGTATCACTTGTTCAGCCGGTACGTGCGAGAAGAGGACGGCGACGTGTTGGAAGTCAATCGTCGCGTCGAGCGGTACCTCGCCGAACGTCTCCCACCCTTCCCCATACACGATTTGTGGTCGCGCCATGACCCGGGTCGTCGTCGCATCGTAACAGAACCGTTCGGCAACGACGGGGATTGGACTGAATTGAAGCGTCTCCCCTGTCGAGCGCATGATCGGTCCTGTGAGCGGGTCGACACCTGGCAGCTTCAAACTTGAGAAAATCGGCGTCTTCACCGCATAACCGGTCAGTTGTTTCCGTTCGACCGGTAAGACGCCTTTAAGCGAATGGCCGAGCGCGGCGCGTGTCGCCCATTCGATGAGCGGTTCACCAGTCACTTTGCTGACAATCGGGACGGTCCGTGACGCCCGCGGGTTGATTTCAAGCACGTAAATCGTGTCGTCTTTTAAGACGAACTGGATGTTGAGCGCCCCGCGATATGTGAGTGCCTGACCGATTCGTTTCGTGATCGTGTCAATCTGTCGTTGGTGTGCCTCGGACGTCTCGACCGGCGGCATGACCATCGTCGAGTCCCCGGAATGAACCCCAGCCGCCTCGATTTGTTCCAAGATGGCCGGCACGTAGACGGTCTGCCCGTCCGTCACGCAGTCAACCTCAAGTTCGCGCCCGGCGACGTAGAGGTCGATGAGGAGCGGATAAGCGAGGTCTGGACTGATTCGGGCAAGGTCCGCCTCGGATTGCAAGATGTGCATCCCTTTCCCACCGATGACGTAAGACGGCCGGACGACGCACGGGAAGCCAATCCGGTCGACCGCTTCATAGAGAGCAGCGGTAGTCCCGACTTCTTCTCCCGGGATGTGGGCGACGTCAATCTCGTCAAGAAACGCATAAAAGCGGTCCCGGTCTTCCATTTGGTCGATGACGGCAGCCGAGGCGCCGAGCAAGCGATATCCAGCCGCCTCCAGACCGTGCGCGAGCGCGATGCCCGTCTGACCGCCGAACTGGATTAAGACGTCACGACACCCTTCTGCCTCGAGGACGTGTGTGACGTCTTCTAGCGTGAGCGGCTCGACATACAACCGGTCAGCGACCGTGAAGTCGGTCGAGACCGTCTCCGGGTTGTTGTTGATCATGATGGCCTCGATACCTTGCTGTTGAAGTGCCCAGACGGCATGGACCGAACTGTAGTCGAACTCGATGCCTTGGCCGATGCGTATCGGACCGGCCCCGATGACGGCGACTTTCCGCGTCTGACTCGCCTTCACTTCCGTCTTTCCGTGCCACGTCCCGTAGAAGTAAGGGGTCGTACTCTCGAACTCGGCCGCGCACGTGTCGACCATGTGATAGACCGGTTGGATGCCGAACGTCGCACGCAGCTCCTTGACGTCTTCCATCGTGACGCCTGAGATGGCGGCGATTTGTGCATCGGTGAACCCGAGCCGCTTTGCCTGTGACATGTTCGACTCCGTCAAAAAATCGGTGGATTTTGTCATCGCGACGAGCGTCTCGAGCATCGCCATGAAGTGCGGCGCGATGCCCGTCTTGTCCTCGAGTTCACTGCGCGAGGCGAGACCGCGGTCGATGAGCGCGAGACAGGCGTGCAGGCGACGGTCGGTCGGGGCGAGTACTTCCTGCCACAGTTCATTCGCATCGGCTCGCTTCATCCATGTCGGATAGAGCGGGGCCTGCTCGATCCCGGCACCACGCCACGCTTTTTGAAGCGCCTCTTCAAGTGTTTTCCCCATCGCCATGCTCTCACCCGTCGCTTTCATCTGGGGACCGAGGGCGCGGTCTGCCCCTTTGAACAAGTCGAATGGGAAGCACGGCACTTTCGCCGTCACATAGTCAAGCGTCGGCTCGAAACTAGCCATCGTGCCGTTCGTCACCGGGTTCACGCAATCATCCAACCCTTCGCCGAGCGCGAGACGCGTCGCGATCTTCGCAATCGGATAGCCGGTCGCTTTCGAGGCGAGGGCCGAACTCCGCGACACGCGCGGGTTGACCTCGATGACGTAGTAAGTCGGTTCAGTCGGATGAACGGCAAACTGGATGTTGCAGCCACCGACGACGCCGAGACTCGAGACGATCCGAAGCGCTGCACTCCGTAACGTCTGGTGCATCGTATCCGATAACGTCTGTGCCGGAGCAAAGACGACCGAGTCGCCCGTATGCACCCCGACCGGGTCGATGTTTTCCATGTTGCAGACGATGATGCACGTCCCTTTCTCGTCACGCATCACTTCGTACTCGAACTCTTTGAAGCCGGCGATACTCTTTTCGACGAGACATTGCGAGATCGGGCTCGCCTCAAGTCCGCGCCGCGCCATCTCATAGGCGTCCGAGACGGTCGTCGCGATGCCACCTCCCGTCCCCCCAAGGGTGAACGCCGGACGGACGATGAGCGGGACTCCAGATGTTTGGATGAACGCATCGAGCTCGTCGAGCGTCTCGATCGTCGTACTCACCGGGAGCGGTTCCCCGAGTTCATGCATCTTCTGCTTGAAGCGTTCCCGGTCTTCGCCGTCACGGATCGTCTCGAGCGACGTCCCGAGCAGGGCGATGCCGTGCTTTTCGAGCACCCCGGCCTCATCGAGCGCGAGCGCCAAATTGAGCGCAGTCTGTCCGCCGACGGTCGCGAGTAGATGTGTCGGCTGTTCGGCTTCGATAATCATCTCGGCCTTTTCGAGCGTCATCGCCTCGATATACGTCTTGTCGGCCATACCCGGGTCGGTCATGATCGTCGCCGGGTTCGAGTTGAACAAGACGACCTCGCATCCCGCTTCCCGAAGCGCCTGACACGCTTGCGTACCTGAATAATCGAACTCGGCCGCTTGCCCGATGATAATCGGACCGGAGCCGATGACGAGCACTTTCTTATGCATATACGTTCACCCCTTGTTGAATCATTTCATCGAATTGATCGAATAACGCCTGCGCCTCTTTCGGTCCCGGGCTTGCTTCTGGATGGAACTGCGCCGTCAAGATCGGTGCCGTCGGATGTGTCGTCCCCTCTACGGACAAGTCGTTCACGTTCTCGAACAACAGCTCGAGCGGTGTCCGTTCGAGACTGTCGCGCGTGACGACGTACCCATGGTTTTGTGACGTCATCCACACCTCGCCCGTTTGGACGTTTCGTACCGGATGGTTTGAACCCCGGTGCCCGTATGTCTGCTTCTCAATCGATGCCCCGAACGAGAGTGCGATGAGTTGATGTCCCATACAAATCCCAAGCGTCGGATAGCGAAGCGCCACCTCGCGGATTGTCTCAATCCGGTCCATCAAATCACGCGGGTCGCCCGGTCCGTTCGAGACGAGCACCCCGTCCGGTTTCAAACGATGAATCGCTTCCGCCGGCGTATCGTATGGTACGGTCGTGACGCCATAGCCGCGTGCGAGCATCGCCTCGACCATCGACGACTTCACCCCGAAGTCGAGACAGACGATGTGTCCTTTTTGATTCGTTCCGAGTTGGACCGGCTTCGCGGTCGTGACCGTCTCTGTGATTTGTAAGAAGTCGCCTTCGACGTGCCCGCCCGAATTCGTTGCCAGGAGCCCCCACTGATCCCCTTCCTCGCGGAGCGTATGGACGAGCGTGCGCGTATCAATTCCAGACAAGACGGGAATTCCCGCTTGTTCCAACCAGTCTTTTAATTCGTTTGACTGTCCGTTTCCTGCGAGCGTCTGGACGATGACGCCAGCGACTTGGATGTCCGCACTTTCAGACGCATCGGCCTCGAGACCATATTGTCCGATGAGCGGATACGTGAAGACGATGACTTGTCCGGCGTACGACGGGTCCGTCAACACTTCTTGATACCCGGTCATCCCGGTGAAAAAGACGACTTCCCCTTTACCGAGCCGGGCGCTCGTCTCCCATGTCCCGTGAAACGTCATCCCGTTTTGTAACGTCAATGTCCCGTTCATTGCACCAGCTCCTTTGTGACGACCTGTTCGATGATGGCGAGCGCCTCATCGATTTCTTGTTGACTGACGAGAAGTGACGGCAAGAACCGAATCACATCCGGTCCGGCTGCGACGACGAGGAGCCCTGCATCCCGTAGTCGATTGATCAAATCGGCCACTGGTTTTGTTGCGACGAGTCCGAGCATGAGCCCGAGTCCGCGCACGTCAATGAACGTGTCCCCATCGACGAAACGCTCAAGAGCCGACTTGAAGTATGCGCCCATCGCTTGGACGTGAGCCAGCGCCGCATCCTCGAATAACACATCGAGCGTCGCCTCGGCCGCGGCCATGGCGAGCGGATTGCCGCCAAACGTCGACCCGTGGCTACCGGCTTCAAATACGGCTTCTGCCCCAGGTGCCGTTACGAGCGCACCGACAGGGAAACCGCTCCCGAGCCCTTTCGCGAGCGTCACGACGTCCGGCTTGAGCGGAGTCTGTTCGAACGCGTATCGGGTGCCGGTTCGGGCGATCCCGGTCTGCACCTCATCGATCACCACTTTGACCCCGTGTTCATTTGCTTTCGCTTGCAATGCCGCGAACCATGCGACGTCACCGACGACGACGCCACCTTCCCCTTGGACGACTTCGAGCCAGACGGCCGCCGTCTCGTCATCGATGAAGTCGAGTGCCGCGCTGTCATTAAACGGTGCATGGACGAAGTCCGGCACCATCGGCCCGAAACCGGCCTTCACTTTGTCTTGCCCGGTCGCCCCGAGCATCGCGAACGTCCGGCCGTGAAACGATTTCGTGAACGAGACGATTTTCTTCTTGCCCGTCCATTTCCGAATCAGCTTGAACGCCGCCTCGTTCGCCTCTGTCCCGCTGTTACAGAAGAAGGCGCGCGTCAAATGTGTACCGGCGACGAGTTTCTCCGCCACACGTTCCTGCCCGCTAATCGCATATAGATTGGACGTATGCCAAACGTTGCCAAGTTGTGCCTCGATCTTTTCAAGGACGGCAGGATGGCGATGTCCGGTGTTACAGACGGCGATGCCCATGACGAAATCGAGGTACCGTTTCCCCGTCGTGTCCGTCACGTACGATCCGTTTGCCTGTTTAATCTCAATGGCTCGTTGCCCATATGTGGGAAGTAGTGCGCTCATCATGTCCCTCCTTTAGTTGTGTCCCGGTTGCTGTCGGGTCGTTCCCGTCTCGAATGATGGCAAGCGCCACCCCCCCGTCTAGCGCGGAGCGGAGCGCCTCTGTCTTTGGAATCATGCCCCCGTATATCGCTCCCGACTCAATCGCCTGTTGCATCGCATCGACGGTCAGCGTCTGTTGAACCGTACCGTTGATTCGAATACCCGGCACGTCGGTGATCATCTCGAAGTGATCGGCTTGAAGCGCACAGGCGACGGCGACAGCACAATCGTCCCCGTTACAGTTCAGGGCGCCGTTTGTTCCGAACAGAATCGACGTCACGACCGGCACGTAGTGGTTTTGAACGAGTAGCTCAATCAACGACACATCAACGGTCTCGACTTCACCGACGGCCCCGAGTTCTTTGATTTCACGCCCAGTGAGCATCCGTCCGTCGACACCCGATAATCCGACCGCATTCATATCAGACCGACCGAGCGCCGTCACGATTTCCGTTTGCATCTCCCCCGCGAGGACACGTGTCGCCCCGGTCAACACGTCCTCCGTTGTCACGCGACGTCCGTTTTGAAAGACGGGCTTGATTTGTTGGCTCTCACAGTAAGCCGACAATCTCGGTCCCCCACCGTGAAGTAAGATGAGTTCATTTCCGGCTTCAACCCATTCTTTCCACTCTGTAAAGTAGTCGTGATGAAGCGTGTCCCAGACGCTCCCACCGAGCTTGACGACTTTCCGCTCGCTCATGTCCGATAACTCGCATTGATTTTGACGTAATCGTACGTGAGGTCGCAGCCATAGGCGCTGCCCGTTCCCGTTCCGTCGTTCAAATCGATCCGGATTGCGACGACGTCTTGTCCCATCTCCGCCGAGGCGAGTGTCTCGTCGAACCAGACCGGCACACTTTTCGATAAGACAAGTTGAGAGCCGATCTGGATGTCGACCCGACCGACGTCAATCGGTTCTTTCGTCGCCCCGACGGCCGCGATGATGCGTCCCCAGTTCGCATCTTTGCCATAGACCGCTGTCTTCACAAGCGAGGATCCGACGACCTGTTTCGCGATGATGCGGGCCGTCTCGTCCGTCTTCGCCCCGACGACGTTGACTTCAATTAGCGTCGTCGCACCTTCCCCGTCACGTGCGATTTGTTTGGCGAGGTCCGTGCAAACGTCCGTCAACGCTTTTGTGAATTGATGATACGCGTCCGTTCCCGCCTTGATTTCTTCTGTGTCGGAAGCGCCGCTCGCCATGACGAGCACCATGTCATTCGTCGAACTGTCCCCGTCGACGGTGATGTTATTGAACGAGGCGTCAACGCTTTGTTTCAGTGCGATGTGTAACAATTCTGGCGCGATGACGGCATCGGTTGTCACGAACCCGAGCATCGTCGCCATGTTCGGATGAATCATACCGGAGCCTTTGGCGACCCCGGCGACCGTCACGAACGTATCGCCATCCGCGTAACGGACCCCGGTCGTCTTCACTCCGGTGTCTGTCGTCAAAATTGCTTCAGCGAACGCCTCGGCCTGTGCCGCATCCGACTCAGGCGTCAACAATTCGATTCCGGCTAAAAGCGTGTCCATCGGTAACAGTTGCCCGATGACCCCAGTCGAAGCGATCGCGACTTCATCAGCTTCAATCCCTAAATGCGCGGCTGCTTTCGCTCGCATCGCATAGGCGTCCGTCAATCCTTGGTCGCCGGTGCAGGCGTTCGCGTTCCCGCTGTTGACGAGGACGGCGCGAATCTTTCCGCTTGATGCTTGTAGCGTCTGTTTCGTCACTTGAATCGGTGCCGCTTGAAATTGATTGGTCGTGTAGACGGCCGCCGCGCTCGCTAGTTGTTCACAGACGAGCAGCGCCAAGTCTTTGCGTTTTCGTTTCAATCCGGCATGTACGCCTGTCGCGTGAAACCCTTTCGGTGAGACGAGACTCACCGGTGGACTCATCGTTAAATCGGTCATTCGATCCCTCCTATATGTATTGTGGTTGGGCGCTTAGCCCGAGCGCTTCATTGAATCCGAACCGGACGTTGACGTTTTGAATCGCCTGTCCAGCTGCCCCTTTTTGCATATTGTCAATGACCGAGACGATGGTGAGCCGTCCGGTCCGGTCGTCTTTATACACCCAGAGATCACAATAGTTCGACCCGACGGCCGTCCGAATCTCAGGCTCCCCTTGCTGCACGCGAATGAACGGCTCTTGTCTGTACGCACGACTCAATAGATCAATCCATTCCGTTTCCGTCTGATCAATCGTCGGGACGACATGCATCGTCGCCATGATGCCGCGGTTGATTGGTAAGAGGTGCGTGGAAAGCGAGACGGTCGCCTCAACGCCTGTCATTTGGTGAATCGTCTGTTCGATCTCTGGGATGTGTTGATGCGTGTGAATCTTGTATAGCTGTACGTTCTCATTCGAGCGAGCGTGATGCGTCTTCGTGCTCAAGGCTTTGCCGGCACCGGTGATGCCCGAGCAGGCCGAGACGATCACCTCGTCCGGCTCAATCAATCCGTCTGTCAGAAACGGCAGGAGACCGAGCGACACGGCCGTCGCGTAACAGCCAGGGTTTGAGATCCATCTCGCCGTCCGCACGGATTCACGGTTCCATTCCGTCAACCCGTAAACGGCCTTCGCCTGTGTGTCGGCATGGACAGGCGCTTTGCCGTACCACGTCGCGTACACCTCACCCGTAAGGCGCAAGTCACCGCTCAAGTCGACGACGACGCCTTCGAACGCGTCCAGCTGTTCAATGTATCGAGCCGACACCCCGCTCGGCGTCGCGAGGAACAAGACGTCAAGCTGGTTCAACTTCTCCGGTTTGAACGGTTCGAGCGTCAACGCGCCCGTCTCCATCCACGGATACAAGTCAGAGAGGCGCAGCCCCGCACTCGAGTCGCTCATCACGCACGTCACTTGTAAGCGCGGATGCGCCGAAATCAATTTCAATAGTTCCATGCCGGCGTATCCCGTCACACCGACGATTCCACACGTGATCATCTGTCGTACCTCCTCAAAAGAATAATCCGATTAAACCATACGCATATTTATACTGTCAATTGTATTTTTATGCAAAGTGTACAAAGCGATGTGGAATCGGTCGAATGACGAATAGTTTTTTCACGTTAGGGGAATGGAAAAATTATGCGAAACATAGAGGAGGAATTTGTTGATGAAACGTTTGAAATGGACACTACCGATCACGGCATCACTCTTTTTGATTACAGGATGCGGCTCGTCTGACGAAGTCACGAACCAACCGAGTGACGCACCGGTCGAAGACGAGGCGAATACGGAGAACAACTCCATGTATACGTTCGACAAGTTCGAACTTGAAGTCGACTATGCGGACGTTGATGACGCCATCAAAGTCGATTATGAGGTTGAGAACAACTCGACCGAGGCTTCGTATGAACGGAAAGAGGATGACCAGAACTTGCGCGGGGACGAAGCGATGCAAGAACTCGATCCGGTCTTCGGTCAATTGAACTTCGACCAAGACACACCGGACGAGGAAGTGTTGAATCAAATCAAGGCAGCGTTTAACATCGCGGACGATGCTGAAAAAATCGAGGCGGACGTCACGTTCACGGACGGAACCGAGAAAGAATATAAGCAAGAATAACAAATGGCCAAGCGGAGTCCGCTTGGCCATACGTATTAGAGTTGGTTTTTGTGACGTGCCTCTTGAAGCGCATCCATCAAATCTTTGACGTCTTCGACGAGGTTTTGGATCGTGTCTTGGTTCTCTTCATAGAGCGCCTTCAAATCCATGACGCGGTCTTTCAAGCTACCTTTCGGGGACGCTTGCAAGCCGACCGAATGCGCTTGTGTCGATGTGTCCGCTGACTTCACGCGTGATTTTAAGCCTTTCAACTGACGAACTTGTTGCTCGCGTGTCTCGCGATGGAGAAGTGACGCACCTGCTCCGATGATGGCTCCAGCGGCCATACCCATCCAAAAGTAGTTCTTGTTCATTAAAAATCCTCCCCTAACGTGACGTTATCTTTTATTATAGGTTATCCGCTTCCGTGACGACATAGTGTTTTATAATCGGACCTGCACCTTTTTGTTCGACGGCATCTTTCAGCCATTCTTGAAATAGGACATAGTCTGTCGAGTCACGGAACTTGTTGCCGGCCTCGGCGAATTGGATGAGCACGATGCCGTGATTGTCGTCCGGGTCGACGCCGAGACGATACGCCGTGAAGCCATCGTGCCCGGCCCCAAGACGTGATTTTTCAGTCAACAGACGATGAAACAAGAGCGAGCGTGCATTCGAGTCGACGGGGACGTTCGCATAGACAATATTCCCTTTCGACGCGAATTGTCCTTCCGCTTCTTCGATGCGGAACGTCTTTCCGCTTTGGAACGGAGACTTGTCCCCTTCCGCGAGTAAAATTGTCTCATTGCCGCTCGCGACGAGCACGTCCGGGTTTTCCCGGAACCGGTCGGCGACGCTACCAGAGGCGAACGTCATGTACAGGTTAGACAAGTTCCTCACACCCTTTCGCGAGCATGATGTCTTTCTCCGTGATGCCCCCTTCGTCGTGCGTCGACACGGTGAGCGTGACGTTACGATACTCGATTAAGATGTTCGGATGATGATCGAGCGACTCGGCCAAGTCGGCGACGAGATGCACGAATTGAATCGCCTCCGGGAACGTGTCGAGACGATACGTCTTCTGGAGCTCCCCTTCGACGACTTCCCACCCGTTCAAGCGCGACAATTGTTCCGATAGTTCGGTAGATGACAACAGCATCGGTCCATTCCCCTTTCGCTTACAGTTCTACTTACACCTACTACCCGACACAGGCGAAAAATAATCTTTTTCGCATCATGCAAAATGATTTAGAATAAGAAGGATAGCCAACTATTTTGCACTTGAGAGGAGACCTCCTATGCGCGCATTGATCGTCATTGACTACACGTTCGATTTTATCGCAGACACGGGTCGTTTGACTTGTGGAAAACCCGGGCAAGACATAGAAGAACGAATCGTTCAGTTGATCGAGGCGTTTTCGCCCGAAGATTACGTCGTCATCGCGAACGATGTGCACGACGCCGGTGACACGTATCACCCGGAAACGACACTCTTCCCGCCCCACAATATCCGCGGGACGGAAGGGCGTGACTTGTACGGCGCCGTCAAAAAAGCAGCTGAACAGGCCGACCATTGGATTGATAAGACGCGATACAGCGCCTTCGCCGGGACCGACCTCGACCTTCGTCTACGGGAACGAGGCATCACCGAAATCCATCTCGTCGGTGTGTGTACTGACATTTGCGTCTTGCATACAGCGGTAGACGCCTACAACCTCGGCTACAAGATGGTCATCCACGCGGACGCCGTCCAAAGCTTCAACCCGATCGGCCATGAATGGGCGCTCGAACATTTTGTCACGACACTCGGAGCGACCGTTACCGGGAAGTGACACGAAATCAGAAAGGAATTCACTATGTTACATCGGAATTTAGCGCTTCACACGGACCTGTACCTCCCACGTTGGATGTACATCTACTGGAAACAAGGACGTCACAATGAAAAAGTCGTCTTCGATTTATACTATCGCTCGAACCCGTTCAGCGGCGGCTACGTCGTCTTTGCCGGGTTACAAAACATCGTCCACTACTTGGAGAACGTCTCGTTCACCGAGGAAGACATCACTTATTTGAAAGAGCAGCTCGACTTCGAGGAGGAGTTCGCGGACGTACTGCGTAACTTCAAATTCACGGGCTCACTCTACAGCGTCCGTGAAGGGGAGATTATCTTCCCGCACGAACAAGTCGTTCGAATCGAGTCGACCATCTTTGAGGCGAAACTGTTCCAGACGGCGTTCTTGAACATCGCCAACCATGAATCGCTCATCGCGACGAAATACGCCCGGATTCGCCAAGCGGCACCGAACGAGACGTTGCTCGAAGGCGGCGCTCGCCGTGCCCAAGGAGTCGACGCCGCGTATTATGGCACACGGGCCGCATATATCGCCGGGTTTGACGTGACGAGTCTCGTTTCGGCCGGCCGTGATTTCGATGTACCGACCGGCGGGACGATGGAACATGCCGATATCCAATTCCACGACGATGAATTGACGGCGTTCCGCTCGTTCGCCTCGATGTACCCGGACAACACGAGCCTGTTGATTGACACGTACGACACGCTCAAGTCGGGACTCCCGAACGCGATTACCGTCGCGAAAGAACTCGAGGCAAACGGATACCGCTTGAAATCGGTCCGCCTCGACTCCGGTGACTTGGCCTACTTGTCGAAACGGGCCCGGAAGGCACTCAACGAAGCGGGTCTTGACTACGTCAAAATCGTCGTCTCCGGCGACCTGGACGAATACGTCATCCAAGACTTACGGATGCAAGGGGCCGAGGCCGACACGTTTCTCGTCGGGACGCGTGGCATCACCGCCTACGAGCAACCGGCCCTCGGCATGGTGTATAAACTCGTCGCCCGCGAAGACAAAGACGGCACGTTGAAGCCGGTCATCAAAGTGTCCTCTTCGAAAGTGAAGACGACGACCCCACACAAGAAAGAACTGTATCGCATCATCGACAACGAAACGAAGAAATTCAAAGGTGACTATATCGCCTTGTCGGATGAGCCGGTCGAGACGTATTCCGAGATCGACCTCATCGACGTGCGCGACCCGGCGTTCAAAATCAAGACACGCAACTTCAGCGTCAAGCGCTTGCTCGAACCGATCTTCTTAGACGGCGAGCGCGTCTATACGCTCCCGAGCGCGAAAGAGATTCGTGACTATCACCGTGAGCAGATGAACGGCTTATGGGAAGAGTACAAGCGACTCCGTCTGCCGGAAGTGTATTCGGTGACGTTCAGCAAACCGTTATGGGACTTGAAACTCGAGATGATTCGCCAGACGCGGATCCCGAAATAAAAGAAGGCTGTGGGCACGCCCACAGCCTTCTTTTCACGCGGTCGTCATCTCGCGCGCATGGTGTTGATCTTCTTTTCTCCGAAAGTAAAGCGCCACAGAAAGAGAAATCAAAATCAAGATGAAATAGACGGTCCGTTGCCAAAACGTCGCCTCCGTATCCCCTTGGAACAAAGCGATAATATAGTCACTTCCGCTCAACAGGAACAGCCCTGCTAGCAAGAGGAAGATGCGATAGCCGGCCCGACTACGTTGTTGTTTTACTTTGAAGAAAAGGACACCATAATAGACGATGGCCAGTATCGCGAAATATCCGATAATCCCTACAACCCAACTCATTCTGATGCCTCCTCCTTTACTCACGAACCTTGTTACTCCCACGTTATCATAACACATCTTCACAGGCGGACTATGTTAAGATGTTCTAAAGAAACCGTGGAAGGGATTGATTCGATGAAAACGTTTCGCCTCGTCCAAGTCCGCCTCGTCCAAGACGAATACGGCAACGAGTTGAACCTCCCGGTTGAGCTCGTCGACGGACTGATCATCTCGAAAGAACACGATAACGAATGGTTGCTCGAGATGCTCGTCCCGACCGAGTTCGCCGTGACGCTCCATCACTATTTAAACAAGCGGATGTTGCTCCTCGCCGAGGCAGTCATCACATCCCCTGCGAACCGCCCGGCGGCCATCGCGTTGACGTTCACAAGTGAACGCTCGCTCTCGAACCACCATACGTTCGTCGCGGAAGGCTTGATGTTACTACCGAAACAAGACCCGACGAAGCAAGTGCTCGATTCGCTCATCGCCGACGGGGTGACAGGCAGCGACTTGAAGCCTTCTTTCTTCGAGAAACAAGTCGAGCATCAGCAAACATTCAGCCGCTCCGCCTTCAATCAGCTCGTCAAGACAGGGTCGTTCGAATAATCGGACGGTCCTGCTTTTCTTTCCCCGTTTTATTTACATCCTCAACCCAAAAAGACGAAGAAAATCTCTTCGTCTTCAAATGTAGATGAAAAACAAGATGACCATCATCGTCATCCCGACGACTTTCAAAAGCGTACTGCCTAAAAAGGCGAGGACGGTCCCGACGCCGATGCTCCAAGCTTCCCGCGTCGACTTGCCAAGCGTGAGTTCGGCCAGGAACGCGAAGATGAACGGGAAGATAAGTACACCGACGAGCGGAAAGATGAACGGGCCGGCAATCAGCCCGATCGTCGCCCCCCATTTCGCCCGCTCGGAACCGCCCCGTTTATCGACTGTCGCTCGCGTGACGATATAATCGACGGCGAACAAGAAGACGAGGAAGACGATTTGCCATAGCCAAAACGTCCATGTGAGCGGCTCGAACGAGAACCCGAACCCGTAAATCAAGTATCCGATGAACAAGAACAATACGCTCGGGATGACCGGATAAATCAGCCCTATGAACGCAACGACGAATGATGCGATGATGAATATCCAGAGCAGTGTCGACATATGCCTCTCCTCACTTCACAGCGATTTCGTTGGAAATATGGTCGGCCACGTTCACCGCTTTGACGATGAAGCGTCCGTCCTTGTGTTCGATATAGTTCGAGCAAGCGTTACGCATCGCATGACGGAACGTATACGTCTCGTCGATGGCCGACAGCGCCGCCTTGATGGCATGGGAATGACAGACGACGATGACACGTTTCCCTTCATACGTCTTGACGAGATGTTCCATCCCCTCAAGCACACGGGTCCGCATCTCATCTTCTGATTCAAGACCGGGCACACGCGTCTGGTCGTCCGCTTGTACCGCTTCATAGATACCCGGTACCGGTTGCCCCGAAGCCGCTCCGAATTCACGTTCGATGAATCGTGCGTCCGTGATGATTTCGGCCGGGTCAAAGCCGCACGCCTCGGCGATATATTGGGCCGTGTCGACGGCGCGGACTAATGGACTCGCGACGATGACGTCCCATGCTTCTTGACTTAAAAAGGCCGCGCTCTCTTCGGCTTGCCGATGCCCGAGCGCGTTGAGCGGGATATCTTCCCGTCCTTGAATGATTTCATTAAAATTCCAATCGGTCTGACCATGTCGGACCAAACAAAGCTCTGTCACGCCAGTCACTCCTTTTTGTTCTCTAAAACCATGTCCCATCGTACCATCTTTTCAGAAAAGTGCAACGTCACGTGAGCGCGTCGTCGATGAAGCGATCGATGCGGTTCATCAGTTTCTCTTCTTTGATCGGATTGTCGGATTGGAGAAAGCTCGCTAAGGAGTGGGTACCGTTCGGGAATGAGATGAGCTGGACGTTCGCGCCGACTTCGCTCGCATGTTCGACGAAATGAAGCGCTTGTCCGAACGGGACGATTGGGTCTTTTTTGCCGTGCAACAGTAAAATCGGTGGCGCGTCATCGTAAAGATGTGTCACCGGGGAACATTTCACCATCAACTCGCGCCACTCTTCTCGGCTACCTTCATAGAACTTCAGGTGGGCGATCCACGTCTGGATGAACTTGAACAACAGGAAGTTCGTCGGCGGATAGAGCGCGATCACGCCTTTGACCGGCGGGACGTCGGCGCCGAGGTCCCCGATAAACTGCTTCTCCCGATCGAGTGCCGTCACAAGCATCAATGCGGCCCCGGCCGAGTCGCCCCAGACAATCAATTTGTCGACATCGAGGTTGAGAAGGCTATCGTGTTGCTTCAAATAATTGAGCGCGTCCGACACGTCGACGATGTTGTCCGGAAAATACACCCCGTCTTCAAACAGACGATAATCGATACTGACGACAGCGAAGCCTTTCGTTAAAAAATGATCGAGCAACGGATGGAACAACGTCACCATCCCACGGTTGCCACGAACGAACGCCCCTCCGTGTGCGTAGACGGCGACAGGGAACGGACCATCCCCCGTCGGATAATATACGTCAAATTGGAGCGGGCGGTCATCGATGATTTTATACGTGTGTGTTCGCCGCTTGCGGGTCGAGGCCCGAACTGGAAGTTCGGGTTCTTGCCAACGCACGAGGGAACCGTACTGATTCCACACGGTGGCACCGGCCGCAGTCGCCGCCGCGAGGGCGGCCCCGCCGACGAACCAGGCGGTCTCCTTTCTCATATACATCCACTCCTCGTTCTTTTTTTAATCATATTCCCTTTTTATCAAAAATCCATCCATCGGAAGTCGGACTTGACGTGCATGAATCTGCCACCTATAATATAAGGCGCAATCACAGAACGTAACCGTTACGGTTTAATGGTTCAATAGAGAGGACAGGTGGAGAATCACATGAATAAAAAGTTACTTAGTGTCGCCGCTGCCGGGACACTGTTTTTAGGCGGATGTGCCAATAATGGAGACAGCAACGCAGCGGAGGAAGCGAACGATCAGTTGACCGTTTACGCATCGACGTTCGCCTTGAAGTCGATCGCAGAAGAAATCGGTGGCGACCGTGTCCGTGTCGAGATGGTCATCCCGCCTGGCGCAGACCCACACACGTACGAACCGACGTCACGTCAAATGACACAAATCGCCGAAGCGGACTTGTTCTTGACGGTCGGACACGACCTCGAGCCTTACGTCGAGTCGATGGAGAAGAGCCTCGCGAACGAGAACGTCACGTTCGTCAAAACAGCCGAAGACGTCTCGTTACTTGATGCTGACAAGACGGTCCACGTTCACGGCGAAGACGAACATGCTCATGAAGAGGATGAGCACGGCCACGAGGAAGATGAACATGCGCATGAAGAGGACGAGCACGGCCACGAGGAAGATGAGCATGGACATGAAGCAGAAGATGCACACGGGCATAGCCACGGTCAATACGACCCACACGTCTGGCTCGACCCGATGAACGCCGTCTCGATGGCAGAAGCGGTCGAGGCTTCATTCGCCGATCAGGCACCAGACTATAAGGACGAGTTCGCCGACCGGTTGAGCGCCTTCAAAGCAGAAGCAGAGACGCTCGATGCCGAGTTACAAGCAGCCGTCGACGCCGGATCGAAGAAGCAACTTCTCGTCACACATGCGGCCTACGGCTATCTTGCGGAGCGTTATGGCTTCGAGCAACTCCCGATCGCCGGATTGACCCCGTCTGAAGAGCCGTCTCAACAAGCGTTGAAGCGCGTCATCGAAGAAGCGCGTGCCCACGACTTGACGCATATCGCCTTCGAAGACACGGTGACGCCGAAAGTCGCGGAAGTCGTGAAAAACGAGATCGGCGCCGAAACAGTGACGATTTACAACTTGGAGTCTGTCACGAAAGAACAGATGGAACAAAGCTATTTCGACTTGATGCGTGAAAACGTCAAAGCGCTCGAAATCGCGTTGAAGTAACATGAAAGAACGCTCGGTGCCTGAGGCTCCGAGCGTTCTTTTATGCTTCTGGCTGTTGATCGAGTTGTTTTAGATGAAGCAACAACACCCCGGTCACGAACAGTGTCACGGTCGGAACGGTTGCTCCGATTATCGTTTCCCACCATTCCCCATGTAAATCGAAATAATAAGCGGTCAATAGGCATCCGAGAAAGATCACGCTGACCGTACCGACTACTTTGACGACCGAGGCGCGCGGATGCCGGTCGTGGATGAACATCGAACTGTTGATGATAGCGAATAACAAGTTTAGAAAGAATAAGCCGAACATGGCCGCGACCAACCACGTATTGTACATAACGAACCCATGCACGGATAAAAAGCTGACCACGAACACTAGCAACGTCAACATGTTGACGCGACCGAGCCATTTCTGTCCCGTCCGATAGGCAAAAATCGGGCTAATCAATGAAAAAAAGAACGCTGTCGTGATGAAGAAGTCCCCCACCGTGTATCACCATCCATTTTTTCAATATTATACCACCTGATCGACTTCATTCATAGTAAATCAAGACGAGTTCGTCCCGCTCGGCTGCGGCCTCACAATACCGTCGAAGCGACGTCCACTTCAACCAAATCTCGTCGAGTCCGTCATGGTCGACGAACGCCATGTCGGCGACGTCTTCTTTTGTGAACGCACCGAGTGCGTCTTTGACGATGTGCAGCAATTGCGGCGTCAAGATGCCGACGACGACCGCCTGCTCCTCGTTGACGATCAACTCCTCACCGATGACGGCCATCTCTAAATTGTACGTATCGTCTCCATCGAGATACACCTCGATTTGACCGAGCACTTTTTGGAAGCGCCCGATGTTTGGGAGCGTCAACGTGTCATACGTCTCGCGACCTTGCGCGTGGACGTGGAGAAGCCAATCCATAATCATGTCCGGGTCTTGTGCGAACGAGACCCAGACTTCTGGGGAAATGCGTATATAATGTGTCGTCTCCATGAATGAACGCCCCCCTTTTCTATCGTTTTCCCCTCTTTCCAGAGCAAAAAAACCGTCTACGCACGTTCGTAGACGGTTCTTTCGTTATGAGCGGATCGTACCGGTTTTGACTTCTTCCGATTCCGTTTCCCACGCTTCGAGGTACTCACGACCTGGAAGGTCTTCAATCGAATCGGCATAGAATACCGGGTCTTCGCCTTGGCGGCGTTGCTCCAAATAATCGTCAAGCACGAGGCGCGCCACTTTCGCAAGGCGGAAGATGGCATACAAGTTGACGAGCGCCATGAGACCCATGAACACATCGGCAATCGACCAGACGAGACCGGCCGAACGGATTGCCCCGAAGAGGACCATACCAACGACACCGATGCGGTAGAGCGTCACATAAATCTTCTTCTCCGAGATGAACTGGATGTTCGTCTCTCCGTAGTAGTAGTTTCCGAGAATCGAGCTGAACGCGAACAAGAAGATCGCGACCGTCAAGAACGATGTCGCAATCGGACCGACTTCGGCCGTGAGCGCGGCTTGTGTCAACTCGACACCAGCAAACGATTCCGAACCAGCTACGCCAGACAACAAGATAATCATCGCTGTCGACGTACAGATGATGAGCGTATCGACGAAGACGCTAAACGATTGAATCAAGCCTTGCTTGACCGGGTGCGATACTTCTGCTGTCGCGGCCGCGTTCGGGGCCGAACCCATCCCAGCCTCGTTTGAGAAGAGCCCACGACGGATTCCTTGAAGCACCATTGCTCCAATCGCTCCGCCGAACAGTTGCTGAATCCCGAGCACACCTTCTGAGAAGATGAGGCCAAAGACGCTTGGCAATAATGAAGCGTTCGAAATCATAATCCACATCGCGAGCAAGATGTATCCACCTGCCATGACCGGGACGATGATACTCGATAAGATGGCGATCGATTGAACCCCACCGAAGATGACCGCAGCTGTCACGATTGCCAAGATGACCCCGACCGTCGTCGTGCTGACGCCGAACTGGTTACTCATCGAGAGCGAGATCGTGTTCGACTGAACCGAGTTAAACGCGAAGCCGAACGAGAACGTGATGAGGATGGCGAACAAAATCCCGAGCCAACGCTGGCCGAGGGCGCGTTCCATATAGTAAGCCGGTCCCCCGCGCCATGTGCGTCCGTCGCGGATTTTATATACTTGCGCGAGCGTGCTCTCTACGAAAGCCGACGCCGAACCGATGAGGGCGATGAGCCACATCCAGAAGACGGCTCCTGGACCACCGAGGGCAATCGCCGTCGCGACACCCGCGATGTTCCCTGTACCGACACGTGCTGCCGTACCGATGGCGAATGCCTGGAACGACGAGACTTGGCCTTTCTCACGTTTCATCCCTTCTTTGAACAAGAGACGGAACATCTCCGGAAGCATCCGGAACTGGACGAAGCCCATCCGGACCGTAAAGTAAAGGCCTAAGGCGACAAGGACGACGATGAGCACCGACGACCAGAGCAGGTCGTTCGCTTGCCCAACAAACTTTTCAATCATATTCTCCATTGCTTAATCCTCCATAAGTATGAATAGTCATAAGTGAAAGTTATGTCAACTTTCTTAACATGTTTAGAATTATAGGAAAAATATTTGAAAATTGCAATCCTTTTCAACAATCTCATCGTTTGACGCGGCCGTAAAAAAGGACGACCGGTCACGTGACCGGTCGTCCTTACGATTCGATGCGATTAGATAAAGAGGTTCAAGTTGCCGCCTTCAGCTGCCCCGAGGTATGCTGCCACACCGCCGAGGTCGATACCATCGATTAACTCTTCTTCCTTGATGCCCATGACGTCCATCGACATCGTGCAAGCGACCATTTTGACGCCTGCCTCTTGGGCTGACTTAATCATTTCGTCGAGTGATGGGACGTTCTTGTCACTCATGACTTTCTTCATCATCTTCTGTCCGACGCCACCGAAGTTCATGTTCGAGAGCGGGAGTTCGCCTGCGTGTGACGGCATCATCATGCCGAACATCTTCTCGAGACCTTGTTTCTTCACTTCCGGTGCGTCCGGTTTACGGATGACATTGAGACCCCAGAACGTGAAGAACATCGTCACGTCTTTACCCATCGCCGCCGCACCTTGGGCGATGATGAATGAAGCGAGGGCACGGTCAAGGTCACCGCTGAAGACGACCATCGATGCGCCGTCAGCTGCTGGTGCACCTGCTTGGACGGCCGCAGGGCCATTTCCTTTTTGAAGAATCGCTTCAACTCGACCGTTGACGAACTGTTTCGAAACGAGTTTGTTGCCCGTCTTTTTCGCCCACGCCTCGATGTCAGCGAAGAAGCCTGGATCGCTTGCGAGGACACGAAGTGTCTCGCCTTCGCCTAGTTCAGCGACTTTTTTGTTTACTTCTAAGATCGGTCCCGGGCATTGCAGACCGCACGTATCTAGGAAAATCGGTTCCCCGATTGGTTGATTCATCATTGCTTGTGGTGCCTCCTTCGTAGCTGTCGCGGCTGTTTCGTCCGCCGCAGTCTTCGTGCCTTCCTCAATCGCATCGAAATCACGCTTCACTTGTGACCATGTTTTGTAGCCACCGCTCAAGTTCTTCACTTTGAAGCCGTTTTGACGCAAGATGCGAGCAGCAAGGTATCCGCGAAGACCGACTTGGCATGTCACGTAAATCGTTTCGTCTTTGCTGTAGTTGTCCAAGTTGTCACGAAGCGAGTTGACCGGGACGTTAATCGATCCCGGGATTTTCCCAAGTTCATGTTCCGACTCGTCACGGACGTCGAGCAATGTCGCGCCGTTTTTGACCAAGCCTTCAATCTCATCCCAGTGGACGACTTCGTTGTCGCCGAGGACGACGTTCGAGGCGACGTAGCCGATCATGTTGACCGGGTCTTTCGCCGAACTGAACGGCGGTGCGTAGCTGAGTTCAAGGTCTGGGAGGTCGAGGACCGTCAATCCGCCTTTCATCGCTGTCGCAATCACGTCGATTCGTTTTTCGACACCGTTCATGCCGACACCTTGCGCACCGTAAATCTCACCGGTTGTCGGGTGGAATAAGAGCTTGAGTGACACCGGTGTCGATCCCGGGTAATAACCTGCGTGCGAACCCGGGTGTACGTGGACGGCTTCGAACGCTTTACCGGCCGCTTTCAAACGCTTCTCATTCCAACCTGTCGACGCGACGGTCATATCGAAGACTTTAGCGATCCCCGTTCCCATCGTCCCGTTGTATTTCACATCGCGACCGTTAATGATATCCGCGACGAGGCGGCCCTGACGGTTGGCCGGCCATGCAAGTGGAACGACCGTCGGCTCTTTGAAGACATAGTCGAGCACCTCGACGGCGTCCCCGATCGCGTAGATGTTCGGGTCTGACGTGAGCATCTTCTCGTTGACGCGGATGGCGCCGCGCATGCCTGTTTCAAGGCCTGCTTCCGTCGCAATCGACGATTCTGGCACGACACCGATTGACAAGACGACCATATCGGTATCGATGACGCGACCACTCTTCAAGTGGACACGTTTCCCTTTCTCAGAGAAGGAATCGACACCGTCAGACAGCTGAAGATCGACGCCATGGAGACGCATGTGTTCGTGAACCGGTGAGACCATCTCACGGTCGAGCGGTGTCATGACTTGGTCGGCCATCTCGACGAGCGTGACATCGACGCCACGTTCCCGTAAGTTTTCAGCCATCTCGATGCCGATGAACCCGCCACCGATGACCGTCGCATGTTTCGGCGCTTTCTCATCGACATAGCTGCGGATTTGATCCGTATCTGGGATGTTGCGGAGCGTGAAGATGTCTTCCGCTTCTTCAATCCCCGGGATGTTCGGGCGAATCGGTTTCGCACCCGGCGACAAGATGAGCACATCGTAAGACTCGTCATACGTCTCGCCCGTTTGAACGTGTTTGACCGTGACCGTTTTCTCAGCACGGTTGATTTTCGTCACTTCCGTCAAATTGCGGATATCGAGCTGGAACCGCTTGTTCATTCCCTCGACCGTTTGGACGAGCAGCTTTTGACGGTCTTGAATGACGTCACCGATATAATATGGAAGACCACAGTTCGCGAATGAGATATACTCCCCCCGGTCGAACATGACGATTTGGTTCTCTTCATTTAAGCGACGAAGGCGTGCGGCTGCTGAAGCGCCACCGGCGACCCCACCGACGATTACGATTTTTTTACTCATTGCTCATTTCCTCCTTTGACGACTTCACCTGGCCAACTCATCAAGCCATCTTCTATATTGACCACTTTATAGCCTTTCGCCTCCATTTGCCAAGTCGCCTGCGTGCTGCGTGCGCCTGAACGACAGAGAACGATATATTCTTGATCCGGGTCGAGCGTGTCAATCCAATCCGCCATCTCTGAAAGCGGATAGTTGTTCGCACCGGCAATATGCGCTTCTTGAAACTCGTCGCGTTCACGGACGTCAACGATGTTCACAGGTACTTCAAAATCCATTTGTCGTTTCAAAGCTGATGCTTTCATCGGTTATAACTCCATCCTTTTCTTGTGTAATGAGGTGTTCTTACTCTTCATTTGGTTGCGGGCGTCCAACTCGAGTTTGTGATTTGTTGCACAATTAACTTCCACGTCATTAATATACCCCCTGCGGTATTTAATTGCAAGGAATATGTTTGACGAAATGGTAAACGTTCAAAAATTCTTCCCATCAAACGTTGTCACTCGACACATACTCCCCTACGTATTAAGATGAGACTACACAAGAAATAGTTGGGTTACTGAACGATTTTTATATAGAGGTGAATCGAATGGAACAGTATCAATACGATGCGAAAGTGTTGAATCGGATGAAGCGTGTCGAAGGTCAAATCCGGGCCATTATTCGCATGATGGAAGAAGGGAAAGAGTGTCGTGACGTCGTCACCCAGTTGAGCGCGGCCCGTTCGGCGCTCGACCGCGCCTCGACGATTATCGTCGCGAAGAATTTAGAGCAATGCATCATCACGGCGCAACAAGATGGCGAAGATACGTCGGAAACGGTCGAAGAGGCCATCAAAATGTTGATGAAACGCTAGTTCCCCTTGCTTTCCCTAGCCAAATGGGCGAAAGTTAGAGTAACGACTTTTAAGGGGGACTTCTTTGTGAACTTCGAAGAAAAAGTGGAATCATTCAAAGCGCTCGTCGCTGAACGCAACATGACGTTCAAAGAGAGCGAGACAGATACGCACGTAACGTTTTTGACGCGTGAAACGACTAAATCTGGGGCTCAGCCCGTTATGATTATCGCCTTCAACAAAAAGACGACGGACGCCGAGCTCTACGCCGCGACCGTGACGCACGTACCGGATTACGTCGAAGACTTGCCGATTTTGAACGCCTTGAACGAGTTCAACCAAGAGTTCAAATACTTCCGTTGCGTCCTCGACAGCGATCGTGACGTCACACTCGCATCGACGCTCGACCTCGACCTCGGCTTCTCGCCAGAGATCATCTTGCAACACTCGTTCATGATGTTCCAAGCAGCCGATGAAGTGAACGAGTATATGCAGAAGCTCTACACACAAGTCCAATGACGACAAACCGCCACGGAAAAATCCCGTGGCGGTTTTTTGAATCATTTTTCGTGGTGGTCCGTATACGTATAAAAAGGGGGAATGTACAATGACGACGCGTTACACCCGTTACGTTGAGACACTCGATGCAATCAAACAAGCCACCAAATGGTCGCTCACCGATGACTTCCGGCGGTTGATGGCCATCCATTATGCCATTCACGATGCCCCGTTCGACCCATCCAGGTTTGAACAAGCGCAGGCCGCCTTAAAACAAAGGACAGGCATGTTCTCAAAGTTCCGCGGAACGAACAGTCTCGTCTGGCTCTCATTCCTTGACGCCAAATATGAAGACGTCGCCCCGGCAATCGACGAGGCACTACGCCTCGATCAGTTACTCGACCGGAAACATTTCCGTTACAGCACGTTGCGTCCGTTCATCGCGAGTCAGCTGCTGAACGTCGACGACCCGGAACGCCGACTCGACGAGGCGACGTCCCTCTATCAAACGTTCAAACAACATCATCCGTGGCTGACGAGCGAAGAAGATTTATTGTCCGCCCTCGTCCTCGTCCAAGCGTTTGACGACCATAGCACTTTGAATGAACGCATCGAGGCGTACTACGAGGCATTGAAGGTCCACGTGTCCCGCTCGAACGAACTCCAGCTCGTTTCGCACTTGCTCACCTTCAGTGAACTCGACCCGACCGATGCCGTCACACGCTTCCTCGATTGGCGGGAGCGGCTCCAACGGCAAAAGATCACCGTCCGAAACGAACATCTGCCACCGCTCGCCCTGCTCACAATCGTCACCGAACCGACCGACGAAACGGTCCAGGCCGTGGTCGACATCGTCGTAGCTGAAACCGAGAAGCAGCGTTGGTTCAACACGCATGCGTTAACCATCGCCTTGCAGCTCGTCGCCGCCGACACCATTACCGAAGAGGCGAGCGAACTGCTACTTCATGGAACGTTCGCCCATCTGCTCGCGATGCAACAAGCGGCCACGGCCGCCGCGACAGTGGCCGTCATCTCGAGTACGTCGTCGAGCGACTAAAAAAGAAGGGTCTCCCCTTCTATACATATAAATAGGCGCTCAGACAGATTAGGACGAACACAGAATTCGCGATTTCAATGATGCCAATGCGCATAATCGGGACTTGTTTCCCGTAAAAACCAATCGCTCGGATGAGACTCGGCGCATAGGCCAACGCAAGTAACGGATTACCGAGCACGATAAAAGCCATGACGAGCAAGACGTGGTAGCCCCACGAAACGTTTCGATACGTTTGGCTCTTTTTCTCTCGAATCATCGTCTTCACGTAAAAGATGCTGCCAAGAAAGTAGAAGTACGGTAAGACGAATAGCCATACCATCGTCCCGTCCACGACGCGCGCCCCGAGGTAATAGCTGGCCACCCCGCCGATACAAAACGAGGTGACGGCACTGACGTCGTTCCAAACGTTGCGCTCGTCCTTCATTTTAGCGAAATAAGCGTTGACGAGACCGAACGGGAGCATCGCAAAAACGAACCATATGAGACGCCATTCGGTCAGGAAGACAGGGAGCGCGGCGATGGTTGCAATTAACAGATAGAGGGTGACTGTACGAAGCAGTTCTTGCGACTTTTTCCGTTGCTTCACGTATTGGAACAAGAAAAACGTACCCATGTAGACGAACAGCCAGGCGATGGCGAACGGGATGTGTGCGAGCGTCCAGCCGCCGACGATGCCACCAAGTAAAAACGGTAAAATCAGCATCGACCAGGCGCCGTGCTGTTTTGGAATCATCCATTTCATTGTGCTTCACTCCTTCTATGTCGAGTGTAAAGCACGTTGCGATGAAAAAGCTGTGACATTCGTTACTGAGGAACGCAGATTCAATCAATTGTTCAAAAGGAGTAGCTTTGTATGTTTCCATCAAATGAACGAAGAAAAAATAGACGTGTCTTTCTTTATCTGTTCGGATTCGCCTTCATACTGCTACTCATCGGTCGCAGTTCAGTCCCTCTTCCTATCGCTTTCACGACCGCTTTTATTCCGTTTGAAGTTTCGGAGCCGACCTATCTCCCTCTAAAATCGACGGATACATATGGCAACGTGATTCAATTAAATCAGGCTCGTCTCGTCTATAAAAACGACACGGAACAGTTGACCGTCTGGGCGACGACAGACCTCGGTTGGAACCATGTCGCGACGTGGGACGAACCTGTCACATTAGGGGATGGGTCAAACGCTTATTTCAATGACGTGGACGACACTCAAATGGTGAGCTGGCAAGATGGAGGCGTCGAATATGCGATTGATTACAAGGGGCATCGCCTGTCTAAAGACGATTTATTACGAATCGCAAGTTCAATTCAATGATTTCAAACAAAAAACGATCTCACGCGAGATCGTTTTTTGGTGCAAGCTTCGGTTTCATGACTGCCGGCGCAGGCTGTTCAATCACATCGTCCGTCATCATCTTCGTGACGACACGTCCCGCGATCGAGACGGCGACGAGCGTATACAGTGCATTCGACAGCGGCAAATAGATGAGCGAAATCGCCAAGACGATCACATCAAAGGCGATGAGGATCGTTCCGACCGAAATTCCGGTCCACTTCGACAAGCCGAGGGCGAACAAATCGTCCCCTCCCGTCGCTCCGCCTGACTTTAAGACGAGCCCGAGACCGTAACCGGTCACGATACCGCTCGCGATGGCGGCAAAGAGCGTTGCCGGCCACACTTGTACGTCAAACGTGAGCAAGTCGAGCCGATCCCACATCGCATAGCTGAGCGAAAGTGACGACGCCGCAAGCACGGCTTGCCCGACGAAACGCCAGCCTTTCCACCACAATGCGACTAAAAAGAACGGGATGTCGAGTACGATCATCGAGATTGCCGGATCGATATCAAATAAATAGCGGCCGAGTAACGATAACCCGACGAAGCCCCCTTCTGCCAAACCAAACTGTTCATTCAAATAATAATAACCGAACGCCATAATCAGCGTTCCGAGCACTATGGTAGCAACTCGTTTCATTCCGATTGTCCTCCCCGTTTTCAACGGAGAGGAGGATCCTCAGTCGTAGCTGCGGTTCCATCTGTTCCATCTCCGATCTTCCGTTTGTTGATTTTTACATGAATTCAGCTGTAAAAACTCAACGCTAGAAGTCCGGCAGTTGGAACAGAGGCCACGTCCTCTCGGTATCCATAAAACCCTTCCTTTCTAAAATTGCGCGTAATAATAGAATCAGTTTACCACAATTTCAGTATTCTTTCATTAACTGTACATTTAGTGTAAGTTACGTTTCGGTAAATTCTTCTTGCCGAACCACCACCAGTTCCAGTCCCCGAACAGCTTCATCAAGGATGGGACAAGCAATATCCGGATGATTGTCGCATCAATAAAGATAGCGAGCGCAATCCCGACCCCGAGTTGCTTGATCGGACTGACACCGGTGAAGGCGAACGCGCCGGTGACGACGATCATGATGATTGCAGCGGACGTGATGATTTTACTCGTCTTCGCGAGTCCCATCTCCGTCGCGTAATCGTTGTCCCCGGTCTCCCGGTAATATTCTTCAATCCGTGAGACGAGGAACACCTCGTAATCCATCGACAGGCCGAACACGAGCGAGAAGATGAACACCGGCGTCAAAATACTGATCGTCTCGGCGTCATAGACGTAACCCGATTCGAAGATGATGACGAGGAGTCCAAACGTCGCGCCGAGACCGAGCACGTTCATGATGATCGCTTTAATTGGAATCAAGATGGAACGGAACGCCCACATGAGGATGACGAACGTCGCCAAGATGACGGTGATGACGGCATACGGGATGCTGTCATAGATTTCCTCGTAAATCTCTTCGTTGAACGCAGCCGGGCCCCCGACCTCGAACCCCTTCTCGCGCCAATCGCGGACGAACGCCTGCGCTTCTTTATCGCTCGGCGGCACGTCGAAGCTGACGTTGACGAGGGCGAGGTCCGTATTGCCGTCAAGCGTGACGAGCCGGTCGAACGCCTCAAGTTGTTCCGGAGCAACTTCGGCGAGCTGTTGGAACGCTTCCGGTTCGAGCCCGGATGCCGTCAAGAACGTCGTCACGTTATCGACGATCGGTTCTTCGTTCAATTCGTCGGTCAACGCGACCAGCTCGTCCAAAATCATCGAGTCGGTCAAATCGTTCGTCTCGAACAAGAGGACTGCATCCGTCGCGGTCGCGCCAAACACATCATCCCAGCGTTCTAAGGCGGCACGTGACTCATACGATGTCGGCAACGCATCGGCGGCCGGAATGTTCAGCTCTAAATCGCGAACGAACCAAAGGCTTGGCAACAAGAGGAGAAGCGCAACGAGCGTCATCACGACCGGACGTTTCATCACGAAACGGGCGAGCTGTTGCCAGCGCACTTCAGAACGGACCTCGTTCGTCTTGATGAGACGTCCTTTGTTGATCGCATCGCCGACGATGTAAAGTGCTGACGGCAACAGTGTGAGCGCCGATAGGACGGCACCGGCGACGGCGATGAGCGCGCCGAGCGCGATGGCTTGGAAGACGTCCACTTGAATGAACAACAACCCGGCCAAACCGACGAACACACAAAGCCCTGAGAAAAGAATCGAACGTCCCGCCGTTGCGACCGTCCGAACGATTGCCGCTTCCCGCGACTTCCCTTTTGCCAACTCTTCACGATAACGGTTGACGAGCAGGAGCGAGAAATCGATACCGAGCGCGATGGCAATCATGGCGACCGCGTTCAATACGAAAATCGAAAGCTCCATCGATTGGGCGAAGAAAAAGAGCGCCCCGGCGGCCACGATGAACGTGATCACCCCGACAAAGAGTGGCATGAACGCCGCGAGCGGTGTCCCGAAAACGAGCAAGAGAACGACGAGCGCGACCGGAATCCCAATCAGCTCGGCCCGAATCAAGTCGTTCTTCGATGCCTCGTTCAAGTCATCGGCAAACACCGGCTCACCGGTCAAGCGTACGTCTGTATCCGTATTGGTGATCAACGCGTCCCGGACGGCCTCGATTGACGCCTCGGCCGTCTCGTAGTCGTCAAACTCGAGGAGCAAATACGCGACGTCTCCGGACCGCGCGTCCGGATTCTCATTCGGTGTGATGACACCTTCGACACCGTTCACCGTTTCGAGTTGATCGCGCTGTGCGTCGAGCACCGCGTCGAGGTCCCCGCCTTCAAGTAAGACGATCATCGACGCCCCGGCCCGGTCGAACCGGTCATTCAATTGATCTTCCACTTGGGCGAAGCGACCGTCTTGAATCGCAAACCCGTTCCCCCTCAACTCACCAGGGAGCTGTAGCCCGAAATAAACCGATACCGCCAATAGTAGGGTCCAAATCGCGACAACTATGTAGCGCCAGCGGACCAAATGCTGTCCTAATCGTTCCATTCTTGTCCTCTCCTCTCCATCTCACAAGACTCTTCCCGTTTTGACGGTCTTTCATCAGAGTCTTCACAAAAAATTCCTGAACCTTGAATGAGGTTCAGGAACGTCAACGCTCGAACACTTGAATCCAGCTGTGACAAAACCGGCGTGGCGTTGACAAGACGACGAGCCGGTCACCCAACTCGTCTAACAACATGACTTTCAATAAGGCGTTCTCGGCACACACGTCAGAAGAGAAGCGTTCGTGCTCGCGGTCAAACAACTGGAACGACGTCGTCGACGTGATGGCGGTCGTCGTTCCGATTTGGTCGACGATGACCGTATCTCGCTCCCCGCCGTACGGGATGACCCACCGTTCCTTCGCCGCGACATCTTCGACGAGAAAACGTCGATTCAATTCATCATACAACGTGACAAGCCCCGGTGCCGTGAAACGTTCAAAATCATAGTCCGGTTGATACGCCAAGTCGATGACGGCACCGAACGTAGGGACTTCCTCGTAACGACTGTAGCGGAACGTCTTGTCGCGCACGTTCAAGGCGACGAGATCGGACTCTGCCGAGTACAAGTATAAATCGTCCCCGTCCCAATGCGATAAGTTACTGAACCAATCCTCGTGAAACGCGCGTGGTATCGGATGAGACTCCATCGTCCCTGTTTTGAGGTCGAGGACTCCGTATGTTTGCAAGTCGCGGAACATCGCGACCGCTTTCTTTCCATGTGGCTCTATATAAAGTGCGCACGGCGTCCATTCCCACGCGAGTTTCCATTGGATTTGAAACGTCTCGTCAAAAAATAGAAAACCGGTTTGCGCCAAATACAACATCCATCCTCCACCGACACGCTCTAACCATTCGACTGTCTGATGAAATTGATAGTCTGCGACTTGTTTGTACATTTGATCACTTCCTAGCTTAAGCTTAGCAACGACCGAACCGTTTGACGATTTTCAATGTGTTCCGCGAACACATTCTCATTCCATCCCGTTTTACTGTATACTGACGGTAATGAATGAATGGAACGAAAGGAGGGAGCGAATGCGCCCACTTCAACTATCACCCGAGACCGCGGTCGAACTTGCCAAGAAATTAAACGTACCACTTGAGGAACTGATGCATATGCCAAGACACATCCTCGTTCAAAAAATGATGCAACTTGAAGCAAGCGAAGCCGAGGCACCAGACGAAAAGGAGACGGAATGACGTCTCCTTTTCTTGTGCTCACTTTTGCTTGTTCTTGCGTTTTTTCGTGACGTACCAGAGACCGAGGAGCGCGAGCGCGGCCCCACCGGCGACAGCGTACTTGCTGTAATCCGGACGACGTTCCGTCACGACGAGCGTCGATAATGGCGTAATCGTCATATGACGGTCTTCGATGAGACGCGGTGCCGTCAAATTGACCGTATGATCTTCGACGTTCACTTCAAACTTCCCGGACGGCAACTTCACGTCGACCGCCTCTTCAAGGCCGTTATGGTAAACGAGATGACGTTCCACGTATCCTTCGACGTGGCGATGTAGCTCATACGCAATCACGCCTTCCTCCTCGTCGAAGAAACGTAAGTGTTTCCGAATCTGCTCCGCATTCTCGAGACGGAACAACGGATACTGCTTGCGTAAACTAATCAATCCTTTGACATACTCGACGCTCGGCGTCTCAAGCTCGGCCCGGCTCCAGTCCAAGCGGTTGATCACTTCACCAGAGTTGAAACTGTTCTCGTCTCCGTCTTTTGTCCGGAAGAACTCTTGGCCGCTATGGAGGAACGGAATCCCTTGCCCGAGCAACACGATGGACGTCGCGAGTCGATGGCGACGACGGCGCGTCGTCTCGTCATCGTCCGGATTCGTCACGGCGAGCTTGTCCCAAAGCGTCAAGTTGTCATGGCACTCCACGTAGTTGACGACTTGGTTTGGCTCATCGGCAAAGCTTTGACTCGTGACCGCACCGGCGATGCCACGTTTCACGTCGGCCGTCATGTCGAGATTGCCGCTCACCCAGCCCGGCAAGTCTTCGATGAACACGTCACCGCGCACACCGTCGCGGATGGCGTCATTGAATTGGGCGATGCGCGGCATCTTGCGGGCGTTATGTTGGTTCGCTTTCTTGCGTACCGATAGCGGCGTGTCGAGATCCCAGCCTTCCCCGATGACGAGGATGGACGGGTCGACCCGGTCGAGCGCTTTGCGGACTTGGTTCATCGTCTTGACGTCATGCAGCCCCATCAAATCGAAACGGAAGCCGTCAATCATGAACTCTTTCGCCCAGTATGTCACACATTCGACGATCAGCTTACGCATCATCGCTCGCTCCGACGCCGTATCGTTGCCGCACTTAGACCCGTCAGCGAGCGTACCGTCCTCGTTCAACCGATAATAATAGTCCGGCACGAACTGACCGAGCGGCGTCGTCAACGCATCATACGTGTGATTGAAGACGACGTCCATGATGACACGGATCCCGCGGTCATGGAGCGCTTGAATCAATGCCTTCAACTCGATGATACGGGCGGCCGGATCGTCCGCTGACGAGGCGTACGAGCCTTCGACCGCAAAATAGTGGACCGGATCATAACCCCAGTTGTAATTGTCTTCACTTTCTTTCGCCTCGTTGACCGAGCCGTAGTCAAAGAACGGCATGAGTTGCAAATGCGTGATGCCGAGCGAGGTGATGTAGTCGAGTCCGGTCGGATAGCCGGTCGGCGTCTTCGTGCCGACCTCGGTCATGCCGAGGAATTTACCACGATGCATGACGCCGCTGTCCGGATGGCTCGTCAAGTCGCGGACGTGTGCCTCATAGATGACCGCTTCTTGCGAAGAGTGGAAGAGCGGTCGTTCTTTCACCCAATGGTCCGGTTGTAGCGACGACGGGTCGAGCAGACAGCCCCGTTTGCCGTTGACACCGACGACTTTCGCATACGGGTCGAGCGATTCGACACGTTTGCCGGCGACGACCGCCTCGAACACGTAAAACTGTCCTTCGAACGTTTCCCGGTCGAGTTCGATGACCCAAGTCCCTTTCTCGGCGCGCTCAAGCTCCATCCGCTCGAACTTACGGGCTTTTGCCGTCCGGAAAAGCTTGACGGTCATGCCGTCGGCGACGGGCGACCAAACACGCAACCGGATGATGTTGTCTTTAAACGTCACCCCGAGGTCTTTCCCGTGATATGCCATATGGTCTAAATCTACATTTGTCTGTTGATCGATAGTACGTTCCATTCTTTCACTCCTTCACTACTTCAAATCTGCTATCATTATAACAAAACCCTCATAAAGGATGGATGAAACATGGCAAAAGACAATTCTTTTGATATCGTGTCAGAAATGAACCTCGAAGAAGTGAAAAACGCGATTCAAATTGCGGAGAAAGAAATTTTGAACCGCTACGACTTCAAAGGGTCAAAAAGTGAGATGTCACTTGAAAACGGTGACCTCGTCCTCGTCTCCGATGATGACTACAAACTCGAGCAATTAAAAGACGTCCTCATCACGAAGATGATTAAACGTGGCGTCCCGACGAAAAACCTCGACTACCAAAAAGTTGAACGCGCCCTCGGTGGTACGGTCCGTCAACGCGTCAAGTTGAAGAGCGGCATCGACAAGGATGACGCGAAGAAAATCAACAACGCCATCAAAGAATCGAAACTGAAAGTGAAGTCACAAATTCAAGACGACCAAATCCGCGTCACAGGCAAGTCGCGCGATGACCTCCAAGCCGTCATGCAACTCGTTCGAGACCTCGAGTTGTCGGTCGACGCCCAGTTCACGAATTACAGATGAAACTCGCCATCATCAGTGACCCACACGGTTCGTTCGCTGATTTGAAAGCCGTCCTCGAATCCGTCCGGCGCGAGACGGAACATATCCTTTGCCTCGGCGACTTGTACGAGTGCCATATCGGCAAAAAGCGGCGCAATGAACGGTTCCATGACGTGACAGACGTCGTCACGTACGACCCGGACTATGAGGCACTCCTCACGTTCCCGAGCCTGCGCGGCAATCAAGAGGAGCGAATCGACGAGGTGCTTGTCGTGTCTCACCCAATCAAGACGCGCATCGCGCTCTTGCCGGAACAGACGACGCTCGATGAGGCATTGTTTTTGCATGGCCATCAAGTGAAGTGGAACGAGGACTGGGAGCCAATCGTCGACAAAGGCAAGTACCCGCTCGTCTTTATCGGGCACAGTCATATCCCCGGCATTTACCGAAAAGGTCGCTCGTTGCCTTGGGAGATTGGGACGCCGTTTAAATTGAAAAAGAAACGCTACGTGATCAACGTCGGCGCGATCATTTTCGATCGGGAATGGTGTTTGTACGATACCGAAGCACGGACCGTGACACGGATGAAGGCATAAGAAAAGGGACCTTAAAAAAACAGGTCCCTTTTGTCGTGCTTACATTTCCTCTGGAGCTTGAACACCAATCAAACGGAGTCCTTCGGTCAAGACGATCGTCACCGCTTTGACGAGGGCGAGACGCGACTGTTTGCCGGCGTCTTCTTCCAAGACACGGACGTGGCCGTAATACTTGTTGAACGCTTGGGCCAAGTCAAGGACGTAACGGCTGATGATTGACGGCTCACGACGCTCGTGGGCACGTGTGATCACGTGTGGGAACGCGTTGAGCATCGTCACGACACCCCATGTGTAATCGTCGTCCGCACCGGTGAAAGCCGATCCGTCGTAATTCCCTTTACGAAGAAGTGAGTTCGCGCGTGCGTTTGTGTACTGCACGTACGGACCTGTCTCCCCTTCAAACTTGAGCATGCTGTCGAGGTCGAACTCGATGTTGTTGATGCGCTCGTTCTTCAAGTCATGGAAGATGACCGCGCCGACACCGACCATGCGTGCCACGTCGTCCGCGTTCGCAAGTTCCGGGTTCTTCTGGGCGATGTTCGCTTGCGCTTTCTCGATCGCTTCTTTCAACACTTCCTCGAGGAGGACGATGCGGCCTTTACGCGTCGACATCTTCTTCCCTTCTTGCAAAATCAAGCCGAACGGCACGTGGTGCATCCCATCGACGAAGTCGTAACCGAGTTTACGAAGAACAGAGAACAGTTGCTTGAAGTGAAGCGCCTGCTCGCCGCCGACGACGTAGTTCGCCTGGACGAAGTTGTACGTCTCATGACGATATACGGCTGCCGCGAGGTCACGCGTCGCATAAAGCGTCGCACCGTCTTTTTTCTTGATTAAGCACGGTGGCAAGTTCTCGTCTTCGAGTGAGACGACCATCGCCCCTTCACTCTCGACAAGAAGATTCTTCTCTTCGAGCATGCCGACGATGCGGTCCATCTTGTCATTGTAGAACGCTTCCCCGTTAAAGCTGTCGAACTCGACACCAAGAAGGTCGTACACTTTTTGGAACTCTTTCAGTGACTCGTCACGGAACCATTGCCAAAGCTCGGTCGCTTCTTCGTTTCCGTCCTCGAGCTTCTTGAACCAAGCGCGACCTTCGTCTTCGAGCTCCGGTTGCGTCTTCGCTTCCTCATGGAAGTGGACGTACAACTTTAAAAGCTCTGCAATCGGGTTGGCGCGCACGGCTGCCTCGTCGCCCCATTTCTTATACGCGACCATGAGCTTTCCGAACTGGGTGCCCCAGTCGCCGAGGTGGTTGATGCCGACGACGTCGTAGCCGTTCTTACGCGCGATTTGGTTGATCGCATTTCCGATCACGGTCGAGCGCAAATGGCCCATCGAGAACGGCTTGGCGATGTTCGGTGACGAGAAGTCGGTCACGATCGTCTCGTTACGCGTCGCGTGCGTCGCGTAGTCCGTCTTTTCGTCGAGCACCGTGTTGATGATTTCTTGCGAGACGACGTCACGGCTCAAGAAGACGTTGACGTATGGGCCGGCCGCCTCGACTTTCGTGAACAAGTCGTCGTTCAAGTCGTTCGCGATATCTGTCGCGATCATGACCGGGGCCTTGCGATACGCTTTCGCGAGTTGGAAACACGGGAAGGCGAGATCCCCGTGTGCTTCATGTTTTGGTTTTTCGATCAAGTCCTCAATCTGGTCGACCGTCAGTTCGTCGCCGATGACACGGGACAGTGCTTCTGCATACTTGCGTTCATAACTCATTTCATTTCCTCCTTGTCCTCATTCACAACATAAAAAAAACGCCCTTTGCACAGATGCAAAGAGACGGGATGGCCCGCGGTACCACTCTTCTTGCCTGCATGACGCAGACCGCTTTATCGGTGATAACGGGGGTCCCCCGGCTACGCCTACTCAAGGTTCGGGTAGCATCTCAAAAGTGCGTTTCGCGACGTCTGTCAGCCTAGGCTCTCACCAATCCCTAGGTCGCTTTGTTGACTCGACAATCGTTACTCTCTTTTTCATCGACTTTCGTCTATGTGGTTGAAAAGCAATTTCATTATAGAGGATAATTCCTGTAGACTCAATGCTAGAATTCCGCCATCATGAGGATTAGGCAGGACTGTCGCCGCATCATGCCGAATTTTACGATACACCATCGATTTCCCACAGTAGGAGGGGCCATGAACCATTTCCGCAAGATGTCTGCCCTCGGTTGGGGTGTTTGGAGTTTATTTCTTCTGCTGACCGTCACCTTGTTCGCGACAGGCGTATTGAACGCACCGGCGATCGAGCCGCTGCCGTTCATCTTGATCGCGTTACTCGTCATCATCTTCCAAATGGACTCAATCGAGCGTAAAGGCGTTTATTTCACATTTTCAGAAAGCATCGTCCTCATCATCTTTTTATTCTTCGATTTTGAGACAGCGTTATTCGTCAACCAAATCGGATTGCTCGTCTTCCAATTCGTCAACTTGAAGCCGCGCGTCGCGCTCAGGCGTTTCCGCTTCACGTACCCGTGGAATGCGATCACGTCTTTCTTAGAACTCGCCATCCCGGCAAGCGTCTATTTGGCGCTCGGCGGACAGACCGGTCTTGGGTTTTATACGCAAGACTCGTTCCTCCCGCTCGCCGGACTGATTCTCGCCATCATCGTGAACACCGTCATTCAAAAGTATCAAGTCGGTTGGTGGTTCCGTGTCGATGTGCCCGTCCGTGATTTTTTAAGCATCGCGTTTTACACGTATATCGTCAGCCTCGTCTTTATTTTGGCCGCTTCCTTTTTCCGCGAGACGAACTTGCTCGTCGTCAGCAGCATCGCCGCCGCGCTCACGTTTTTCATCAAGCGGCTGTTAATTCAAAAAGGACGGCAAGACGCGTTCAAATCGCTCATCGAGCAGTATGACGAGGCAAAAGAAGCTGTCTCCTTGTCGCAAAGCGAGGCCCAAGCGATTGAAGTATTTTTAAACCAGTGTGAACGGCTGAATCAATATGACGCCGGCTTCGTCGAGTTCGCCTTGTTCGACCGCTCGCTCTACTTCGACTTGAAGACGCGTCAACCAGTCGAAAGGCCCCGCGTGTTCGACTTACTCGAAACGTCGCATCCTTTCGAAACGTCGGTCGAGTATGAGATGCGGTTTGAATGGGACGGTCCATTATCCGAAGAGTTCCATGACGACTATCATAGTTTTATCTCGGTCCGGTCCGAGGAGATCGAAGGCATTCGCACATGGCTCATCATGACAGGCGAACACGCTTACGGTTACCCGCTCATCATTCAGCGCGAAATCGTCAAGCTGCTCAAATCGTTCAATCGGACGATTAGCCGCTGCCATGAGCGAGACCGCTTGTATACCGAGAGCCGGACGGATAGTCTGACGCTCCTCGCCAACGCGCGGGCGTTTTACGAATATGGAATTCAACAAATTTCAGACGGATCGATGTACCCCATCTCCGTCGCCATGCTCGATATCGATTTCTTCAAGAAAATCAATGACACGCATGGTCACCAAGTCGGGGATGGCGTTCTCCAAGAGTTCGGCCGACGGATTCGCCAGGCGCTTCGGACCGAGGACTTTGCGGCGCGCTACGGAGGCGAGGAGTTCATTCTGCTCTTGAACCATTGCGACACCGACCAGGCCGTCGAAATCGCCGAGCGTATCCGGCAAAAAATCGAAGCGACGCCGTTCCGTGTCGACGGCATCGACATCCAAGTGACCGCCTCAATCGGGGTCGATACGATTCAAGCGTTCGGTGATCAACGACTCGACGACACGATTCGAAACGCCGACCGGGCGCTTTACGTCGGCGGCAAATACGCCGGGCGCAACCGGGTCGCCCATTTTCAATATTTGACGACCTGACTCATCCCTATGCGAAGCGCATAGGGATTTTCTATTGACAAACCGGTTCGAAACAGATAGGTTAGGGAACGTGTCTTATAACTAAATCATCCGACTTTTTTATCAAGAGAGACCGAGGGACTGGCCCTGCGACGTCTCGGCAGCGGGGAACCTGTGCCAAATCCAGCAAGCACGTGCTTGAAAGATGAAAAAGGCGCTTCTTACATGGAGAGAGCCTTTTTCGAAGGGCTCTCTTTTTTATTTCTATGAATGAGGTGAAACGATTGGAACAACCAACTGCAAACAAATGGGCACTCTTGCCTTTACTCGTCTTCCTTGCCTTCTTTATCGGGGCCGGGGTTTACTATGGTGACTTTTATAAATTCCCGGTACTCATCGCGGCACTCATCGCCTTGATCGTCGCGGCTACGATGACGAAAGGCAGCGTCACCCAAACGGTGGAACGGATTGCCCAAGGTGCCGGCAATCCGGGCATTTTGATTATGATTTTCATCTTTCTCCTCGCCGGTGCGTTCTCGAACGTCGCGGGCGAGATTGGGGCGATTGACGCGACCGTCAACGCGGCGCTCACGTTGCTCCCGCCTTCGCTCCTGTTAAGTGGACTGTTCGTCATCGCCGCCTTCATCTCGATGGCGATGGGGACATCGACCGGTACGATTGCCGCCCTCGCCCCAATCGCGCTCGGTATCCACGAAGAGAGCGGCGTCAATATCGCCATCGCCGCGGCAGCCGTCGTCGGTGGCGCCATGTTCGGAGACAACTTGTCGTTCATCTCTGACACGACGATTGCCGCCGTGCGAACGCAGCGGACGAACATGCGTGACAAATTCCGGACGAACTTTTGGATTGTCTTGCCGGCCGCGATTATCACGACGGTTCTCCTTGCCGTCCTATCGAGCGGCACGGTCTCTTCTGTCGAGATTGCTTCGTTTGAATGGTACAAGCTCATCCCGTACCTCGCCGTCATCGTCCTCGCCTTGACCGGGTTGAACGTCATCCTCGTTCTGCTCGGTGGCATCGTGTTGACCGGAATCATCGGTCTACTTGACGGGACCTTGTCAGTGACCGCGTTCGTTACGGCGGTCGCGGACGGGATGATTGGAATGGCAGAGATTTCGATTTTGACGCTCTTCATGGGCGGACTCGTCGGACTCATCTCCCATAACGGCGGCCTTACCTACTTGCGTGACGCCCTCACCTCGCGGATTCAGCGACGGGCCGGCGCCGAATGGAGCATCGCCGGACTCGTCAGTGCGACGAACGTCGCCACGGCCAACAACACGATTTCCATTCTCGTGGCAGGTCCGCTCGCAGCGAACATCGCTGACACGTATGAGATTGAGCGGAAAAAATCAGCCAGCGTGCTCGACATCTTCTCGTGCGGTGTCCAAGGACTATTGCCTTACGGTGCACAGCTCCTCATCGCTGCCGAATTGACGAACACCGCGTCCCCCGCGCTCGTCCCGTTCATGTTTTATCCGTTCCTCTTGTTCATCTGCGGTGGACTTGCCATCGCATTCAACTTCCCGCGCTTCAAGAAAAAAGCCTGACAAAAACGACCCTTTGAATCTAATCCGTTCAAAGGGTCGTTCGTTTTGCGTCGAGCTCACGTTTAAGTTGTTCGTTCCGTTTTTTGAACGCGCGCCGCTTGAGCAGTTCCTCGAGGCCACGGCTAATCGCCCATAGGACGAACAGTAATAATCCGAGCATCGACAAACGGAACGGGCTTTGGATGAACTCTTCCCACTGGTCGCCGATGACCGAGAAAATCAACACGACGAGCAATTTACCAAATCCGGCCGCCATAATGAACGTGCGGAGCGGCATTTGAATCAGGGCGAGTAAGTACGTGATCAAACTGACGGGGATGAACGGAAGTGAATAGAGAAACCCGAGCGAGATTGGACTCATATGATTAATCCGTTCAAGCCAATAGACCCCTTGTTTATGTTTCTCGAGCCAACGCGTCATCGGTTTTCGGAAGACGTAGCGGACGGCCGTGAAGACGAGGATTGTGCCGAGCAAACTGCCGACCCAAGACAGTAACGTCCCGAGTAGGAACCCATATGTTGCCGCGTTCGCCGAAATGATGAGGACGAGCGGGAGAAACGGAAAAATCGCTTCTAAGAACGGGGCCCCGAGTCCGGCCCACGGACCGCCTGGAAGCTCTTGTAGCCATTCAATCAATTGGATGATCCACTGTTCAAGTGATGTGAGCATATCGATTTCCACCTTTGGCTTTCATTACTATTTTGTACCCGAATTCGCGTCTGAGGACACGTCCCCCTGCTCGGCTTAAAAAAAATTAAAAAGTATTTGCGAAAATTAGCTGTGATATCTATCATATAATAATGGACTTGTGGTTGCAGGCAAGCCCATTCGTCGAACGACACAACCCAACGTTCGTTTTCCTGCAAAAAACTGAACACAGGGGAGTAACACAAATGGAAACAAAACCAATGCGCGTGTTGTTGTACTATAAGTACGTCAACATCGAAGACCCAGAAGCGCTCACACAAGAGCACTTGAAGTACTGTAAAGACCTCGGCATCAAAGGACGCATCTTGATTTCTTCCGAAGGAATCAACGGGACGTGCTCTGGTACGTGGGAACAGACCGAGCAGTACATGAACGACTTGAAAGCGAACCCGTACTTCAGCGACATCGAGTTCAAAATCGATGAAGTCGAGGAGCACGCGTTCTCGAAAATTTTTGTCCGTCACAAAAAGGAACTCGTGACGTGGCGCTTTGATGGCGAGTTTGACGTGCCGAAACAGCACGGTGCATACCTCGAACCTGCAGAATGGAAAGAGATGATGCATCGCGATGATGTCGTCATCCTCGACGTTCGTAACAACTACGAGTACGACCTTGGTCACTTTAAAAATGCGATCAAGATCGACGTAGAGGCTTCTCGTTACATGCCAGAATGGCTCGAAGAGAACAAGGACCTCTACGAAGGGAAAACGCTTCTCACGTATTGCACCGGCGGCGTCCGTTGCGAGAAATTTACCGCATATATGCGTGACCAAGGTCACGACAACATTTTCCACTTAAAAGGTGGCGTCGTCATGTACGGAAAAGACGAGGCGACAAAAGGCGAGGATTGGGAAGGTGAGCTGTACGTCTTTGACGAGCGCATCAACGTCCCGGTCAACACGGTCAACCCGTCCATCGTCTCTGCGTGCATGCACTGCGGCACGAAGACGGTCCGGTACGTTAATTGTGCCAACCCGGTGTGTAATGCCCAGCACTTCTGTTGTGAAGAATGTGAGCCGAAACAGATGCGCTCATGTTCAAAAGAGTGCCAAGAGCATCCACGCAACCGCTATATCATCGAGAATATCGCGGACAAACTTCAGGAAACTGAAGGCGTCATCGGGTAACAAAAATCGACCAGAAAGCGTCAGCTGGCTTCCGCCACTGGCGCTTTTTTTGACGAAATCTTTACGTCTACGGTGGCGTCATATCGGGTATAGTGAAGATACCATTGTCAGACAGGAAGTGAATCGATTGCTGTTTAACGAACCCTTACTCGCCGCCCTCCTCGCATGGTTTATCGCGCAGGCGGCCAAACTTGTGACAGAACTCATTAAAACGAGAGACTTCGAACTGCAAATCATGTTCGCCTCAGGCGGCATGCCGAGCTCCCACTCTTCGACCGTCGTCGCCCTCGCGACCGTGATCGGACGGATGGAGGGACTCGACTCTAGCATGTTTGCCCTCGCCTTGATTTTCGCGACGATCGTCATGTACGATGCGACCGGCGTCCGCCAAGCGGTCGGATTCCAGGCGCGGCTTTTGAACGATTATTTCAAAGGAATCAAGCACGAGACGCCAATTTTGAACGAACTCGTCGGCCATACACCGTTCCAAGTCATCGTCGGTGCCTTGCTCGGTCTCGTCGTCGGTCTCTTCTTCCCAATTTAATCGAATCGGGCATGTCCATTCCCACTCCCCCATCTTTTTGTGAAGTTTCACAAGAGAGACGGTATACTCAAAGGAGAGGAGGAATCGACATGCCTTTTTTGCAGAAGTCCTATGAATCACTCGACACGCTCGCCGAGGCGATTGGCCAAGCGATTCGCGCACCGATCACGATCGAGAACCGCCATCATCAACTGCTCGCCTACAGCACCCATCCCGACTCGACCGATCCGGCTCGCATCGCCACGATTATCGGTCGCCGTGTCCCGGAGACGGTCATTGAGGACTTATGGGAAAGTGGGATGTTACAGCACGTCATCGATAGCGACGATCCCGTCGTCATCCCGGCGCGGCTCGCCGTCGGACTCGGCGAACGGGCGGCCGTCGTCATCAAACAGCATGATGATGTGCTCGGGTATATTTGGAGCTTGGCCCGCCCGACCCCTTTCTCGGAACAAGAGCTGACCGTCTTAAAAGAAGGGGCTTCCATCGCCAAGAAATTGCTCATGACGATCGCGATGCACGAACGCCGCATCGATGCCGAGCTCGAACGGTTCTTCTTAGATGTGTTAGCGACCCCGGCTCTCAGCCCGACCAACCAGCAGCGCTTGAACGAACTCGCGCCGATTGCCGTGGCGAGTCGATTGACGGTCATCGACTGTCTGCAACCGATCACCCCGCAGTTCGCCGAGCGACTCTTTTATGTACTGGCGACCCAACAGTCGATTGAGGTCGTCCTCCAAGCGATTGACGGACAACAATTACTCGTCTGGCATTACATGAAAACGGAATTGGCCGAAGAAGAGACGATGCTACTTGACTGGGCTGAGCGGTTCGAGACGCTTCTTCAGGATAAGTTCCCCGAGGCGAATCCGACGCTTGGCATCAGCCGTCGCTTTTTCGAGAGCGAGACGCTCTATCATGCCGCGGAGGAAGCGCGCCGTGTCACTTCGCTACGGCGAAAGTTCCCGCTTGAATTGGTGAACGCCCGCACGTTCGAACAAATCGGGATCTATCAACTCGTGCCCGACCTCGCCCGTCGCATCAACCTCCGCCTCGAGACACACCCGACGCTCGAACGGCTGAAAGCGTACGACCAGACCCATCAAACCGAACTCGTGACGACGCTCGAGTGGTACTTTTACTTCGATGGCAACGTGAAACAAGTTGCCGCCCATCTCCATATCCATCCGAACACGGTATTGTATCGGGTGCGACGGATTGAAGAATTGACCCAAATCACGCGGGCCTCGCTCCCAGAACGGGCCACGATTTACTTGGCGATTAAAGCCGACCAATACCGTTGAGACACCAGACCTTCACCTTGTGATTTTTCACAAAGTGAGGGTCTTCATTTTTAGAATGTGGGATAAAGACAGCTTTTTCGGAAGGGTCTATACTAGAAGTGTGAACAAATTGTGTCAAGGAATTGAAAGGGGAACGGATCATGAAAATCGGGGTATTGAAAGAGATTAAAAACAACGAAAACCGTGTCGCACTGACGCCGATGGGGGCAGCCGTATTGACAGAGCTCGGGCATGACGTGCTCGTTGAAACGGAAGCAGGCGTAGGGAGCGGCTTCACGAACATGGAATATGTTGACGCTGGTGCGACAATCGTCGACACGGCAGCAGACGTATGGAACCACGTCGAGCTCGCGCTCAAAGTAAAAGAGCCACAACCGTCGGAATATCGCTACTTCCGTCGCGATTTGACGCTCTTCACGTACCTTCACTTGGCGGCCGAGCCGGAACTGACGAAAGCACTCGTCGATTCGGGCATGACCGCAATCGCTTACGAGACCGTGGAAATCGATCGGACGCTCCCGCTCCTCACACCGATGAGTGAAGTCGCAGGACGCATGGCAGCTCAAATCGGGGCACAGATTTTAGAGAAGCCGCACGGCGGAAAAGGGATCCTCTTATCCGGTCTCCCAGGCGTCCCACGTGCGAACGTGACCGTCATCGGCGGCGGGGTCGTCGGGACGAATGCGGCCCGCATCGCCATCGGCCTCGGTGCGAACGTGACGCTCATGGACATCAGTCCAGCCCGTCTTCGTCAAATCGACGACCAGTTCGGCAACACGATCAACACGCTCATCTCAAACAGCTATAACATCGCCAAACAAGTCGCCGAAAGCGACCTCGTCATCGGCGCGGTGTTGATCCCTGGTGCGAAAGCTCCGAAGCTCGTGACGAAAGATATGGTGCAACAGATGTCACCGGGCTCGGTCATCGTCGACGTCGCCATCGACCAAGGCGGGATTTGTGAGACGATTGATCACATCACGACACACGACGCACCGACGTACGAGCGCTTCGGCGTTCAACATTACGCGGTTGCGAACATGCCAGGCGCCGTCCCACGCACGTCGACGCTCGGCCTGACGAATGCGACGATGCCGTATATTATCGAGTGCGCGCAAAAAGGCATCTTCACAGCGCTTCGCGAGAATGCCGCCCTCCTCAAAGGATTGAACGTCATCGACGGTACGGTCACGTATGAGGCTGTCGCCCGTGACCTCGACTATCCGTTCATCCCGGCGTCAGAAGCCATCACGAAACAGCTCCAAGCCTAAACGAAAGACGCTTGAACGAATTGTCGTTCAAGCGTCTTTTTTATGCGTTTTCGACGGCGATATCTTCCCCGATGATTTTCACTTCTGGCTCCAAGTCGATTTCGAACTTCTCTTTCACCGTCGCTTGGACGTGACGGATGAGCGAGATGTACTCGGTCGCTGTCGCGTCGGCGATGTTGACGATGAAGCCGGCGTGCTTCAATGACACTTCGGCGCCGCCGATGCGTTTCCCTTGCAGGCCGCAGTCTTGAATCAACTTGCCGGCGAAGTAGCCCGGTGGTCGTTTGAAGACGCTGCCACATGACGGGTACTCGAGCGGTTGCTTCGACTCGCGCTTGTACGTCAAGTCATCCATCACTTCTTTGATGGCCTCGTACGCGAGCGGCTCGAGTGCGAACGTCGCTTCAAGCACGATGAGCCCCTCTTTGGCGATTCGGCTCGTCCGATAGTCGAGGTCGAGCTCGTCTTTCGTGAGCGTGAGCAGTTCGCCTTCGGGCGTCAAGACGACCGCGCTGACGATCACATCCTTCGTCTCACCGCCGTAGGCACCGGCGTTCATGTAGACGGCACCGCCGACCGTTCCCGGGATACCGCAGGCAAACTCGAGGCCTGACAGCTCTTCTGTGAGCGCTTGGCGCGACACGTCGATGATGGCAGCCCCTGCTTGCGCGATGACGTGATTGCCTTCACGACGAATCGTCTTCAGTTCGTTCAAGTTCAAGACGATGCCGCGGAGTCCCCCGTCCCGGACGATCAAGTTCGAACCGAACCCGAGAATCATGAACGGCATGCTCTCGCGGTGTGCGAGTTCAAGCACGGCCTGAACTTCTTCATACGTATGCGGTGCCACGAAATAGTCCGCGTTCCCGCCAAGCTTTGTATACGTGTGCGCCGACAAAGGCTCGTCTTGTTTGACGCGATCGGCTGGGAGTATCGTTAATAATTGATTTAAAAAGCTCATGCGTTCACTCAATCCTTTACGTTCTATTTTTATCTGATGAATGCATCGAATGGCTTCGACGCACGTCGCTGAATGGTTTCAGTACGAATCACAGTATACAAATGTTTGCCGGGAGTGACAAGCAACGTTTTCTTTACAATCGAGCAAATGATTTACAACAATAACGATGTGGCGACAGCCACTACAATCGGAATTGTAAAGTTATCCCAATCTCGATACGAAATCGCTTCTGTCAGCGTCGCGACAACGGAAATGATGAACCCATATGTTACCACTTGCCAAAGGGGAACATCATCCCACAAAAACAATAAAAAGAGAACGGCATATGAACTGAGGAACATGGCCATACTGCCTTGGAACGAACGCTTTTGACCGTATAAGTCGTACGTCACCGTGCCATACTTGCGACCGATGAGTGCGGCCAAGCCGTCCCCCCAGGCCAACACGAGCGAACCGGCCAAGAAGGCGAGCGGCTCGGATTCAAAGAAGAAATATAAGATGACGAGCAGTGCGATTGGGTAATAGACGGTGCCGAATGATTTCCGTTCGGTTTGATGCACCGGCGACGGACTTTTATAAAGAAGGAACGCGTTCGCGAACGTGAAGAACACGAGTGGGATTGCCGCGACGTACCATGTCTCCATGAGCCAGACGGCGAGGAGCGACCAATGTCCGACCGCGATATGTACACTTTTACGAATTGTTTCGTCCGTCCAACCTAGACGCTTGCCGACTTGTTCGAGTCCGACGAGGAATACGAGGACGAGGACGATCGATAAGATAGAGCTGACCCATTCATTCATCGATAGACCACCTTTAGCTACAGTTTTTCTACGTTTACATTATACCTTAATCGGGTCTGAACCTAGCTTCCTTTTCAAACATTTGGTAGAATGAGGTCAAATGACTGTATAGACGGCGAACGAAGCCGGCTATAGAAAGGGTGGCTTTATGCGCGACGCAACTTCAATTCAAACTTTGGCGGACTGCCTTCACTATATGCAAGTTGGCGACGTCGATCGGGCCATCGCCTTATTCCCGGAAGAAGTCCGTGACCACTTTCCGAAAGAGCTCCGTAAAATCCATTTGTTTCATATTGAAAAGAACGGACTGTCCATCAATCAAATCGTCGCTCTCGCCAACACGTTGACCGGCGAGCATTTATCGGCGACGACGATTCAAAACTGGACGAAGCGCGAGGTGCGTAAAATTATCGGCGTCCCGCGCGTCGGAAAGAAATATTCCTTGCAACAGGCGGCAATCATCTATTTGCTCGACGACTTGAAGCACTTGTTCTCGCTTGAAGAGACGAGCTCGCTGCTTGCGCTCATCTTTAACAACCCGGACCGTGATGAGGACGACTTCATCTCGCCAATCGATTTTTATCGGTTATATGCCGAATATGCCAAGTCGACGAGTCCAATCGACTTGCTCGACACCCGGGCAAAACGCTCGGTCGAGAAAATGGGACACTCCCATCCGAACATCATCCACGTCTTGAAGCTCTGTTTGTACGCCCACCGCGTCACGACACTCGAGCTCGAGGCAAAACAATACTTGGGCCGCTTCATGTGATGAAGCGGTTTTTTGCATACAGAAAAGCACCAACCCGAAGGCTGGTGCTTGTCGTTACGTTCAGACAGAAACCGCAAGCGGCATCCGTGATTTGACGCTCAGCGTCTTCAAGACCGACAATAGTTCAAACATCGAGAGCTGGTCGGCTTCTTTCGTCAGACAGAAGCTGTCGTCCTCGTGCTTGCGAAGCTCGGCGACTAACTTGCCCGCCTTGTCGCGTACACTGAACTTGTAGCGCTCGACGTCGTATTGAATCGTATAGAGCCCGCGTTCATAGACGTTGTACTCACACTTTTTCCCGAATAACGAGAATTTGTCTTTCAATTGACCAATCGCTTGCCCGTCGTGGTTCATCACGACCCATTTCTGACAGTTCGGGATATATTTCCCGAGAGCGATTTGTCGGCCAGACAAATTGTGCACTTGGACACTGCCTTCCGCGTCGCGGTGAACAGATCCGATCGCATCATTTGTCTCGTCATAAATGGTTGCCTCGCCTTGCGTAAAGACGCAACCTTTTACATAAATTAATTTGCGCACCGCTTTTCCTCCTAATACGTTCCAACCACGAATTTTCTATTTGTCCGGTTGGTCATTCTGTGAAACCCCAATGTTGTTTCGTGTAGCCGAATCTCTCTGTTCAACTACTACATATTTCATATGACGAAGATGATTATTGCACCGTTTGAACAAAAAGACAACCCCTTTTTCTTCGACACAATCCGTCATCTTGACAAACATGTGAAAACCGCCTGCCCTAGCGCTTAAACCCTGCTTCTTTCAACAGTTGCTCGAGCTCTGATCTTGCAATCAGACGAACTTGATTTGGTGCCGCCAATTCATAGGCACTTTCCGTATAAGACGAGTTCGTCACGACCCATCCCTCATCCACCCCATAGTATGGAACGGCCGCCGCCACTTGTTGGACCGCCTCGAGCCCGACGACTTTCTCGTAGCGCTTTGCCTGGACGGCGATCGACCAGCCGTCCGGTGTCTCGAGCAACAAGTCGGCGCCAAAGTCACGAGACGCCGGTGTGACGGTCACCTTGTAGCCGAGCGCGTGGAACACGTCCTCTAAAAACAACTCGAACTCACGTCCGTCCATGCGGTCGATTCGGTCAATCGTCGATAGGCGCTTCCGCCAGATGAACCAAACGAGACCAAGTATGATTACCGTGACGATCGCCCAAACCGGGGCGTCCATCCACCAAAGCACAAGTCCGAGTATGAGACTCAAGCCCATTCCTTTCACGTTCATCGTCCTCTCCATCGTTCGTTCACTATTACTTTACCGTCTCTAGGCAGGAAAACAAAGGCACAGGTGTCGAATGGTATGAGGATGTACCCGTTTGATTTATAGAAGGAGGGATTACCCGTTGATGGAGAAAAGAGTGCATCTCCAGAACGACCTGTTGCATGCTTTGCCTTACGGTGTCGCCTTAATTCAAACAGACGGCACGATCGTGCAAGCGAACCGACCGTTCTTAAAACAATTTCCTGAAGATTTACAGACGCGTTCAAACATCTTTCATATGGTCAATCAATCCCCGATTACGATGGAGCTGTCGCGCCGGATGGAACAAGGACTCCCTTGGATGTACGAGATGCCGACCATCCGCATCCACGCCATCCCGAACGGAGACGTCTATATTCTCTCAATCGAACCGCTCCCGCTCGATACGCGGGTGACGGTCCAACATAACGCCTTCGAAGCGATGATGCATACGGAGCTCGACATGGCGATGATCATGACCGATGCGAACTTGCTCATCAACCGATTCAATAAAGGGGCGACCGAGCTGTTCGGCTATGCCCCCCATGAAGTCTTATACGAGATGACCCCATTCGCCCTCTTCGAGTCCCGCGAATTGAGCGAGAAACGGACGCATTACCAGGACGAGACCGAACGCTTGCTATCGTTCGAACAGATGCTCCGCGTCGCACTCGATCGTGGCGACCGCGAATGGAAGTTTCAACGGAAAGACCGGACCCACTTCGTCGGGAAGCTGTTCATGCATCCCGTCTACGAGCAAGCCCGCGTCATCGGCTTCTTCTTCTTCGTCTTCGACGTCAGCCCGGAGATTGCGTTAAAAGGCGAGTTGCTCCATAAAGAACAGCGCTATCGGATGTTCGCTGAGTCGGTCATCGAAGCCGTTTTGTTCCATGAGGACGGGACGATTCTCGACGCCAACAAGGCGGCCGAGACGATTTTCCGCATCCCCGCTGAAGACATGGTCGGTCGCCAGACTATCGAGTTCATCGCCGAAGGCTACCGGGCCGACGTCTTGCGACGTATCCGCAACCATATCCAGACGCCGTACGAAGTCATCGGTCGACGCGAGGACGGCACGTTCCTCGAGATGGAAGTGTACCCGAAAGAGGTGACGTATCAAGGCCAGACGCTCCGCGTCGCCGTCATGCGTGACATTAGCGACCGTAAGAAAGTCGAACGGATGCTCGAGCGCGAGAAGAACGCCATCGCCCGCCAGCGCGATATCATCCAGTCGATTTTACAAGCGTCGAACGAGGCGTTCGTCTTGACCGAATCGAACGGCAGCGTCCTGTTCATGAACGTGCACGCCCGCCGTCTGCTCGATTTGCCCGGCATCGCCCCGAATAAGATGCAAGAGCGCATCCCGCTCTTGACGACGTTCCGACAACGAGACCGGACGGAGATGTTGAAAAAAGTCGACCTCCTGCTCGACGGCTCGGCCCACGAGGTATCGATGCGCTTCTCGATTCCGCAACTGAACGACCGGGATGAACAGTACTACGAGATGTACGCGACCGGTATGGACGCGAAGCGTCAAGTCGGCGTCGACAGTGGTTTCTTGTTCGTCTTCCGAAATCGAACCGAGGAAGAGCGGATGGACCAAATCAAGAACGAGCTCGTCAGCACGGTCTCCCATGAACTGCGGACTCCGCTCTCTTCCTTATCCGGCTATATCGAGCTCATGCAAAGTCGAGAGCTGACGCCGGAGAAACGAGAGCGTTTCTTGAAGACGATGGCTAAAGAAGCGAAACGGTTGACGGACTTGTTGAACGACTTCCTCGACATTCAGCGCATGGAGGACGGCAATCAGGAGTATAAAAAGGACCGTTTCATCTTGAACGAGCTCGTTCGTGACGTCGTCGAACGGTTCCGTGAGACGAGCAACCATTCCATCCATTTTGACGACGCCGATGAAGCACTGCCTCTCATCGCCGATCAAGCGCGTATCGAGCAAGTGCTCATCAATCTGTTGTCGAACGCAATCAAGTATTCGCCGCAACACCACGAAGTTGAGGTCCGAATCCGAGCCGAGCATGGACAAGCGTTCGTCTCGATTCAAGATTTCGGCATCGGCATCCCCGAGCACGCGTTCGAAGAGCTATTCAAGAAATTCTATCGCGTCGACAACTCCGATACGCGCCAAATCGGGGGGACGGGGCTCGGGTTGTCCATCTGTAAGGAAATCATCGAGTCGCACGGCGGTAGCATCGAAGTCGAATCGACGGTCGGCGTCGGCTCGACGTTCACGTTCACGCTCGACTTAGCGGAGGAGACACTATGAACCATTACGCCTTTACGGGGTTCCCTGGTTTTTTGGCCGGGAAGCTGATCACCCATCTCGCGTCGGTACCGAACCAAATCGGCACGATTTATGCGCTCCATTTGCCCCATCAAAAAGAAGAAGCCATCGTCTTGAAAGACGAGCTGCTCGAGGCGACGACGTTAGAGGAAACACAACTCGTTCTCGTCGAAGCCGACATCACGCTCCCCGAAGTGATTCTTGACCCAATCACGCGTTCGGTCATCGAACGGGACGTCCATTACGTGTTCCACCTCGCTGCTGCTTACGACTTGAGTATCCCGTATGACGTTGGCTATCGGATCAATATGCTCGGGACGAAACATATGACCGCGTTCGCGAAGCGTGCCGCTCATCTCAAACGATACGTCTACTTCAGCACCGCTTACGTCTCCGGTCGGCGCCAAGGCACCGTATATGAGAATGAATTATGGCACCGCCTGCCGTTCAAAAATCATTATGAGGCGACGAAGTATGAGGCGGAAGCAATCGTCTCGCGCGAGTTCGGTTCGATGCCGATCACGATTATCCGCCCCGGCATCGTCATCGGCCATAGCGTGACCGGGGAGACGAAGAAGTTCGATGGCGTCTATTTCGTCTTGAAACTGATGGACCAGTTGCGCCAGGCGGCCCCGCTTCCTTACATCGGACGTCAAAATGTCGAAGTGAACCTCGTCCCGTACGACTATGTCGTCGAGGCGACAGCCTATCTCGCGCATGCCCCGGCCGGACTTGGCCGGACGTTCCATTTGACGGATCCGTTCCCGCACGGCGTCCGTGAAGTGTACCGGATGATTCACGAGACGATGTTTGCACGTGCCCCGCGCGGCACCATCCCCCATATCGCCGCCGAGGCTGGGTTTTCCGCACTCAAGCTTCAAGAGCGGTACGGCGTCCCGCGCGAACTGCTCGACTATTTCAAGCATCAAGTCCGGTTCGATACGACACAGGCGATGCGCGCATTGAGCGGGACCGGGATCGTCTGCCCGGACTTGAAAGATTATTTGCCGCAAGTCGTCACCTATTACGAGACACACAAAAAGCCCTAATAGGGCTTTTTGTCATCCAATCAATAGTTTTTCTTTCGGGTAGCGAATCTTACGGTCGAGCTGCCGTGCCACGGTGAAGAGGATCGTGAGCGAGCCGACGCGACCGAGTAGCATCATGAACATGATGAGTTCTTTCCCGCTGTTGTTTAACTCGGCCGTGATCCCGAGCGACAAGCCGACCGTCCCGAACGCGGAGACGACTTCAAACAATACGGCCGTCGCTGGCAAGTGACCGTTCGTCAAAACCGTCAAGGTCGTAATAAATACTATAAAGAAGAAGCTCGTAATCGCGACCATGTACGCTTTTTTGATTTGAAACGTGTCGATTGTCCGTTCCATGATGACCGTCTCCTTCTTCCCAAGCAGAAACGCCCACATGTCGGCCAAAATGACCACTACAGTCGTCACTTTAATCCCTGATCCTGTCGAGGCGGCCCCTGCCCCGATATACATGAGGATGAGGATGAGACCGATTGAGACCGGCGCCATCGTCGCGATATCCATCGTATTGAAGCCGGCCGTCCGTGTCGTGATCGCTTGGAAAAACGTCGCGTGAAGCGCTTCGCCGAGTGGGCGTCCGTAAAGCGCCCCTTCTCTCGACACCCACTCGAACAGCATGAGGCCGAACCAGGCGATTCCATTGATGACAAGTAGTGAGCCGATCATGATTTTCGAGTGGAGCGCCAAGCGCTTCCAGCCCTTCACTTCGGTCACATCAGCAATCGTCGTGAAGCCGAGGCCGCCAATCATGATAAGAATGGAAATCGTGATGACGATGGACGTGTTCTGTTCAAACTGCATGAGGCTATCTGGCCATAGGGCAAACCCGGCGTTATTGAACGCCGAGACGGCGTGGAAGAAGCCGTAGTACAAGGCGTCACCGAACGAGTAGTCGCCTGTGCCGTACAGTTCTGCTGTCAAAAAGCAGAGACCGATCACTTGAACGATGATCGTCGTGAAGACGATGTTTCGAACGAGCCTTACCGTCCCGCCCGGTCCTGACAAGTTGAGGGACTCTTGGAGTAAGATGCGTTGTTTCAAACCGATTTTACGTCCGAGCACGCTGAGGAGCATGAGGGCGACGGTCATAAAACCGAGCCCCCCGATTTGAATCAACGCCATGATGACAACCTCACCAAACGTCGTAAACGCCGTCCCGATGTCGACTGTGGAAAGCCCTGTCACCGTAGCGGCCGACGTCGCGATGAAGAGACAGTCAATCCACGCGACGGGTTCACTTTGCGCGAACGGCATATAAAGGAGCGTCGCCCCAATCAAAATCACGAGTAAAAAGCCGCTGGCAATAAAACGGGCCGGTTTTTCGAATACGATTCGGTATAACGCCTCGATTCGCTTCAGCCGCCGTTCCCGTATCGATAATGGATGTCGCATCCCCATGTCCCCTTCACTCTTTCTAAGCCACATATTACGCCTTGCCAACAAAATTGCCAACTAGGAAAATGTCACGCTAACCCTTTCTTCGATTTTTTGGTAATATGATAGATAGACTTTATAAACGTTGAGGAGGTTGAATGAAACCGTGGACCCTAGTACGGTAGATCATTCGCTAAAGGATGTCTCGCGAAGGTTGGAGCGCCAGTCACAGTACATGCCCGCCCATCTTTATTTCCAGCTTGAAGAATTGTTGCATTGGTCACTCGATCAAGAAGTTGTGAATCAATTGTACGCATTGTTAAAAAAATACGACGTATTAACCGATATAGAGCGTGAAGAACGAAATGTCAGCATCCAATTGCTGATTGACGAAAACGGCGCTTAACCATCGGGAACGCATTATGCGGGAGACGAGTGGCGTCTCTCGCTTTTTTATGTCCTGGATTAGAAAGGTGGAAAACATAGACATGGATGTCGTCACGTTAGTAGGGCTTATACTCGGCTTTTTCACATTGATTGGTGGAATGCTTCTAAAAGGTGCAGGCGTAGCCCCCCTGATTAACCCGGCCGCATTGGTCATCATTTTTGTCGGGACGGCCGCTGCGGTCAGTATCGCCGTCTCGAAAGAACAGCTGCAAACCGTTCCAAAACTTTTTAAAATTCTATTCACGAAACAAACGCTCCCAAGTAAGACCGGCATGTTGACGCAATTCGTCGATTTATCGACACAAGCACGAAAAGAAGGGCTTCTCTCTCTTGAGACAGCGCTCGAACAAGTCGATGAACCGTTTTTGAAGCAAGGCATGATGATGGTCATCGATGGACAACCGTCCGAATATATCGCCGAAGTCATGTCACGTGATATCGAAAACATGGAAATCCGCCATAAGGCGAACGCTGACGTCTTCACACAAGCCGGTACATACGCCCCGACACTCGGCGTACTCGGAGCCGTCATCGGGCTTGTCGCTGCCTTAAAAGACTTATCCGACATCGAAAAACTTGGCTACGCCATCTCAGCCGCTTTCGTTGCGACGCTATTCGGAATTTTCTCAGGGTATGTGCTCTGGTTCCCGTTCGCGAATAAACTGAAGCAATACTCGAAGAGCGAAGTGCTCATCAAAGAGATGATGATTGAAGGGATCCTCTCGATTCAAGGCGGCGAATCGCCGAAGACGTTAGAAGATAAGCTGTCTGTGTATTTGTCTCCAAAGGAGCGAGCCGACTATGAAGCGCAAAAAGAAGCATGATCATGAAGAACATATTTCAGAAGGCTGGCTCATCCCCTACGCCGACTTATTGACGCTCCTCCTCGCGCTCTTCATCGTCTTGTTCGCGTCGAGTAACGTCGACCAGACAAAACTCGAGAAGATGTCACGGTCGTTCAACCAAGTCTTCTCTGGCGGGACGAGCGTATTCCAAGCATCGACCGCCTCAAACAGCGACATCAACCGGACGAACAACACGGACACGACGGCGAACCCGCGAACGTACGAACTCGCGAAACTCGACGAACTGAAAGAACAAGTGAACGAGTACATTAAACAGAACGGGCTACAAGACGAGATTGAAGCGACCATCAATTCGAGCGGTCTCGTCTTGACGATTCAAGACCGTGCGCTCTTCAGCATGGGGGAAGCGACGTTAGACGCCGAGGCTCGAGCCGTCGCCCGCTCCATCAGCGGCATCCTCGAGCAAGCCGGTAACCGGGAAATCGTCGTCTCGGGCCATACGGACAACGTCCCCATCAACACGGCCCGCTTCCCATCGAACTGGGAACTCAGTTCGGCCCGGGCGACCGCCTTCATGCGTGGCTTATTGACGAACGACACACTGAATCCGAGCCAATTCACACTCGCGAGCTATGGGGAATATAAGCCGATTGCGACGAACAGCACGCCGGAAGGACGGGCCAAGAATCGTCGCGTCGAAGTGTTGATTAAACCACTCGTCGACCTATCCGAAGGTGCACCAAAAATGATTGAGACGATTATTTTGCCACAGTAAAAGCCCACTCGCGTGGGCTTTTTGTCATCTTGTCCATTCAAAATATTTACGAGCGAGGTCAGTGAGCGGGCTGTTGAAGAGACGTTTGCGCCAGTAGAGGTCGGCCGCCTTCTTCACGGCCTCGCTCCGTGATGGATACGGATAAATCATACGGGACAGCTTTCCAATCTTATCCCCGCGCTGCATCGCGTAGACGACGATTTGCATCCAATCGCCGGCCGTCATTCCGACCGCGTGACCGCCAATGATTTTACCGTTCTTCCGCGTGATGATTTTGACGAAACCGGTCTCTTGACGGTCGGCGACGAAACGGTCGACCTCGGACAGCTTCGCTTCAAAGATGTCGACGTCTTCCCCGTACTGTTCTCGTGCCTCGGCCTCGGTCAAACCGACGTGGAACACTTCCGGGTCCGTGAACGTGATCCACGGCATCTTCTTATAATCGACTTTGTTCCATAGACCGAACAAGGCGTTCGCGACGACGGCTTTCCCTTCTTCGCCCGCAGCGTGCGTGAACGGGAGCGTATTGATCGTGTCGCCGATTGCAAAGATGTGCGGTTGTGACGTCCGATACGTCGATGAGACGTCAACGTATCCGTCTTTGACGTGGACGTGGGCCCGGTCGAGGCGAAGCGCCTCGAGCCGTGGCTTTCGCCCCGTCGCCATGAGCAGCTTGTCCGCTTCGTAATGCACGGTCTCCCCATCGATTTCCGCTTCGACACGAATCTTACCGTCCACTTCTGAGATGTGTTTGACGTCCACGCCAATCTTCAAACGCATCGCCATCTCAAGTTGAGATTTAAGTAGCGTCCGCACCGACTCATCTTCTTTCGGCAAAAACGTATCGAGCGCCTCGAGCACCGTCACTTGACTCCCTAGCCGAGCGAATGACTGAGCGAGCTCGAGCCCAATCGTGCCGGCTCCGATGACGATGATGCTCTCTGGTAGCGTCTCTTCGTGGAAGACGTCTTCGTTCGTTAAGTACGGTACCGTATCAAGTCCGTCAATCGGTGGGACGGTCGGTTGCGATCCGGTTGCGATGACGAATTTCTTCCCAATCAAAAGATCGTCCCCGACTTTTAACTCGTACGGGCTTTGGAACGACGCTTCGCCGATATAAACGTCAACGCCTAACTTCGTAAAACGTTCCGTCCCGTCATGCTCTTGAATGATTTCGCGGGCACGATCGACACGGGCTTTCGTTGACTGGTAATGGTCTCGTCCATCGAACTCGGTGCCGAGCACGCGGGCTGCTTGCATCATCGAACTCGCTTCTTTCGAGGCGGCGATGAGCGCCTTTGACGGGATACATCCGACGTGGAGACAGTCGCCCCCGAGGTGCTTCTTCTTCTCGACGAGCGCGACTTTCGCGCCTAGGTTGGCCGCACCTGCGGCGACCGTCATCCCGGCGGCGCCACCTCCGATTACAATCAACTGATAATCTTTCATTTGATTAACCTCCGATATCGCTCGCTCACGTCTTCCATCCGTTTCCGATTCACATTGAAATCTGAATAGCCGACTCTTGATGCTGAACGAAATTCAATTTGTCGTGTCTCGTCGTCGAATAAAAACTCGACGTCATCTTTAAACTTCATCACTTTCGTCGCGACGACGTAATGGAGTGACTCTTCGGTCTCGTCGATGAGCTCGGTCCGCGGCAATTGCCCCATGACCATCTTAATCGCTCCGACCGTCTCGGCCCGGTCGCGCCCGTACGGAAGCGGCTCCATCTTGAGCGCCTCGTTCGACGTCTGTGTCGATACGGCGTTCGGTGTCCCTTTAATTGGTTTCAATGATTTCGTGGCCACGCGAAAAACCTCCCTTATTCTACATACAATTACATGTATCCTAAATCGGGGAGGTTTAACCCTATTAATGTAACTCGCTCGGGTCGAGCGGCAAGAGGACGGTCACGGTCGTACCCTGCCCGACCTCGCTCTCGATGACGAGTTTTCCTTCATGCGCTTCAATCAACTCTTTGGCGATGGCAAGGCCGAGGCCGCTACTGCCTTCGGTCACTTGCGCCTGATAGAACATCTCGGTGATGCGTTGTAAATGTTCTTTTGAGATGCCCGGTCCTTCATCGATAATCGAAATGAAGGCGACCCGTTCCGACTGAACGAACCGAACCGTCAACGTCCCGCCTTCCGGCGAGAATCGAATCGCGTTGTCGAGCAAGTTCAAAAACACTTGCTTCAGTCGATTCTCATCGAATAGACCCGTCGATTTTTGTGGATACCGCTCGATGAGGGTAATCTGTTTATCCTCAAGCGACTGTTTTAGTTGCACGGACACTTTACGCAACAACGTGACGAGGTCGAGTTCCTGACGATACAAGACGAGGCGGCTCTCTTCGATCTTCGTGTAATCGAGGAGCTGCTCGACGAGGCCGATCATCCGCTCGGTCTCAGAATGGATGATGCTGAGGCCGAGCTCGGTCTCTTCGGACAACTTCTCGTTGCCGCCGCGAATCGTCTCGGTCCACCCTTTGATTGACGTGAGCGGGGTCCGCAATTCATGGGACACGTTCGATAAGAATTCATTTCGCGTCGACTGATGCTGCTGCACTTTCGCCCCTAAGTACGTCAACGTCCGCGCGAGCGCCCCAAGCTCATGTTTCTCATTCGAGTAGACTTCGAGATCGAAATCTCCTTGTGCCATCTCATCGGCCGTCTCGATGATTTCTCGAATCGGACGGACGAACCGGTCCGCGATGCGAATGACCGCGTAGAGGGCGATGAGCCAGATGAGGACGCCAATCATGACGACCGCCATCCAAATCTCTCGGATGAGCGTGTCGAGATCTTCGAGCGGGCGGGTGAAGCTGATGGCGAGTTCGCTCGTTTCCCCGGTCATAATCGGGCTCGTGACCGACAAGAAATGCTCGTCGTTGACGTCATAATCCTGAACGATTGATTCACCTTGGGCCAACTTGTCGAGTTGCGCCTCGGTAAACAGCGCCTGCTGGTCTCGTTGCCCGGTCGTCTTGACGATGTCACCGCTTCGGTCGACAATCGACAAATCCGTACCCGGGTAACCAAACGTCCGCACGAGCACCGAGAAGGCGCTCGGCGTATCGAATCCGACTTGCGCTTGCGGATATAAATACGCACTCGTCGTGGCGTGACTGAGGAGCGCCTCGGACTCATACTCATAGTAATAGCGATACGTACCGTAAGAGAGGACGCTCACGAGCAGGACGAGGACGAGTGTGACGACAATCATAATGCGAAGGACAAGCTGTTGCTTCATCCGTCATGTCTCCGCCACTTGTACCCATGCCCCCACAGCGTCTCAATGAACGCCGGATGGCTCGGATCATCTTCAATCTTTTGCCGCAGTCGCCGAATGTTCACGTCTACGGTCTTCCGGTCCCCGAAGTAATTGATGCCCCAAACCGCGTCGAGCAAGGCGTCGCGCGACAAGACGACTTCCTCGTTTTGGACGAGATGGCAAATCAAGTCGTATTCGGTCGGTGTCAAGTCAATCGGTTGCCCGTACTTCGTCACTTGCTTGGCTGCAAGGTCGATGGCGAACGGTCCCGACTTCAACCGTTTCTTCTCTTTACGCTTCACTTTCTCGACCCGGCGAAGGAGCGCCTGAATCCGGGCGACGAGTTCGCCTGGACTGAACGGTTTGGCGATGTAGTCGTCCGCACCTTTCCCGAGCCCTTCAATCTTATCCTCTTCAAGCGTCCGTGCCGTCAACATGATGATCCCGACGTTCTCGTCTAAGTCGCGAATCGCCGCGCATGCTTCGAATCCGTCCATTTCTGGCATCATGACATCGAGCAAGACGATATCGAACGGCTGGCGGTCAAACGCCGTTACCGCCTCACGTCCGTTCGTCGCCTCAAACACATCAAACCCGGCTCGCTTTAAATTTACGATGATGAAGCTGCGAATCGCATGCTCATCCTCGGCTACTAATATCCGATTCATATATCCACCTCTTCTGAAGTTCACTTCTCTACATTATAGTTACGTTTTTGCGACAAGGTTGTCAATTGACCTCAAATCGTATTAGGATGGAGTCATTAGATTCCGAAGGAGGACTCATCCCGATATGAGTTATAAAATGATTGTGTTAGATATGGACGATACGTTGCTCACGAGTGACCATACGATTTCCCCGAAAACGAAAGCCGCGCTCCTCGACGCCCAAGAGCGTGGACATAAAGTCGTCCTCGCGAGCGGCCGTCCGACATATGCGATGTGGGACGCGGCCCGTGAGCTCGAGCTTGCGAAATACGGTAGTTTCATCTTGTCGTTTAACGGTGCGTCGATTATTGATTGTGCGACGAACGAAGAAATCTTCTCGAGCACGCTTACACCTGAAACGGTCGCATACCTCCATGATATCAGTGTACGTGAGGAAATCGCGATTCATACGTACATCGGTAACGAAATCGTAACCGATCAACCGAACCCATACACCGATATCGAAGGAGAATTGACGGGGATGCCGGTCATCCACGTCGACGACTTCAAAACGGCGGTGACGACACCGGTCGTCAAATGTCTCATGCTCGGTGACGGGGACACCCTCGCACCAATCGAGACGAAACTCCAAGTCGAACTCGAAGGCAAGCTCGCCGTCGCTCGCTCGAAGCCGTTCTTCCTCGAGTTCACAGAGGCTGGCGTGACGAAAGGGACGAGTCTTGCGTTTCTAGCGAAGCACGTCGGAATCGACCAAGCACAAGTGATTGCTTGTGGAGACGGGAACAACGACTTGACGATGATTGAGTGGGCCGGTCTCGGTGTTGCCATGGGCAACGCCAATACGACAGTCAAAGGAAAAGCCGATTTCATTACGAAATCAAACAACGAGGATGGCATCGCGCATGTCGTCGAGACGTTCATGAGCAGTGTCCTCGTCGATCAGTAAATCGTGAAGCAACGCTTCATAAAGGAGGAAGTATGATGAATAAAGGATTGAAACGAGCAGGACTCGGACTAGTCGGGACGGCCGTCGCCGGAGCCGCGTACGTATTCTTGTCCCCGAAACCGACGTCCCGCCTCGTCAAAACCTCATTTTCCGGTGGCAACGAAGTCGCAATGAAAGGATTTGACGAAGTCGTTCAAAAGACGTCGGTCCGAAAAGATATCGACTATCATTCGTCTTACGAGAACGGGACGTTTGATTTGATTCGTTATGAAGGCGACAAGCAAGTCCCGACCATCTTTTGGGTGCACGGCGGTTCGTTCGTCGGCGGTGACAAGGCCGACGTCTTCAAATATGCGACGTCCATCGCGAGTAACGGCTACAACGTCGTCAGCATCAACTATGCGCTCGCGCCGGACGTAACGTATCCCGTGCCGCTCCAACAAATCGAGGAAGCGTACGCCTATATCGTCGAGAACAACGACCGCTTCCGGCTCGACCTCGACCGCGTCTTTTTCGCCGGCGATTCAAACGGCGCGCAACTCGTCGCTCAGTTCGTCGGTATTCAATTGAACGACGGCTACGCCCCATCAGCCGAAGTGAAGCAAGTCGTACCGAAACAATCGATTCTCGGGACGATTTTGATGTCTGGCCCGTACGACTTGAAGCGGACGATGCTCGAGTCGTCAAAAGCGGTCAACCGCTTCCTCTTCAAACGGATCGGGTGGGCGTACTTCGGGACGTATAACTGGGAGAACCTCCCCGTCGTTACGGAAGCGTCCCCGCTCGTCAACATTCCAGCGACGTTCGTCCCGACGTTTATCACGGACGGCAACACGGGCTCGTTCGAGGCGCAGGCAAAAGAGTTCGCCACCATCCTCGCTGGTCGCACCGATGTGACGAGCGTGTTCTATGACGAAGGGGAACTTGGTCACGCGTATCACTTCGAGATGGACAAACCGGCCGCGAGTTCGACGTATCGCCGCCTCATCACGTTCTTGCGCGAGACGACAACGTCAGTCAATCCGTGACCATCGTCGTTCCGCAAAAATGACCGCCTACTCTTGCGAGTGGGCGGTCATTTTTTTCTCGTCTTGTTCAAATGTGTAGCAAATCAAACGCCCGGCCAATCAGTTCGTTCCGTGAAGCGGATGTCGCACGTAACTGTTGGAGCCGTTCAATGAGCGCCTGCTTTAGCGTCTCGGATTCGACGAGTTCGAGACACTCGATTTGAAGCAACCAGGCGTCCGCGTGGTCTTCGAGGATCGTCGGGACGATCTCATCGATAGATGCTCCTTGTTCGCGCAAGTTACGGACACGGTTGAACATCGGATCATCGTTCGTCCAAACGCGCGCATCTCGTTCGACGATGACCGGTTTTTCGATGAGGACGAGCTCCTCGACGTCGGTCCCCGGAAAGACCGACGGAATCGAATCTTGGCGAATTTCAAGTGTCGCCAGTTCGATTCGGCGCCCTTCCAGCTCAATGACGACATTTTCTAAACGCAACTCGTCTGCCGTCTCGTTGACGACCTGTCCATCGAGTCGAATCGCTGCCGTCGCCAACACGTCTTGAATCGGCCCGTCGAGAATGAGCAAACCGTGGTTCTCGAGGTTCGTTAATTGTCCGTTGTCGACTTTCACACAATCGTTCCATTGGATGAGGACGTGCCCGTCGTGCTTCGTCATGTGGCGGACCACGCCGACTCGGTCCGTCCCGTCTTCGAGGCGGACGGTCGCCTGACTGCCCGAGGCGAGCGCCTTCTCGATTGAGGCGATGCCGCCCTGATGAACGGCCATCCGGCGCTCGAGCTCGTCAAGCGCATCGGTCAAAGCGTCAAAGTCCCGGATGACGAACAGCTCACGTTGCATATTCGTCACGTCTTGTTTCGTCTCGAGGGCGTGTTCGAGGTCGAACGGATGCTTCGTGACGGCGTCTGTCAAACAGTGACGACTCTCGCCTACTGAAGACAAGAGGCCTGCCCCGTAGATAAGCGGGTTGTCAACGTCACCGATCAAGCCGAACTCGACCGTCCACCAAAAGATGCGCGCGACTTGTTGCGCTTCAGAGAATCCGGTCACTTGCGCTTTCGCCGCATGGACCGCCGCCTCTGCCGCTGCAATCTCTTCATCCGTCGAGTTGGCGTTCTCCTTCACGACAGTCAACCGTTTCAAAGCCGCGAACGAGGCATGCTCTTCCCGGTTCATGAACGCCTTGGCACCAAGTTGACCGAACCGTTTAACGATATTTGAAAAATCGGGGTCCATCAGCATCGGGGCATGGCCAGCCGCTTCATGAATGATGTCCGGCGCCGGGCTGTATAAGATGTTTTCGACTTTTCGGATATCGGTCGCGACCGGAAGCATCCCGTTCCCTTGGAAGTCGAAGAAGGCGACACCAGGGATGAGTCCATCGACGGAGACCGTCGACCATCCGGCCGAACGCATCTCTTCGGTCATCGCCTCGACGTTTGGCAACCGTTCCGGCCCCATCCCGGTCTTCTTCAATCCCTCGATGTAAAACGGGTGGGCTTTCCCTTCGAGCGTATGCAAGTTGAGCCGTAAGACGAACCGCCAAACAGCGTGATCGGTCGGCGTGTACTCATCGTAGAATTGTGGAGAGATATGTGGCGCCAAGTGGCGTGGGATCAGTTGTGTCAACATGTTGGTTCCTCCTTTTGTGTATGAAACGTCAAAAAGTCCCTATCGAATCACTCGATAGGGACGACGGTTGCCGCGGTACCACCCTGATTACTAGACAGACGTCTAGTCACTTCATTCCGGTAACGGGGGACCGCTCAATCGTTGAGAGCTCGCAAACTGTAATTCGATTCATCTTTTGGGCGTGTTCGCAGCACCACACGCTCTCTGAGCCAGGGAAGATGTCTCTACTTCGGTTTGGTCATCACTTTTACTGTTATACAGTTATGCTTTTATGCACATTTGCTTTTAAGCACTAAAGCATCTTGTTGGTAGTAACGATACCAGACCTTTTTTCTGACGTCAACCAAAAAAACAGTCCGCATGCGCGAACTGTCATAAACACCAATCGATTTCTTCGACGCCCCATTCACTGAGCTTCGCATTCACTTGCGAGAATGGCTTTGAACCAAAGAAGCCGCGGTGGGCCGAGAGCGGGCTCGGATGGACCGATGTCAAAATTAAGTGCTGCTCACCGATGAGCGTCTGTTTTTTCTTGGCATCGTTACCCCAAAGAATAAAAACGATTGGTTGCTCTCGATTGCCAAGCTCTCGGATAATCGTGTCGGTGAACGTTTCCCATCCTTGACCCCGGTGTGAACCGGCTTTGCCCGCCTCGACGGTGAGCGCCGTATTGAGGAGCAATACGCCCTGGCGCGCCCACTTCTCAAGGTTCCCACTCTTCGGTGGTGTACAACCGATGTCATCGGCCAGCTCTTGGAAGATGTTTCGAAGCGATGGTGGGAAACGAACGCCGTCCTGTACCGAAAAGCTGAGGCCGTGCGCCTGATTCGGGCCATGATACGGATCTTGTCCGAGAATGACGCACTTGACGTCCTTGAACTTCGTGTAGACGAACGCGTTCCAAATGTCTTGGCGCGCCGGATAGACCGTCGTCGTGTTATACGCCTCGTCGACGAACGTCTTCAACGCTTGAAAATATGTCTCCTCCATCTCGGATTCAATCAAATGTGACCAGTCCCCGAGCAGGCGGTCTGATAATTGTTCTCCCATAGGTGTCCTCCCCTTTCCGTTCTATCATACCCAAATGTAGCGCAAGCAAAAAGGCGAGCCCGCATGGACTCGCCTTCAATCATTATACGGTTACCGCACCAGCGACTTCTTTCGCGAGTGTCTCGGCTTTCGCTTTCGCGTCAGCGACGATTTCTTCAATCTTGTCTGGGAATTGGTTCATTCCTTCAACCGCAAGCGTCGTCACATCTGTCACGCCAACGAACGCGAGCGCTTGACGAAGGTATGCGTCAGCGAAGTTAAGGTCAGTGCCCGTGTAGACGCCGCCTGTCCCTTGAATGTGGATCGCTTGTTTGTTCTCGAGAAGACCGACCGGGCCTTGCTCTGTGTAACGGAACGTCTTACCAGCCGAAAGAACGCTGTCGAGGAACATTTTCATGCGGGCCGGGAAGAAGAAGTTCCACATTGGTGTCGCGAAGACGTAAACGTCCGCTTCCATGAACTTCTCGAGCATGCCGTTCATCGTCGCGACTTTCTTCGCTTCTACGTCCGTAAGCGCTTCGCCTGAAGCGAATTTGCCCCATGCGCTGAGGACGTCGCCGTCGATTTCTTGAACGTCTACGTCGTAAAGTTCGATCGCCTCGATGTCGAGCGATGCGTTCTCTTCTTTGAGTGTCGTCATGAACGTCTCAGCGACTTGCTTGCTATATGACAATTCTGTCGGTTTCGGGTTAGCTGATACGTAAAGTACTTTTTTCATAATGGCTTCCTCCATCTATTCAAATCTCTATTTTTTATAACAACAGTTAGAACTATACCAGCTGTATATCTCATCGTCAATTATTTTAATTTCAAGATAAAAGTGCATAAAAAACACAGCAGGCTTCATTTGCCTGCCGCGTTATAGCCGACGCGCTTCAACAATTCGATGAGCGTCTCGGTCTCCGACTCACTGAGCGGACCGTAAATGTCTTTGAAAATCTCGATATGCTCGGGGTAGACAACATCCATCAAGTGCTTGCCTGTCTCTGTCAACGAAGCGTATGTCACACGCCGGTCAGACGGGCAGGCGACGCGCTCGATGAGCCCTCGTTTCTCGAGCTTGTCAATTACATACGTGACGCTTCCGCTCGTAATCAAAATTTGATCACCAATTTGTTGTAGCGGAGTGTCTCCTCGTTTATACAGGACCGACAGCACACCGAACTCTGTTGAATTCAATTGGTGGCGTCTCAAATCATCTTTCACACGGTCACTGATTGCGTCCATCGTCCGTGCCAAGACGACCCACGCCTTTAACTCAAGGGATTCAATCATGTCGGTTTCACCTCAATTCGTTCTTCGTTTATCTTTAGTATAGCAGGACATGAGCAGTATACGGGCAGGAAAACGCTTCGTCAAGAAACTTCTTCATTGTCCCATTCTGGCGAAACGTTTAGAATGGAGGTATTGTGATTTTTAGAAAGGGTGGACGGTATGCGTGAGTATTACGAGATTTCATTGACGATCAAACAAGATTACTTGGGTTCGGTCATCGAGTTGTTGAATCGGGAAGGCATCGCCCCGGATTATGCGCTTCGAAAAGAAGGTGCGGTCTTTTTGCTGTTCAATCACTTGCCTTGGTCGAACGTCACACGTGAACCGCATGCGGTCGAGCGCTTCTTGCTCACGCTCCCGCGCACGGACTACTTGTTCGTCAAAACGAAACGTAAATCGCCCGTCCCTGACCATGAGCCGGTCGCCTGCATGGGGGCGTTCGATTCTCCGTTTCATGAGCATTTGAAGATTGAGCTCGCCGTCGATGAGTCGGATGCGAGCCATCTCGATATGTCGGCGTTTCGCCACTACTGAGCAACGGGAAACCGTTGCTTTTTTTATGACTAGCTTTTCCGACAGACGGGAATATAGCACAGTATCTAAACGTAAAAGGGGAATGTCTGAATGGAACCTGTCATGTTAATCGTCAATCCGTCATCTGGAAAAGAGTTAGGAAAAGAACATGCGCCGCATGCCGAGGCAGTGCTGAAAGAGCGATACGGCAACGTCGACGTCCGCTTCACAGAAAAAGCGGATGACGCCACCCACTTCGCACGTGAAGCGGCACAACGCGGTTATCGCGCCGTCATCGCCATGGGCGGGGACGGGACGCTAAACGAGACGGTCACTGGACTCGCCGAAGCCCCGCACCGGCCGGACTTCGGGATTATCCCGCTCGGTACGGTGAACGATTTGGCTCGCGCCCTCGGTGTACCGAGCGATCCGGAAGACGCGATCGAGGCGCTCAAGACGGCTGAACCGACCCCGATGGATATCGGAAAATACGAGAACGGGTATTTCATGAACGTCATCGCCATCGGTCTCATCGCCGAAGCGGTCGATGAGGTGAGTGTCGAGGAGAAGACGAAATGGGGACCGTTCGCCTACCTTATCGAAGGCGTGAAGGCGTTCCGCGAGCACAGCCCGTATTCCCTTTCCGTTCAAGCGGACGAGAAGACGTTTGACGGGGACGCGTACCTTGTCGTCGTCGCCCTCACGAACTCGGTCGGCGGGTTTGAGAACTTTGAGCCCGACGCCGAGGTGAATGACGGCTTGTTGCACGTCTATTTGTTCGAAAGCCTCGGCTTCAAAGATGCGCTCCAACTTGCCCCGGCCCTGTTCACGGGCAAGTTGAAAGAGACGGACAGCGTCACCTCGTTCAAGACGAAACGAGTCCATGTCGACTCGCCTGAGTCGCTCCCGGTCAACGCGGACGGCGACACGGGTGGAACACTCCCGCTCACGTTCGAAGTGTTACCAAGTCATCTAAACGTTTTAAAACCGTTGACGTGATGACAGGAGTTTACCGTTCTATCTAGAAGCAAATGGGGTACCAGAAAGGAGTGGATGGGATGACAATCTCGCTCGTTCCTTTGAAAGAATCGTCACAGGACATCGTCAAGACGTTCAACCGCTGGAACAACGATCCCGAAATCGTTCATTTGATTCGACCGGCCCGCTCGGAAGAAGAACTCACCGTCGAGCACAACTTGACGGTCGAGTCGTTAGCAGAACGACTCCAGACACACGATATCTTTTTGATTTACGCGGACGACCGCCTCGTCGGTGAAGTGAACGTGATGTATGACGCCGCCCACCTTTACAGCCAAGAGCCTGGAAGCGCCTGGCTCGGACTCGTCATCGGCGAAATGGTCGGCCGTGGCAAAGGCGTAGGGACATATGCGCTCACCCTCTTAGAAGCACGGCTCAGGTCCCAAGGCACCCCGCGCATCGAGCTCGGTGTATTTGCGTTCAATGAAGCGGCCCGGCACCTCTATGAAAAGCTCGGCTACGTCGAGATTGCCCGAATCAAAGGATTCACGTATTGGAACGGAACGTTTCACGACGACATCCGAATGGAAAAACGACTGACATGAACAAGACCTCCTTCGCGTGAAGGAGGTCTTGTCTCAGTTGTTTAAATTCTCGACTTCGACGACACGGAACCCTTTTTGTTCGAGTTTCGCGACAATCTTATCTTTCATCGGCTCCTCGACGTCCGGTGGTAACGTGATCAACACGCGGCGAAGCACTTTGCTCTTCGCGTCGAGTGTCATTAAGCTCGCAATGGACGAGTACTTGCTGACGATTTTCGTAATCTTCTCAAGCGCTCCGGCTTGTTCGCTGAGTGCGATCGTGACGACGTAACTCCCCGTATCACGGCTCCACGCTTCTTCGAGCATCCCGAGCATCTTCCCGTGCGGCAAGATGCCGTAAAACTCGTTGCTCTCGTCTTTCAACACCGCGATGTACGGCAGTTCTTTGATGGAGAAGAACACTTTGAAGAACCCGTCCGACTCGTGGACATATTTTTGCGTATTTTTGATGAGCGTCAAGACATTATCGTCTAGGCTCCCCTCGTTCATGCCGTGACGATAAATGTGCATTTTATAAATGTTACCGCGGAAAAACGTTCCCGTCTCATCCAGGACAGGTACGCAGCGATACCCCGTTTTCTCGAGCGTGTCGAGCGCTTCCCGTAATGTCGCCGTTTCACTGATGGTGACGACATCTTTTTTCGGAATGCATAAGCTGTGCACTAACATGCGATTTTCCTCCTACCCAATTGAAAGTGGTCTACACCCTATTCATTACTATTCCCCAAATATGATTGAAATCCTCCTCTCGTTTTTTGGAAAGTTGGTCCGTCACTTTCTAAACATGGGATTTGTCGTAACGTCAAAAAGTCGTTATAGTGAAACTATCCAAACAGACAAAGGGGATTGAACGACTATGACGATGAAAAAAGCTTTAACGATCGCCGGTTCGGACACGAGCGGCGGTGCAGGGATTCAAGCGGATTTGAAGACGATGGAAGAGCTCGGTGTGTACGGTATGACGGCGCTCACGGTCATCGTGGCCCAAGACCCGCATAACGCCTGGCACCACGAGGTGTTCCCAATCGACACGACGTTGATCGAGAAGCAAATCGACACCGTCCTCGCCGGAATCGGGGTCGATGCGGTCAAGACAGGCATGTTGCCGACGCCTGAGATTATCGAACTCGCGTCACGTAAAATCAAAGAGTACGGCATCGAAAACGCCGTCGTCGACCCGGTCATGGCATGTAAAGGTGCCGATGAAATCTTGAACCCGGACGTCGCTATCGCTATGCGCGAGCATCTCGTCCCGGTCGCCAAAATCATCACACCGAACTTGTTTGAGGCACGCATGCTCGCTGGTCTCGACAAGACACCTTCGACGATGGAAGAAATCAAAGAAGCGGCTCGTTTGATTCATGAGCTCGGCGCTGAGATCGTCATCGTCAAAGTCGGTGGCAAGCTCGGTTTCGATACGGCGTTCGATGTGCTCTATGACGGCAATGAATACCGTCTCCTCGAGAGCGAGAAAATCGAACCCGCCTTCACGCACGGCGGCGGTTGCACATTCTCGTCTGCCATCGCGGCGTCACTCGCAAACGGCCATTCGGTCGACGAGGCCATCGAAATCGGCAAAGCGTTCATCACAGAGGCGGTCCGTCATTCATTCCGACTCAATCAGTACGTCGGACCGACGAACCACACGGGCTACCGTAAAAAACTAGCAACACAATCCTGAACGGGTGACCCGGGGCGCATGCTTCGGGTCATCGTTTCCATTGGAGGAGAGAAGTGTGAACACGATTCAACCTGAAGTGATTCAAGCTTATTTAAACAAACACGTGACGACTCCGCTCTACGCGCACGTCGAGACGACGAACGGCGCTTACGCCACTCATAACGACCCTGATTTCCATAACGCCGGCATGTTCATCCGAAATGTCGTCATCGAATATAGCATCGGACAAATCAAAGGCCATGGACCTTACCGCGTCGGATTAAAGCTCGACCACGGCTGGCTCTATGTAGAAGGTCTGACCGACTTCGAGTTGCATGGGGATCAACTACTGCTCGCCGGACACGACCGCCTCGGCCGTCTCGCCTGCGCGCTGCATCTCGACCCGAAACCGCTCCCACAAGGAGCCACGGAGGTGGAAGACCAATGACCGGACCGTTACTCGTCATTTTCCCGCATCCCGACGACGAAGCGTTCAGCTCCGCCGGGACGATTATCCAACATCAAAAGCAAGGATTTCCTGTCACGTACGTCTGCTTGACGCTCGGTGAGATGGGACGAAACATGGGCTCCCCGATTTTCACGACGCGTGAAGAGCTTCCAAAAATCCGCAAACACGAACTTGAGGAGGCCTGTGCCGTCATGGGCATCTCGGACCTTCAAATGTGGGGACTCCGGGACAAGACTGTCGAATTCGAGGACGAGGCCGAGCTCGCCGCCCGATTCCGCGCCTTGATTGATGAAGTCAAGCCGGCACGGGTCATCTCGTTTTATCCGGGATATGCCGTCCATCCGGACCACGAGGCAACGGCACGCGCCGTCGTGCGTGCCCTCCAAGAGATGGACGCGTCCGTGCGACCTGAATTTTTAGGCGTCGCGTTCGACCATCGTACCGAAGCCGATCTCGGAAAGCCACACGTCATCATCGAGGTCGGCGATGAGAGCGCGGCGAAGCGAGAAGCACTCTTCGCCCACCGCTCGCAGACAGAAGGTCTCCTGCGTGCCATCGATCACGCAGAAAACGCCCACGTCATGGAGTTACTCCAACGTGAGCGCTTTTATCACTATCCGTTCTCATGATTCATATGCGAGACGCGTCACGTACAGCAATGTACCGACCGTCCCAAGACCAATCAACGTTCCTAATACGACAACGATATGTTCCATGTTCTCACCTCTACTTGGTTTTACGAACTGTCTGAACAATAGGTTTCAACGACGCGTGCAGCTTGCACGCGTTTTTTTAGAAATACAAGAAATAAATGACAGCCGCCAACACGATCCGATAAATCGCGAACGGTGTCAGTTTCACTTTATTGATTAACTTCAAGAAAAATTGAATCGACAACAGCGCGAACAAGAAAGCGCTGACGAAGCCGACAAGGAATACCGGTAACGTCTCCATCGTGAAGTAGTTCCACTTGCTGTAAAGCGATAGCGCACTCGCCCCGAACATGATTGGCACGGCCATGATGAACGTGAAATCCGCTGCTGCGCGGTGACTCATCCCGAGGAGGACACCACCTGAAATCGTCGAGCCCGACCGTGAAAAACCTGGCCAAAGTGAAAAGCATTGAATCAATCCGACACCGAGCGCTTGTTTGTACGAAATTTCATCGAGCGTCGCCGTCGTCTGACGCTTCACGCCCGACAAATCAGCCGCAATCATGAAGAACGCCCCGATGACGAGCCCGATCAATACCGTCTTGACCGAAAAGAGATGCGTATCGATATAGTCTTCAAACAGTAGGCCGAGCACCGCTGCCGGCAACAGGCCAATCAAGATATGTAGCAGATTCAACTTGTCGGTCTGACCGCGTCGGAACGAGACCAGCTCCTTCGGATTCAATAACTGTTTAAACCGATTCCGAAACACGACGATGACCGCTAAAATCGAGCCAAGTTGAATCACAATCTTGAACGTGTTCGCGACTTCCTGTCCTAAAAATGCGCTCGAATTGAGCCACAGGTCATCGACGACAATCATATGTCCCGTAGACGACACCGGTGCGAACTCGGTCAACCCTTCGACGACACCTAACAAAAAACCGATGAACAACTCATACCATGACATAATGTTTCTCCTGCTTCTGTATTGGTTCTAATCATACATCGGGATGAGTCGTCCCGCCCTCGGTCTTAAGACGTAAAAAAGAGGGCGTTACGCCCCCTTTCCCCTTGTTTTAAAAAAACAAGCGGTTCAATGTGCTTCATCGATTTACATTTTTTTTGCGTGGTAGAGACACACGACAGCACCGATCATCAGAAATGCGCTAAATAAAGTACGTTCAGCTCCCACGACAAACAATAGACCGAGTGCAATGATGCTTCCATGCAACAAGACCGAAACCGACGATTCGGTCGTCGCACGGATGGCAGAAGGGACGCGGTGATGTAGCACCCCTAAATAAATTGGCTCAATCACGCCTGCGAAGCATGCCATTATGGTCATCCATATGAGACCGAATGGGCTTGGAACACTGCCGAGTAGGAGAAAGCCAATCCCGATTCCCCACCCGATGATACGATGCCAACGCTCGGCCGAGGCGACTCGTAGTAGATGCGGGGCGAGCAGTTGTCCCGGGATTTGGATGAGCAACAAGCCAGTCGAGATGGCCCCGAACCAATAGATTGGGACGCGAACGTCTCGTGCATACAGTTGCCAAAACTCTTCGACAAAGTTGAACGCACCGAGGACGAGGACAAACGATACGGTCAACGTGAGAAACAATCGGTCGCTCCATAGAAAATAGAAACCGGCCCGTAGCTGACGCCATGTCATCACCTCGTCGTGTGTGGTCCGAGTCGGTTCAACGAGCAACAAACTACAGCTCGTGGCAAAGAAAAGGCTACCAATCGACACGATATAATTCAACTCAAACGAGAACATTGCCGCAAGTAGACTTCCGCTAAAGGCTGCCACGACAGCAGCAACTAGTCCGATTGCGTTTAAGCGGCCAACCCATCGTTCGAACGTGGATTCCATTCCGCCTTGTTCGAGTGTTTCATACAAAAGTGCATGTTCCGTCCCACTCCGACAGACCGCACCGACCGCGGACAAACTGATGGCAATCGCGAAACCAAGAAATGAAAACGACCATAGCAACACGACAAACGAGCACCATTCCAGTGCGATTCCGAGTTGAAGCAGACGACGACGTTCCATATGATCGGCTAACACACCGGCCGGAACTTCAAGCAACACCACGATGATGGCGTAAAGGATCTCGATATAGACGACTTCTTGAATCGTAATGCCACGAGATTCCCAAAACAGCCGTTCAATCGTATAGGCCGGAATCAACGCTTCAAACCAACGCATCCCACTGAGTAACCCGATATTTCGACGAACTTAACTAGGTGATCGTGCTCTTCGCTTCATATCTCATCTCCTCCTTAATTCTCTATTCCCGATTTCACGAAAAAAGCCACGGAACGTGTCCGTGGCTGAGCGATTATTTTAACAGATTGAGCATCTCGCGATTGAACGCCGGGATGTCATCCGGTTGACGGCTCGTGACGAGCTGTTCTTGGCAAACGACGACTTCCTTGTCGGCGTACTTCGCACCGGCGTACTCCATGTCGACTTTAATCGACTTGTAGCCCGTTGCGTCGCGTCCTTCTAATGTTTTCGCCGTAATCAACAACTGTGGTCCGTGACAAATCGCGAACACCGGTTTTTTCGCATCCATGAACGCTTTCGCGAATTGGACGAAACGGTCGTCTTCACGAAGCAAGTCTGGCGAGAAGCCGCCCGGTAAGAGCAGGGCATCAAAATCTTCTGGCGAGACGTCATCGATCGCTTTATCGATCGTCACTTTTGCTTCGCCTTGCTTCCCTTCAATCGTGTTCCCTGCCGATTTTTCAATCGTGACGACTTCGTGGCCCGCTTCCACCAACGCGTCGCGTGGCTCTGTAAACTCTACGTCCTCAAACATATCTGTAATTAACGTTGCTACTTTTGCCATGTTGAAACACTCCCTCAATTTGTTTTTTCACACATAGGGAGTGTTCCACTCGACCTTCTCCGTTAAACCTTCAGCGATACTTTGAGACGTACGGGTTCGTCCGTTCGAAGAATCGGTACGGGTAGTCTCGCGCCTCCCCGGTGTTCGGGATACCGACGCGAGGCCCGGCCTCGACATCCGTCACGGCTTCCCCTTCGACAATGAAGAGCGGCTCGTGTTGAAGCGAATGTCCGTATAAGTCCATCGTGATACCGAGCGCTTTCGTCAACTTACCCGGCCCGTTCGTCTGGTCGACCGGCTTCAAACCGGGACGGTGCTGGTCAATCAACGCCTGACCTTGTATCGGTTCGACCGCGCGAATCAAGACGGCCTCCGGTGTCCCGACCGGTCCGCTGACGACGTTCAAGAGCGTATGCGTGTGCATCTGATACGTGTAGACGTGACCCGGCAGGCCGAACATCACCTCGGTTCGATTCGTCCGTCTGCCGCCAAAGCTATGCGCCGCCCGATCGATAGCACCGAGATACGCCTCGGTCTCGACAATCTTGGCGATGATTTCGCCTGTCGGATGCTGATGGACGAGATAGTGCCCGAGTAGCGAACGGGCGAGTTCGAGTGTCGGTTGTTCGTAAAAGTCTTTAGGCAGTCGTTTCATCCTCATCCCTCCTCACTTTAGTTTCTCAAATGACGACGGGGCGCACAAAGAAGATGCCCGTTTCACAATCCGGTCGCGATGCGCAGGTTTTTCATGAGCAAGCGAGAAACTGTATTGTAGTAGAAAGTGAGGCGAACGCGCTCCTCGAACAGTTCGGAGATACGTTGTGGGAACTTGAGAGCTCTTATAAGCCGATTACCTAAACGACACGATGAAACGTAAAACGATCCAGGACCTCGATTGGTCCTGGATCGTTTTGTGTACTTACGATGCGAGCTTCATCGCATCACGTTGCTTTCCCAACTTCACGTAGCCGAGAATGACCGAGAAGATTGGACTGAGCCAGAGGAAGAACGCGAACGGTGCGTATTCGAGCACCGGTACGCCGAGTGTCGCGGCGAAGAACGCACCCGACACGCCCCATGGAATGAGCGGGTTGATGACCGTCCCGCCGTCTTCGAGCGCACGCGACAAGTAACGCGGATCGATGCCACGGTCGACGAACCCTTGTTTGAACGCCTGCCCTGGGAGCAAGATCGACAAGTACTGTTCGCCGGCGAGCAAGTTGACGCCAATCGAGCTCAAGACGACCGACAACACCGAGCTACCCGGTGACTTCAAGCGTCGGAGCAACGCATCGACGATTGCTTGGAACACACCGAGCTCTCGGAGCAAGCCACCGAACGCGAGCGCGATCAAGACAAGGCTGACCGACCAGAGCATCGACTCGAGACCGCCGCGGTCGAGCACGGCCGCAATCGTTTCGTTTTCAACACCTGACTGGAAACCGCCTTGCATGACACCGAACCAGTTCGAGATGTTCCAGTTCCCTTGTACAAATCCAGCCGTCAACACACCGGCCAACATCCCGACGAGCATCGTCGGCAACACCGGCATGCGGCGGAATGCGAGCACGGCGACGAGAATCGGCGCGAGAAGTGTCACCCAAGACAAGTTGAACCGGCCTGCGAGCGCGGCTTGTGCTTCCGCGATTTGGGCCGTGTCCGCGGCTTGACCGCTCCGACCGAGAATCGTGAACAAGACGAGTGTAATTAAAAAGGCTGGCACCGTCGTCCCCATCATGAAGCGGATGTGGTCGAACAGTTTGACACCAGCGACAGCCGGTGCGAAGTTCGTCGTATCCGAGAGTGGGCTCATCTTGTCTCCAAAGAGTGCACCCGAGACGATGGCCCCGGCGGCGAGCGCCGGTGAGATGCCAAGCGCCATCCCGATTCCAAACAAGGCGACCCCGACGGTACCGACCGTCGTGAACGCGCTCCCTGTGAACGTCGAGACGATCATCGTGATGAGCAAGACGCTCGGTAAGAACCATTGTGCTGAAATTGTATCTAAACCGATGGAGAGAATCGTCGCCACCGTGCCGGACATCTGCCATACGCCAATCAACATTCCAATTAATAATAAGATCATAACCGGCATGATGGCTTCACGAATTCCGTTGATCATCGCCGTTTCGATTGTTTTGAAATCACGCGTACGATAGTATGCGTACACCCCTACTAGTACCATTGTGCCAAAGATCGCCATATGTGGCGTCGCTTTGGCCAAAAACATCAGTGCGAGCAAGGAAATCCCGCTCAACAGCACGACGAATACAGCCTCTTTTCCTTTCATCTGCATCGACGTCCCCTCCTTTCAGTTCCATCTTTTTATTTTGCCTAACCGCTTAAACGCTTTTATGCACGAAAGTGTGTCAGTGATGTTCTTTACTATACCGGCTTCTCTTTACCCTGTCAAACAACTTTTTATGGTAAAGTAAACGCTCGAGGGTGACCTCCGGAGTTCGTAACCTCCTCCGACATCAAAACTAGCGAAAAAGGAAGTGTGCATCATGCAACACGAAAAAGCATTGGTCGTCTTCAGTGGCGGTCAAGATTCAACCACTTGCCTATTTTGGGCAAAACAACAATTCTCTCACGTGGAAGCTGTGACGTTCGCCTATGGGCAACGCCACGACGCGGAAATCGAGGTCGCAAAAGAGATTGCGGCCGAACTCGATGTGCCGCACCACATCCTCGACTTGTCCTTACTCGGGCAACTCACATCGAACGCGCTCACGCGACACGATCTCGACATCGATAATGCGGACGTCCCAAATACGTTCGTCGATGGACGCAATCATCTCTTCTTGTCGTTCGCAGCCGTCATGGCGAAACAGCTCGGTATGCACCACATCGTGACCGGTGTGTGCGAAACTGACTTTTCAGGCTATCCGGACTGCCGCGACCAATTCATCAAATCACTCAACGTGACACTCAACTTAGCGATGGACTATCCGTTCGTCATCGATACGCCACTCATGTGGCTCGATAAGAAACAGACGTGGGAACTTGCCGACCGTCTCGGTGCGTTCGACTACGTCAAAGAGCGGACGCTCACGTGCTACAACGGCATCCTTGGCTCAGGCTGCGGCGAGTGCCCAGCGTGTGTGCTTCGTCAAAACGGCCTTGACGCGTACGAGGGGGTGCGTGTATGAAGAACGCCCCGTTCCTCGCCCCGACGAGCGTCGAAGCCAAACAAGACGGCTCGCTCATCTACTGTAAACACCGCGTCCAAATCGTCAAAGAAGTGACGTTTGACGCCGCCCACCACTTGTTCGATTACGACGGCAAGTGCCGTGCGCTCCATGGCCATACGTATAAACTGCAAATGGGCATCAGCGGCTTTTTAGACAACCGCGGGATGACGCTCGACTTCGGTGACTTGAAAGCCATCTTCAAAGAAGAGCTCGAACCGTATCTCGACCATCGCTATTTGAACGAATCGTTGCCATATATGAACACGACGGCCGAAAACATGTGCTATTGGATTTTCGAGCAGCTCGCCAAACACTTGCCTGACGAGCGCGACGTCCGTGTCGAGTTCGTCAAACTGTACGAGACGCCGACGTCATACGCCGAGTTCCGCCGCGAATGGTTGGTGGACTGATGAAAATCCCGGTCCTCGAAGTATTCGGCCCGACGTTCCAAGGGGAAGGCCGCGCCATCGGACAGAAGACGATGTTCGTCCGGACCGCCGGTTGCGATTATCGCTGTTCGTGGTGTGACTCCGCCTTCACATGGGACGGCTCGGAAAAACCAGACATGCTGTCGGCCGATGCCATCATCGAACGGCTTGACGCACTCGGTATGTACGACTACGTCACCATCTCTGGCGGCAACCCGCTCCTCATCGCCGGCATGAAAGACTTGGTCGAGAAATTGAAGGCACGTGGCGTCAAACTCGCCGTCGAGACGCAAGGGAGCCGCTATCAAGACTGGCTCACGCAAATCGACGACGTGACACTCAGCCCAAAACCGCCCTCGTCCGGCATGTCGACCGATTGGGAGAAACTCGACGCCATCGTCGAACGCCTCCGCCCGGAACAGACGACGTTCAAAGTCGCCGTGTTCGACGAAATCGATCTCGCCTACGCGAAACAAGTCCAGACGCGCTATACGCCGGACGTCATGTATTTGTCGGCCGGCAACCCGGAGCCTAGTGCGGACGGTGACATCACCGACGCCCAACTCCGTCGCTTGAAACAATTATGGGAAGACGTCGCGCGCGACCCTTCGTGGCAAAGCGTCCGTGTCTTGCCGCAGCTACACACATTACTGTACGCCAACGAACGTGGCGTCTAAGGAGAATGAATATGAGACCAGAAGACTTACAAGACTTGTCGCTCCTCGGACAGAAGAGCGTCCCATACATTTTTGAATACGCACCGGACGTCCTCGAGGCGTTCCCGAACCGTCACCCGGAGAACGATTACTTCGTGAAGTTCAACGCCCCGGAGTTCACGTCGCTCTGCCCGATCACGAACCAACCGGACTTCGCGACGATCTACATCTCGTACATCCCGGACGAGAAGCTCGTCGAGTCGAAATCGCTCAAACTCTATTTGTTCAGCTTCCGTAACCACGGAGACTTCCACGAGAACTGCATCAACGTCATCGGGAAGGACCTCGTCAAGTTAATGGAGCCGCGCTACCTCGAAGTGTGGGGCAAGTTCACACCACGCGGCGGCATCTCGATCGACCCGTACTACAACTATGGGAAGCCGGGCACGAAATACGAAAAAATGGCGGAACATCGCCTCTTCAACCACGACCTCTATCCAGAGACGGTCGATAACCGCTAAACGAAAAGTAGGTGCCCACGGGGCGCCTACTTTTTTTGGTAGCGATGGATTTTTCGTTTAATCGGCTCGCGAAACACGGTCGCGACGAGCGTCAAGACGGCGAAGACGATTAACGCGAGGACAATCATCTTGAAGTCCCCGGTCGCAATGCTGCTGCCGAGAAAGTTGTTCGCGAACGCGCCCGGGATCATGCCGACGACGGTCGCGAGGACGAACGCTGGCAGCTTCACTTTCGCAAGGCCCGAGACGTAGCTCACCAAGTCGAAGTTGAGGACGTAGAAGAAACCGTCCTCCTCGATTTTTTGTTGTAGTTTTTTATAATCGGTCGATTCAAAGTGGTTCAAGAAGCGTTCCCCGAACCGGGTCGCCACGTAAAAGGCGACGAGCGCACTGAGCGTCGCCCCGATAATCGTGTATAACATACCCGGCAACGTCCCGAACGCGAGCCCCCCTGCAATCGACAGGACGGACGCGGGGAAGAGGATGAGCGGACGGAACGTATAGAGGAGGATGAATACGACCGGTGCCATCCAGCCGAACGCTATGATATAGTCCCGAATCACGCCCGGGTTCAAGTCGATCCATTGATAGAGGAGCGTCGCCGTCCCAAAGATGAGCAACACGCTAGCAATGATCCATTGCGTCTTCCACTTTTTCACTGAAACGACCCCCTCTCTTTTTACCATCATATCGTCTCGCCCCAAAAAAGTAACGTCTTCCTTTTTTCGGCAATCCCGTTATGGTACGGTAAGAAAAAGCAGAAGGAGGACTCCCTATGTACTTGGCAGATGCCATCAAACTGAAGAGCCTGCTCCATAAGCAGATTGATAAGTTGTTAGAAGAAGTCGAGCGCGTCGCGTTCATCGAGCTCGAAAAAGATGAACCGCTCCCGACGATCCAGTCGCGTTCGCTTGAAGACATCGAAGTCGAACTCGAGTCGATTCGGCGTGATATGCGCCGTCTCGACCGCCTCGTCTACGAGGCCAACTTGAAGACGGTGATTGAGACGCACGACGGCCCGCTCCCGCTCGTCGAGGCGATTGAGTTCGCCATCCAATTGCGTGCTCAGGCCCGCATGTATCAAGACCTATCCGAGCGACCGAAGCGCGAGTTTCAATACGGTTTTGGTGAAGGGACGGCCGTCATCAAGCATGCGCTCTATGACCCGGAGCTATATCGCTTGAAGGCGATTGACGTCGAGAAACGGGCGAATCGCATCTCGAACGCCATCAACGCGGCCAACTATCGGACGGAGATCGACTTTGACCCGAGTCGATACATGTGACCTTGGCCCGGTGAGACTCCGGGTCAAGGATTGGCGCCAAACTCTCTCCAATGCGACTGGATGCGAACACGGCCATGGACCAACCAATCACCGATGACCGATGACACGTTCACCTGTCACTCGTTCCTAACCAGACACCATTCAAGTGCGCCGAAAACGCGCCGGGGAACACTCCCTGGCGCGTTTTTTCACGTGTGGTGATGATGGTCGTTGTGATGGTGATGGTGGTGCGAACTCGAACTACGGCGCGGTGCCGGCTCATCGGCAAACTTTTCCCCGTCCAAGATGCCGAGCCGCTTGTATTGGCGGCCGACCCGCTCCTTCGTCTCGTCGTGCACGTACGGTGACTCCATGACCAACTGATAGCTGCCGAGTGCGACCCGGAACGGTTCCATCTGCGTCCGTTCGACCGGGAACGACGTCACGTCACGCAAATAGTCAGCAAGCCGGTTCGCCGACTCGTCACTCGGATGGTCGGCCAAGTCGGACGCGAACTGCTGCATATCTTTCAAGAGACTGTTCGTTTTCACTTGCTTACCGATTCCTGTAATAACGGCAAATACGATGATACCGATAATCAAGAAAAAGAAAATCGGGAACATGATTGGCACCCCACTAAAAAACGAGTCCCCCATCCCCGTCGAATCAATGTATACCTCTTCCCCGAATGCGAATGTGTTGACCATGACATCTCCCCCTTTTTTCCTAATATACGGACGCCCATTCATTTGGTTTCATGCTCACGAAAAAAAAGCCGCGGCACTCGCCACGGCTCAATTTTCAGTTCAATTGTTTCTCCATCATGATGCGTGGCGCTCCGTCTTCTGTGTATGCCCCCATGATGTCGTAGCCACACAACAGGTTCAAGATGATGACGCCTTTATTCGTGTTCCGTGCTTTCGTCCGAATCGAGTGGAAGCCTTGCGCCTTCACCCATTCGAGCTGCGTGTCCATCAGCTTGCGGCCGATGCCATGTTTTTGAAACTCCGGATGCACGCCTCCGGCCCAGCTGTAATATCGGTACGGTTCGGCCTCATATCCAATCTTGAATCCGACGAGCCGCTCTTCTGAGAAAGCGAGCAATACGAGCGGATTGGCATGTCGATACAGTCTCTCCTTAAAGCGCAGTTGATCGATGTCGCCGTACAGGCTGCGGTACAGATTAAAGAACTCCTCTTCAAATTCGTTAAAGTGCGTCGTGACATCTTTCACGATAAATGAACTGGTCGTACTCATCGTTCCATCCCCTTTCAACGTGTGAACAGTGCTCGTACGTCTGTACACTTCGCCGTTTACTCGGATTTTCCTGTTTCGCGTTCAAATGCGGATAGACCTTTTTGTTTATACACGCCGAGCGAACGCTTCGGCAAGCTCTTGACCATCCAATTCTTCAAGATGCGCTGTTTGTCTTCTACCTTCAATCCATAGCCTTCCGTCACGACATGGCGCGCCCGTGTCGTCACGTCGTATAACGAGATCGCCGCGGCGACCGAGATGTTCAAACTTTGGACGTACCCTTGCATCGGAATCACGTAATTGCCGTCCGCTTTGGCGAGCGCTTGATCCGATACACCGTGATGCTCATTCCCGAACAAGAGCACGGTCGGTTTCGATACGTCGATGTCTTCAAGTGGGACCGCTTCCTCGCTCAGTGCCGTCGCGAGCACTTGATAGCCATCCGCCTTCAATCGATCAATTGCATCTTCAATAGAAGGATGTTCGACCACGTCGACCCAACGATCTGCGCTCTTCGCGATAATCGAGTTCGGTTTAAACTTGGCCCGACCTTCGACGACGTGAAGCGTCTGCACACCGAACGCATCCGCTGAGCGAAGCACCGCCGACTGGTTGTGCGGGTCATCGACCCCTTCCGTCAAAATCGTGATATGGTTCGTCCGTAACGCCAATACTTCCTGCATCCGTTTGACACGGTCAGGCATCAACATACTATACAGTAGTCGATCCTCTTCTAATAGAAGGCCCGACTGCAATAACTCCTCAAGCAATGCCGCTTGCTCTTCTTTTGATAATGCCGATGTCGTCTGTCTCCAACCCATGATTCTCGCCCCTTTCAACCTCTAGTATTGTAGCGGGATTCGATTGTGCTGACAAGTTAACGTCGCATCCCGCTGTTTCAGTCAATTTATGAAAATAAATGAAAATTAGGAAACCGGTTGCACAAACTTATGCAATCGATTACAATCATTAATGCAAGCGATTGCATAGACAGTCGCCACAAACAGATAAAAAGTTCCGTACAGGAAGGAAGCGTATTATATGAAACAACTTATCTCGTTCGATTTTTGGCAGAAGCTCGGGAAGGCCTTAATGGTCGTCATCGCCGTCATGCCTGCTGCAGGTCTTATGATTTCAATCGGTAAACTCATCGGCATGTCAGCCGGCGACGTCGGGATTTTACTGACGACGGCTCGCATCATTGAAGATTTAGGTTGGGGCATCATCGTCAACCTACATATCTTGTTCGCAGTCGCCATCGGTGGCTCATGGGCAAAAGATAAAGCAGGCGGCGCTTTCGCTGCCCTGATCGCTTTCATCTTAATCAACCGCGTCACCGGTGCCATCTTTAACGTCAACGGTGCCATGCTCCAAGATTCAGAAGCGACCGTGAAGTCGCTCTTCGGTGCCGATCTCGTCGTTGCCGACTACTTCACATCTGTCCTCGGTTCGCCAGCCCTCAACATGGGCGTGTTCGTCGGGATTATCGCCGGTTTCCTCGGTGGTGCTCTCTACAACAAGTTCTACAACTTCAACAAATTGCCGAACGCCCTCTCGTTCTTCAACGGGAAGCGTTTCGTCCCATTCGTCGTCATCCTCGGTTCAGTCGTCGCGGCCATCGCGCTCTCGATCGTCTGGCCGACGATTCAAGGGGCACTCAACAGCTTCGGTGAGTGGATCGCCACGTCACGCAACACGGCGCCTGTCCTTGCACCGTTCATCTACGGGGCACTCGAGCGTTTGCTCTTGCCGTTTGGTCTCCACCACATGCTCACCGTCCCGATGAACTATACGGAGCTCGGTGGCACATATACGATTTTGACAGGTGCGACAGCTGGTTCGGTCGTCGCCGGACAAGACCCGCTCTGGTTGGCATGGGTGACGGACCTCGTCAACCTCCGTGCTGCTGGTGATACGGCTGCCTACAACGCGCTCCTCGCGGATGTCGTCCCGGCCCGTTTCAAAGTCGGACAAGTGCTCTTGTCGTTCGCAGCGCTCATCGGTGCCGCTTACGCCATGTACCGTAACGTCGATGCGGACAAGAAAGCACAATACAAACCAATGTTCTTATCTGCTGGTCTCGCGGTCTTCTTGACAGGAGTCACAGAACCAATCGAGTTCATGTTCATGTTTGTCGCACCAGTCCTTTATGTCGTTTACGCACTCATGGCAGGTGCCGCCTTCGCCTTGGCGGACATCATCGACCTTCGTGTTCACGCATTCGGTGCGATCGAGTTGCTCACACGCATCCCGATGATTGTCAAAGCGGGTCTCCTTCAAGACTTGATTAACTTCTTCCTCGTCGCCATCGCGTTCTTCTTCATCAACTTCGGTGTGTTCAATTTCTTCATCAAGAAGATGAACTTGCCGACGCCTGGACGTAACGGAAACTACATGGAAGAAACGACCGAGAAATCGACTGTGACAGGCAACGAGCAGGTCATGGGGATTATCGCCCTTCTCGGTGGGGAAGAAAATATTGAAGACGTCGATGCGTGCATGACACGTCTACGCGTCACGGTTAAAGATATGTCGCTCGTCTCGGAAGAGAGCGAATGGAAAAAGAACGGCGCCATGGGTCTCATCTTGAAAGACCGCGGTGTCCAAGCAATCTACGGCCCGAAAGCCGACGTATTGAAGTCAGACATTCAAGACGTCATCGGAGCATAATCAACAGGCCAGCTCGCTCGAGTTGGCCTGTTTTTTCTAAAGGAGGACTATCGTGAATATTTTGACGCTCAACTGCCACGCCTGGTTAGAGGACCGCCAACAAGAAAAAATCGACTTCATCGTCGAACGGATCGCGAGCGAGGATTATGACATCATCGCGCTCCAAGAAGTGAATCAACACAAAGAGGCCCCGATCGTCGAGGGGTTGATCCGGGAGAACAACTTCGCCTACGTGCTCGTCGAACGATTGAAGGAGCTCGGGGTCACGTATCACATGACGTGGGACTTCGCCCATTACGGCTATGACGTCTACGAAGAAGGTGTCGCCATTTTGTCGCGTACCCCGTTTTTATCGACCGAGTCGTTCTTCGTCTCGAAGACGACGGACCCGAACAACTACAAGTCCCGAAAAATCGTCAAGGCGATCGTCGACGGCGTCGATGCGCCGACGGCCGTTTACTCGTGCCATCTCGGTTGGTGGCATGACGAGGAAGAACCGGTCCGCCATCAGCTTGATGAGTTGCTGCGCCGTGCCGAAGAGGATGATCGTGCCCTTCTCCTCGGTGACTTCAACAACGACGCCTTTCTCCGCGGGGAAGGGTATGATTACTTGATCGATCACGGTCTCCAAGACTTGTTTCATTTGGCGACCGAACGTGAAGGCGATGCGACCGTCCAAGGCAAAATCGCCGGCTGGGACGAGAACAAGAAAGCGCTCCGAATCGATTTGATGCTGACGAACGCACCGATTCACGTGTCACGCCACGCCGTCGTCTTTGACGGTGAGAACGGACCGATCGTCTCCGACCACGCTGGCGTCGAAGCGACCGCCTTTTGGCGCTAAGGAATCCTTTTCTTTCACGATTGTGAGAGAAAAGGGTTTTTCTTTCGTCGTAAATTCGGTATGGTTGGAGACGACTGAAGTCTAACAACTTTGAACGAAAGAAGTGATTTTATTTTGACGACTACCCCATCGCTCAGCCGTACCGACTGGACGCTCATCTTATCGCTCGCCCTGCTGACATTCGTGCTCGGGACGAGCGAGTTCGTCATTGTCGGCATCTTGCCTGACATCGCCGACGGGCTCTCCATCTCAATCGCGACGGCCGGAACACTCGTATCCGCCTTCGCCATCACGTTCGCCATCGGGACCCCGCTCACGATGTCATTCACGAGCCATTTGCCGAAACGTAAGCTCATGCTCACGCTGACCGCTCTCTTTATCCTATTTAACTTATTCAGTAGCCTCGCGCCGACGTATGGCATCTTGCTCGTCCTTCGCATGTTGACCGCCGTCGTGACCGGGGTTCTCATCTCGCTCGCCATGCTCGTCGCAAGTGAATCGGTACCGACGGGAAAACGTGGCATCGCCATCTCGTTCATCTTCGGCGGGTTCACGATGGCGAACGTGTTCGGGGTCCCACTCGGTACGTTCATCGGGCAACGAAGCGGCTGGGAAACGACGTTCATCTTGACGACCGTCTTAGGTGTCGTCGCATTTCTCGCTGTGTACCGCGTCGTCCCGAGTCAGTTGACGAGTGTGCGGACGTCGATTGCCGACCAGTTGCGCCTGTTGACGAACCCACGTATTTTAATCGCCTTCTTCATCCCGGCGTTCGGTTTCGGTGCGACGTACGTCGTCTACACGTATCTCGTCCCGATTTTAAAAGGTGTGCTCGGTGTGCCGGTCACTTGGGTCAGTCCGATTCTATTGGCGTACGGATTCATCTCGATTTTCAGCAACATGGCGGCCGGGAAAATCGCGAGTCACAATCCGATCGGCCGACTGCGTTTCGTCTTTCTCATCCAGGCGTTCGTCTTGGCCGCCTTGTACGTGACGACGTCGAACGTGACGCTCGGCCTCCTCAATATCGCGCTCATGTCGTTCATGGCGATCTTGCTCACGACGTCGACGCAACTGTATTTAATCGACTTGGCCGAGAAGTTCAATCCGGACGCCAAAGGGCTCGCCTCATCGCTCATGCCTGTCGCGAGCAACGTCGGGATTGGCTTCGGGTCTGCGCTCGGTGGACTCGTCTACGCGAACACACCCGTCATGACGCTCGCCCTCGTCGGAGGCGCCGTCGCGCTCTTGACGGCTTTACTCACCACGGTCAGCTATACGCTCGACCGACGCTAAAACAGCGTGCCCACCTCGGGCACGCTGTTTTCATAACCAATTTAAAATCTGTCCAATCGTCTCGTCGAGCTGCTCTTTCGCGCTGAGCGGACTGTCGTTATCGCCGTCTTGCGGTCCGTACATGCCGAAGTTGGCATGGTTGCCGTCTACAATCTCATAAAAGACGGCATCGTCCGGGACGTTTTCTCGGCTCGCCTCGATGTCAGTTTGCGTCGCGAGCCCATCGACTTCTCCAGAGATGGACAAGACACGTAGCTCGCTCTCCACCATCGAGCTGATCGGGTATGAAGCGAGGAAGATGACCCCTTCGACTCGGCTCTCGTTCTCGAGCGCAAAACCGGACGCGGCCGAACCGCCGAGCGAGTGTCCGCCGACGATCCAACGTTCGATGCCTGGATGAGCGGCGATAATCGTCTCCGCCGCATCGATATCTGCGATGCCGAGATTCAAGCGCAGCGACGGGATGGCGACAAAGACTCCTTCTTCCGCGAGTCTTGAGCCGTAGTAGGCGTATGCTTCTTTCTCGACTTTCGCACCCGGATAGAGGATGATTCCAATCTCGCTATCCGGGTCACCAAATTCGAGACGATTGTCCACTTCCGTCGCCTCGGCCGCGTAACCGAGCGCTTCATCCGTCGGCCCATACGTCAGTTGCGTCCACACGAGGAAGCCGATGACGGCGACCAAAATGAGGCCAACTAGACCAAGGCCGATCCACTTCAACTTTTTCTTCATTATAAGACCTCCATTTGCATCCGTTTCAAGGTCACGGTACACTAGTAGTAAAAAAGGGAAATACCAGGGGGACACCATGACCAAGAGTACTGTAACCACGACGATTCAGTGGTTCATTTTTATTTTAGCTACAAATATTGTACCACCGCTTTCGATCGCTGCCTTATTCGAACTGTCGCCGGCCGATACGATGACGTTCATCTCACGTTCGCTGTTCGTCTTCGCGCTGTTTAGCATCATCCAGACGCTGCTCGGCCACCGTTTGCCGATTTTAGAAGGACCGGCCGGCATTTGGTGGGGCGTGTTCACGCTTTATGCGTCCATCGGTCCTGCGCTATACGGAAGCGGCCAAGAGACACTCCAAGCGCTCGGATTCATGTTGTTCTTGAGCGGTGTGCTCGGTGTGCTCATGACCGTCACCGGGATTTTACGTCGGATGCTGTCGCTCTTTACGCCGCAAGTGCTTGGCGTCTATATGATTCTCCTCGTCCTCCAGTTGTCAGGCGCCGTCATCAAAGGCGGATTTGGCGTGAGCGAGAGCGGTATCAATACGATTCAGGCTGTCGCGACGGCCGGTCTCGTCTTGTTCGCCCTCACGCTCGAACGGAGCCGCTTCAAACAGTACGGTCTTGTCATGACGCTCCTTGTCGGATTCGGGCTGTTCAATCTGCTCGGGCTCGGCAATCCAATCGTCCGTTCGGAGTCGTTCTTCCTCGTCCCTGAGTTGTTCCCGTTCGGGGCTTGGGTATGGGATTGGAACTTGCTGCCGACCGCGTTCGTCATAACGCTCCTCCTTATGACGAACGTGCTCGCCAACATCAAACTGATTGAACGGATTGTCAGTTCGCGGACGAAGCAACAAGTCGAAGGCAACGTCCCGGCGTCAGGCATCGTCAGCGGCTTCAGCCAAATCGTGGCCGGATTGTTCGGTACACCTGGCCCGATCGCGATTTCAGGAACGGCCGGCTTCTTGTCTTCGACCGAGAGCGTGCACCGGGCACCGCACCTCGTCGCCCATACGCTCATGATGGTGCTCGCCTTGGTCGGTCCGTTCGTCTCGCTCATCGCGAGCATTCCAGCCGCGGTCGGCTATGCCATCGTCACCCCGCTCATCGCGACGATGATCATCATCGGGATTAACGAGGCGGCGTTCGAGTTGAATCAGAAGACGGCCTCGCTCACCGTCGGCCTCCCGCTCGTCATCGGGGCCGGAGCGATGCTGCTCCCGCCTGGGGCGATGAACGATTTGCCGCCGCTCCTTGCGACCGTATTCTCGAACGGACTCGTCCTTGGGACAATCGTTGCGTTGACGACGGCAATCCTGAGCCGCATTAGAGACTAAAAGAACTGACCTCGCGCGAGGTCAGTTCTTTTTCGTGACGTGCATATGGAATGCCCTGTCGTGCGGCAAGACGGCACCCTCTTCAAGCTCGAAATGGGTACGGTCTTTGACATAGGTTGCAATCGAGCGCGTGTCACGGTGAAGCGCGCGTCTGAACGCCTGCTCGGCCGTGACCGGGCTCCCATCGTCGTTTCGTAACTCGAGCCCCATCAGTTTATACCCGAGCGTCTGGCCGCCACGGCTCATCTGGCACGCCTCGAGCGCATAGGCGACAAGCGTCGGGGTGATGACCGTATGGACGAACTCGCTCTTCACTTTCTTCCGGACGATTTGCTCGACACCGTAACTGACGAGTCCGGCGATGACGCTGTCAATCAACACGGCTTGCGTCCGTTTTTTCGTCAACGGTCTCATCGGCTCATCCTCTGCATCATGCCTGACGTCAACACTTCCGTGCCCTGTCCTTCTTCGGCGGCCATAATCAAGGCGCGCGCCACATGGAGCGCTTGAATCGGCGCGGCGTCCGGTAACTTATCGAGTAACAACGGTTGGAGCGGACGGCTGACGATCTCGGCCGCTTTCTCGCCGAGACGGAACTCCTTCCGATCCCCGAGCAATAGCGACGGACGGGCGATAATCAAATGGTCGAACCCGAACACTTTCAGGCCGTTCTCGAGTTCCCCTTTGACTCGGTTGTAGAAGAACGGTGAGCGGAGCGACGCCCCTTGCGCCGAGACGACAGCGTAACGTGTCGCGCCATGTTGTTTGGCGATGCGCGCCGTCTCGAGCGGCAAGTCGAGGTCGACGTGTTTGAACGCATCTTGCGAACCAGCGACAGCAATCGTCGTCCCGAGCGCACAGTAAACGTCATCGACGTGAGGTAACGCCTCGTCCATCCCTTCAAATCCGACGACTTCATGTAATTTCGGATGCTGCCAACGGGTCGAGCGGCGGACTACCATCCATACCGCATCATATCGTTCCTCTTCAAGCAACTGCTCGACGAGCTCGCGTCCGATTAAGCCGGTCGCGCCGACCACAAGTGCTGTTTTCCCCATCCTCGTTCCCCCTTGATTCGTAGTTGCTTTCAGTCTAGCTGACTTGCCGTTCCTCGGCAACGACTTCGACCGGACGGAAGCGGTCGACGAGACGGAAGAATCCGTTCAAGAACAATGCGGTGAACGAACCAGCGACGATCGCACTATCAGTGAACAATTGAATCGGTTCCGGCATGTTGGCCACGATTCCTGGGTTGGCCGTGATGCCGAGCCCGATGCCAATCGAGAGCGCGATTGTAACGAGGTTCTCGTTCTTCGAGAAATCGACTTGGCTCAAGATGCGAATCCCGGATGCGGCGACCGTCCCGAACATGACGAGCATCGCCCCGCCGAGCACTGGTTTCGGGATGAGTGTCGTGAACGTCGCCACTTTCGGTAAGAAACCGAGTAAAATCAAGAGCCCACTCGTCCAAAAGATGACACGACGGGATTTGACGCCCGACAGTTGCACGAGTCCGACGTTTTGGCTGAACGTCGTGTACGGGAAGCTGTTGAAGATGCCACCGAGAATCGTCGCGACCCCTTCAGCCCGGTAGCCTTTCGTCAATTCGTTCGAGCCAATCGGTTTTTTCGTGATGTCACTGAGCGCGAAGAACACGCCTGTCGATTCAATCATGGAAATGATGGCAACGAGCGTCATGACGAGGATAGCCGAGACGTTGAACGTCGGCATCCCGAAATAAAACGGTTGCACCATCTGGAACCAGCTCGCCTCTCGGACAGGGCTGAAGTCGACGAGTCCGAGCATGGCGGCCACACCGGTCCCAATCAAGACGGCAAACAAAACCGCTGCCGCACGGGTGAATACCGTCCCGACCCGATTCAAGACGATGATGAGACCGATTGTGAGTCCACCGAGCGCCAAGTTTTGCATCGAGGCGAATCCAGGCTCCCCTGCCGCGCCACCGCCGATATCGTTGATGGCGACCGGGATGAGCGACAAGCCGATGACCGTCACGACCGAACCGAGCACGACCGGCGGGAAGAAACGGGCCAGTTTTCCGACGAAACCAGAAATTAGAATGACGATGATACCGCTCGCGATGAGTGCGCCGTAAATAGCGGTGATGCCGCTCGAGCTCCCGATCGCAATCATCGGGCCGACCGCGGTGAACGTACAGCCGAGCACGACCGGGAGACCGACACCGGTGAAACGGGTCGTCCATACTTGTAACAGCGTCGCGACGCCGCACATGAATAAATCAATCGCGACGAGGTATGCGAGTTCCGTCGGACCGAGCCCGATGGCACCGCCGACGATGAGCGGGACGATGGCCGCGCCCGTGTACATCGCAAGTAAATGTTGGAAGCCGAGACTGGCCGTCTTGAACGTATTCATCGCACAGCCTCCACAAACGAGATGTGTCCCGCTTCAAGTTTACTGATTCGTGCGAGCGACTCGACACGATAACCGCGTGCGAGTAACTTCTCGCGTCCTGGTTGGAACGACTTTTCGATGACGATGCCGATACCGGCGACCGTCGCCCCAGCTGACTCGACGAGTTCAGTCAACCCGAGTGCCGCTTCCCCGTTCGCGAGAAAGTCGTCGATGACGAGTATGCGTTCTCCGGGTTTTACGAAGCGTCGGCTCAAACTGATGCGGTTCGTCTCTTGCTTCGTGAACGAGTAGACGTCCGCTTCGACGAGGTCGTCTTGGAGTGTCAGTGACTTACGTTTTCGGGCGAAGACGAACGGGACGTTCATCTCGAGTGCCGTCATCATCGCCGGCGCGATTCCGCTCGACTCGAGCGTGACGATGCGGTCGATGTCGAGATCGGCGAACCGCTCAGCGAACGCTTTCCCGATGTCTTGCATCAAGACCGGATCGACTTGATGGTTTAAGAACGCATCGACTTTCAATACGTGTTCGGACAAGGCTTGTCCTTCTTCTCTAATCTTGTCTTCTAATCGTTTCATCTTATTCCCTCCAACAAAAAAATGCGATTCGTCACCCCAACTCGGGAGGCAACGAACCGCATGGAGACATGACGAATACACACGACTAGCGCCACCCGTAGTCGAACCATTTACGGTGGTTCGGTAGAGACTTGTGAGCCATATTCTCACGGATATACGAGTGCGAATCTATTTATTTATAAGATAGAACTTATTGTAGACGATATCTTTGGAAAAGCAACACTTTCTGAACGGATAGCTAAAAGTTCGATTTTTCTGAAACTGCTGTATACTGAACGTATACGAATCAGGATGGGAGCGATTATGCGATGAAGCTATTTGTATTAGGCGCGACCGGCCGGACCGGTCACCAGTTCGTCGACCAAGCGACCGAACATGGCCATCACGTCACGGCTTTCGTCCGGGAACAGAAAAAATTGATTCCGACGCCACAACTTGAAATCATCGAGGGCGACGTGACGGACGTGTCTGCATTGACGGACGCGATGAATGGTCATGACGCGGTCGTCAGCTGTCTCGGGACCGACCTTTCGGATGAGGACTTCCTCGCCCGCGTGACCGACGCACTCGTCCCGGCGATGAAAGCGAACGGCGTGACGCGCATCATCTATCTCGCCTCGGCCGGAATCGACCAGGAGATTCCCGGGCTGGCCGGAAAAGTCGTCACGTTCATGCTCCGAAAGCCGCTCCGTGATCACCGGGCCGCGGTCGATTTGTGGCGCAACTCGTCGTTCGATTATACGATTGTCCGGCCGATGCAACTGACGGACGGTCCCCGGACGTCGGTGTATCGCGTGTCCGTCGATGGGATTCCAGACAACGGGAAACAAATCTCCCGGGCCGACGTCGCCCAGTTCATGTTGAATGCCGCTGAAGACCAGCTGTTCATCCGCCAATCGATTGGACTGGCGTACTAATTTTTTTCAATTCATGCTACAATATCGGATAGTCAAATTTGAAAGGAACGAATACAACACATGAGTATATTATCGGTACAAAACTTGAGCCACGGCTTCGGTGACCGCGCTATTTTAAACGACGTCTCTTTCCGCCTATTGAAAGGCGAACATATCGGCCTCGTCGGGGCGAACGGTGAAGGAAAGTCGACGTTCATGAACATCATCACACGTAAATTGCAACCGGATGAAGGAAAAATCGAATGGGCGAAAAACGTCCGTGTCGGCTACCTCGACCAGCACGCGGTCCTCGAGCGCGGCATGACCATCCGGGACGTCTTAAAGAGCGCGTTCCAATACTTGATCGACATGGAGACACGCATCGGCGAACTCTACATGGAGATGGGTGACGCGACACCGGAGCAAATGGAAGACATGCTCGCAGAAGTCGGTGAGCTCCAAGAGACGCTCGACTCGAACGACTTTTACATCATCGATGCGAAAGTCGAGGAAGTCGCGCGTGGTCTCGGTATTCTAGACGTCGGGCTCGACCGTGACGTCACGGACCTCTCCGGTGGGCAACGGACAAAGGTGTTGCTCGCGAAGTTGCTTCTCGAGAAGCCGGACATCCTCCTCCTCGATGAGCCGACGAACTATTTGGACGAGGTCCACATCGAGTGGTTGAAGCGTTATCTTCAAAACTACGACAACGCGTTCATTTTGATCTCCCACGATATCCCGTTCTTGAATAGCGTCATCAACTTGGTCTACCACATGGAAAACCAAGACTTGTCGCGCTACGTCGGCGACTACGATAAGTTCATGGAAGTGTACGAGATGAAGCGCTCGCAGCTCGAGTCGGCCTACAAACGCCAGCAGGCGGAAATCGCCGACTTGAAAGACTTTGTCGCCCGGAACAAGGCACGCGTCTCGACTCGGAACATGGCGATGTCACGTCAGAAAAAACTCGACAAGATGGACGTCATCGAACTGAGTGCGGAACGTCCGAAGCCAGAGTTCCGCTTCCTTCAGGCCCGCACGTCAGGCCGTCTCATCTTCGACGCCAAAGGCCTCGTCATCGGGTACGATGAGCCGCTTTCACGTCCGCTCGACCTGCAAATGGAACGCGGTCAGAAAATCGCGCTCGTCGGAGCGAACGGAATCGGGAAGACGACGCTGTTGAAGAGTCTTCTCGGGTTGATCAATCCGCTCGAAGGCACGGTCGAACGCGGTGAGTTCTTGGAGATTGGTTACTTCGAACAAGAAGCGGCCGTCAGCAACAACACGTGTATCGAAGAAATTTGGAGCGAGTTCCCATCGCTCAACCAACAACAAGTCCGGGCCATGCTCGCGAAATGTGGGCTCATGACGAAGCATATCGAGAGTAAAATCGCGGTGCTCAGTGGTGGCGAGAAGGCGAAAGTCCGCCTCTGTAAGCTTCAAAACAACGAGTCGAACCTTCTCCTCCTCGATGAGCCGACGAACCACTTGGACGTCGATGCGAAGGAAGAGTTGAAGCGTGCGTTGAAAGAATATAAAGGCAGTATCCTACTCATCAGTCACGAACCAGAGTTCTATCAAGACATCGTTACAGACGTCTGGAACTGTGAGTCGTGGACGACGAAAGTATTCTAACTTGTAGAGGAAGTGTCGCATGACTGGCCCAATCCAATTGAACGAACGGATCGTTCTTTACGACATCATTCGAGGATTTGCCTTATGCGGCATTTTTCTCGTCAATATCCCGAGCATGCTCGGGAGCGACTGGATGTTCGGTCGCCCCGACTACACCGGAAGTGACTTGCTCGTCCGGACGCTGTTCGACATGTTCGTCCAGACGAAGTTTTACACGATTTTCTCGCTGTTGTTCGGCATCGGCTTCTCGATTTTCCTCGAGCGTTCGTACGCTCGGGGCGAGTCGGCGAGCCGCTACGTCCGACGTATCGTCATTCTATTTTTGTTCGGACTCGCTCACCTGGCCATCTGGTCGGGTGACATCTTACATACGTATGCGATGTGGGGCTTACTGCTTCCCTTGTTTTATCGCTTGAGTAATCGGGCCATCTTGACGTGGGCGTGGAGTTTATTGCTCGGAAGTTTCTTCTTGCTTTACGTCTCATCCGCGCTCGTGGAATGGACCAACGGCGGATCGTTCAACTCCGGTGTTCCGTTCCCGACCGTCTTCAATGACGGGTTCAGTGTTTGGTTCGATTATCGTCTGAACGTCGAAATCTTTGCTGCTATCTCAAACTCCCTTCTCGTCGGGATTGAAATTTTAAGTATCTTCTTGTTCGGCCTCTATATCGGACGGGAGCGAAAGCTACTCACGTGGACCATTCAAGGACTGACACGGACGGCCATCGTCTGCGCCGTGCTCGCCTTGCCGTTTTTCGGTGTCATCTTGTGGCACCATTACGGTGGCGGCGACGCCTATTACTGGGTGAACTTGATTGCCGTCCTCGTCTCTGGGAAGTTACTCGCGACGACGTACGTCTGTCTATTCACGATCGCCGTCCGCAACGGGCGCGCATTCCGCCCGCTCCAAGCGCTCGGTCGGATGGCGCTGACGAACTATTTGACGCACACCCTCGTCGTCGTTTTGCCCGTTATCGCCCTCGGCTACTACGGTCGCCTGTCGTTGACGGAAGGTTTGTTCTTGAGCATCGCGATTTTGATTGCCCAAGCGTTCTTCTCGATGTGGTGGCTGAAGTCACACCGTTACGGACCGTTCGAGAAGTTGTGGCGCATCGGGACGTATGGGTTGCAACGAAAATCTTAACAAGCATCATAAAGGCTCGAAGCAGACGCTTCGAGCCTTGTTTACGTTAACGGTCCGGTTTTGCCTTCGTGTTCAACAACATCAGGGCGATTCCGATCCACAGTGTCAACCCGACGTACATGAAGAACGTATTGACGTTGAACAGTTGATTGTTCATGTAGATGGAAAAGACGTCGCTCGTGATACTATTTGCGTAGTCTAAGCCTCCACGTCCCTCCTGATTTAAGACGATATCCGTCACGTACGTCCGGTATCGGTCGAATGCATTCATCTGATAGCGATACCCCGCAACGAGCAACATCGGGATAAAGACGAAGCCGTACCATAACAAACGTGGGCGCACGTTCGCCATCAGTTCCATCCAGCCGAGCATAAAAAACAGGATGAAAAAGAAAAGGAGAAACAGGCCGATGAGCGCCGGATTCCCGTTTCCGGATATCTTCTCCGGTTGAACGGTCATCACGTTACCTAGATAGAAAATTCCGATACACACCCCAAACCCGAGTCCCATCATCCAGCCGATTCGCTTCTTGTTCATCTGTGCCCCCCGTTCATCGTTCGATTTATCATAAACTCTTCCTCGTTCAGTATAAGGCTACTTTTCCCAATTCCCCATAAAAAAATGAACATCCCGTCTCCAGGATGTTCATTCATACGTCAGTTCGTCGCCGTCTCTGTTAACACAGGTACGATCTGTTTTTTCCGTGACACGACGCCAGGAAGTGTCGCCAACCCTTCTTGAAGTTCAACGTTGAACGCCTTCTCGAACAAGTCCTTTTTCTCACCGACGACGAGCGCTTCTGAGTCGTTCGTCAAAATGTTCGTGATGGCAAGAACGAACAGGTCGAGCTCTTTGTCCAACAACTTCACCGCCATCGCTGCTTCGACGTCCGCTTTACGGTTCAATACGTCGTTCGCGTCGACCGTGTTCACTTGTGCGATTTCCACACGGTAGTCGCCCATCGCGAACTCTTTCGAGTCGAGCGTGATCAGTTCAGGCACCGTCTTTTGGCTCAAGTCAGCACCGGCTTTCAACATCTCAAGACCGTACGTCTCGACGTCTGTCCCAGAGATCTCGGCAAGCTCTTTCGCCGCTTTGACGTCCTCGTCCGTGCACGTCGGTGATTTGAAGAGGAGCGAGTCCGAGATGATGGCCGAGAGCATCAAACCAGCCATGTCCGGAGCGATCTCAATCCCGTGCTCTTTGTAGAGTTTAAGCAAAATCGTCGCCGTGCAACCGACCGGCTCGGCCCGGTAATAGAGCGGGTCTGCCGTTTGGAAGTTCGCGATGCGGTGGTGGTCGATGACTTCGAGGATGCGCACGTCTTCGATGTCGACGGCACTCTGTTGGAACTCGTTATGGTCGACCAAGATGACCGCGTTCGCTTCGTCTGAGACGCGTTCGACAAGACGTGGCGCTTTGACGCGGAAATGATCGAGTGCGTATTGTGTCTCGTTGCTCACTTCACCGAGACGGACAGCCTCTGCGTCCATCCCTAATTTCTTCTTCAGCTCCGCGTAGGCGATCGCTGAACAAATCGTGTCCGTATCCGGATTTTTGTGTCCGAAGACAAGTACTGTACTCATAGTTCATTCTCCTCACTGAATAGTTTTCCCTCATCCATTATAACGTCTATGCCCGTTCTTTCAATTGCAAAACAAAAAGAGCCCGCGGGCTCTTTATGCTTGTTCGTCTTCGTCCGTCTCTTCGAGGTCCGAATGATCCCCTTTTGAGTCTTCCTCGTGCGAGATGTCGGGCTGATCGCGTTTCAACTTCTCACGTTCTTCTTGTTCGCGTTTGTCTTTGTCTGACATGCGTCTTCACCCTTTCGGTTTTGTCATGTCGTAGACTGTTCCCCGCGGATGTTTGATTCAAACAGATGTCACCCATCTGTTAACGAATTGTGATGTTACGCTTGCACGAACACGACTTCGTCGCCGCGAATCTCGACGTTGACGTCCTGCCCTTGGAATAACCACTCGTCTTGTTCGGCTACGACGAAGCGAATCCCGTCCGCCTCAGTCTCAACCGCCGCGTTATCGATGTCTTCTGTGATGACGCCGACCGAGAAACCGTGCGTCAAGTCCGTCGAACCCCCATACTTAGCAAACAAGCGCACCGTCTGGCCTGACTTCACTTCCATCTCGTCTTTAAAGAATTGTAATGCTTCTTCTGTCACGTTGATTTTCATCTGACATCCTCCTCTCGACTTCTGTCTTCATTCTAATCGTTTCGAAATAGTCGAGCGAGGAAGTTGCCTAGAGGGTCGTCCCTGACAAGTACGTGACCGTCAAACTTTCCTGGACGACCGGCGCGCCCGTCATTTCCTGGAACGTGGCCTCAAACAAGGCGCGCCCGATGTCTTCGTTCGGGGAGCGCATCGTCGATAAACCGAACGCCTGGCCAATCGGATGGCCGTCAAAACCGAGCACAGCGATGTCATGCGGTACCTGAAGGCCGCTACGGGTCGCTTCCCCTAAAAAACCGAGCGCGACATAGTCAGACGAGAAAAAGAGCGCACGGGGGCGCTCCTGTTCAGAGAGGAAAGCCGAGACCAACCGCTTCCCGTCCTCACTCGTCAAGTATCCGCTATAGACCCATCGCTCACGCGCGGACGCCACTTCATCGAAGTATGCCTGCTGACGCACGATGGAGCTTGGACTGTCCGGCCTCGATAAGACGATGCCGACGTCTTCATAGCCTGCCTCTGTCAAGACACGAAGGCCGGTTTGGAATGCGGTGTAATGATCGACATGAACAGACGAAATCGTCTCCGGTGCACCGACCGTCGCGACGGAAATCGGACCATAGGCTCGATACGTCTCCATCTCCTCGAACGTCATCGTATGCGACAACACGATCGCACCGTCAACTTCCCGATGCTTCAACAAGTCGAGCGCTTGACGTTCTTGATCGAGCCGATATTCGGTTTGCCACATGACGAGTCGATAGTCTTTCGCTAGCGCGGCTTTGGCCAACCCGTTGACGAACAAGCCATAATACGGATGGTCCATATACGGCAAGATGACGACGAACCGCTGTGTCCGCCCGGTCGAGAGCGTCAACGCTTGTTGATTCCGCAAGTAGCCGAGCTCTTTCATCGCACGCTGCACCCGCTTTCGTTTCTCGTCAGACACGTACGGATGCGCATTGATGACGCGCGATACCGTCGTCACGGACACGTCTGCATGTTTCGCGATATCTCGAATGTTCGCCAACTCGTCTCACCTCAGTTTGTCAGTCTTTGCATATAGTGTACCCAGTTTGCATCTGGACTGCCACCCTTGTCGATCACTTGCACGCGAATCGCCTGTACGAGACGAAACCGTTCCTCGATTGGCAACTGAAGGAATTCATCTTGAAAATGGCTACACAACATTCTTCCGAACGGCGTGTACAACTGATTAATCACCAGTTCATAGACGATCCCGCTGCAAAACGTCTTCCATGTTGATCCATTCATCGGATTTCCCCTCCTTTGATTCAAGCGTACAGGCTGAAACGCGTTTCAGAGCAAGCTTTATTTTTATTCCATCGATTTCCGAACAATATATGAATAATTCGAACGTTTTTTAGTTTTTTCATTCGAAATGATTGACGACTCAACCTCATTTTTGTATAGTCATCAAGTTGATAGCGTTTATTTCTGATTAACCGGACTATTAATGTTCGGAAATTCATCATCATAAGGAGTCTTATTCATGAACTTATTTCGTTTACAGCAACATGGAACGAACGTTAAACAAGAAGTGACCGCCGGCGTCACAACGTTCGTCACGATGGCTTACATCTCGGTCGTCAACCCGGCGATTTTGTCGGATGCCGGCATCCCGTTCGCGCAGGCGTTCACAGCGACGATTATCGCTATTTTAATCGGGACCGGGTTAATGGCGCTTTACGCCAACCTCCCGATCGCCGTCGCACCAGGGATGGGCTTGAACGCCTTCTTCGCCTACACGCTCGTCGCCCAACAGCAAATCGCCCCGTCGACCGCGCTCGGTGTCGTCTTCGTCTCGTCCGTCTTTTTCTTGATCTTATCGTTGTCCCCAATTCGGACGAAACTGATTCAAGCGATTCCGGCGTCACTGAAACATGCCATCACGACCGGAATCGGGTTGTTCATCGCTTCGCTCGGATTGAAACTGTCAGGACTCATCGTCGCAGACGAGGCGAACCTCGTCCGTCTTGGTGATTTGTCGTCCCCGAGCGTCTTGCTCGTTCTCGGCGGTTTGATCGTCTCGGCGCTTCTGTTCTCCCGGAACGTGCCGGGCTCACTCCTCATCGGAATGGTGATCACGGGCATCGTGGCCTATTTCATGGGCTTGTTAAAAATCGACGGTGTGACGGCGATGCCGACGTTGCCGGAAGGTCTCATGGTCAATCCGGTCACGGCGTTCACCGACGTCATCCAATACGGGCTGTTCGGCGCCGTATTGTCATTCTTCCTCGTCACGCTGTTCGATACGACCGGCACGCTCGTCGGTGTCGGCAAACAAGCGGGCCTCATGAAAAAGGATGGCACGATCGAGAATGGACATCGAGCCTTGTTCGCTGACTCACTCGCGACGATGGGCGGTTCGCTCGTCGGGACGAGCCCATCGACGGCATATATCGAGTCGGCTGCCGGCGTCGCCCAAGGCGGACGGACCGGTTTGACGACCGCTGTCGTCGCGGCCCTATTTGGACTCACGCTCTTCTTCAGCCCGCTTATCGGCGCCATCTCCGGTGTCGCCGCCATCACAGCTCCGGCGCTCATCATCGTCGGTGCCCTCATGTTGACGAACGTCCGCTACATTGACTGGTCGGACTTCAGCGAATACTTCCCGGCGTTCATGACGATTCTGATCATGCCGCTCTCAGGCAGCATCGAGCGTGGGATCGCATTCGGTTTCATCCTCTATCCGATCTTTAAGGCAATGAACAAAGAGACGGTTCACCCACTCATCTATTTGTTCGCGGGATTATTCATTTTGGAAATGTTCTTCCTATAATATTTAATTTGACCCTCGTCGCAAGACGAGGGTTTTTCTGTTATTAATCAGGGAATCACTGTCGTATAGCAGAAAAGCTGTGAATACACGTTCATTATCATCCTGTTCTCAATTAGACAGGATTTTACAGTTTTTTGTGAGAATCGCCCCATTTTTCTTTATTCTCGTCGCTCTGTTATGGAATAATGGAGTTGAAACCGTTTACGAATATCACTATTTACAGGAAAGAAGGAATGAACATGCCTAAAGTGGCGCTGTTCGTCACTTGTCTCTCCGATACGTTGTTCCCATCGGTAGGACAAGCGACGGTCGAACTATTAGAACATCTCGGTTGTGACGTCAGTTTCCCGTTCGAGCAGACGTGTTGCGGTCAACCCGCCTATAACAGCGGTTACCATGAAGAGACGAAAAAAGTGGCCAAACACATGATTGAAACGTTCGAGAAAGCCGATGCCGATTACATCGTCGGGCCGTCGGGTTCTTGCGTCATGATGATGCGTGATTATCCACACTTATTCAAAGACGACCTAGCGTGGAAAGCGCGGGCCGAGGCGCATGCGGCGAAGACGTTCGAGTTGACACAATTCATCGTCGACGTGCTCGAAGTGAAAGACGTCGGGGCGAAGTTTCCGGCCAAAGCGACGTATCACGCCTCGTGCCATATGACGCGTCTCCTCGGGATTGAGGCGGCACCGGGACAACTGCTCAAACATGTTGACGGCTTGACGATGCTTCCGCTCGATGGTGTCCATAACTGCTGTGGTTTCGGGGGGACGTTCTCGGTCAAGATGCCGGACGTATCGGTTCAGATGGTCGACGAGAAAGTGGAGTCGATCTTAAACTCAGGAGCGGACATCTTGATCGGTGCGGACGCCTCATGTCTAATGAATATCGGCGGACGCCTACATAAGCAAGGGCATCCGATCAAAGTGATGCATATCGCGGAAGTGTTGAACGAAGGGGTGAAACAAGCATGAGTATGGGGATTCGGCTAGATGAAAAGTTTCAAGCACGTCGCAAAGACGGGATCGACAACCCGTTCATGCGCCAAGCTGTCAGCTCGGCTCAAAACCGGCTTCGTGACGGTCGGCTGAACGCTGCCGGCGAACTCGGGGACTGGGAAGCGTTCCGTGACCATTCGGAAGAGATTCGCCAGCACGTGCTCGAACATCTCGACTATTACTTATATCAGCTAAGTGAGAACATCTCGAAACGCGGCGGCAACGTCTTCTTCGCGGAGACACCGGAAGAAGCGAACCGATACATCCGTGAAGTCGTCCGCTCAAAAGAGGCGAAACACGTCGTCAAATCGAAATCGATGGTGACCGAGGAAATCGGTTTGAACGAGGCACTCCATGAGGAGGGTTGTACGGTCGTCGAGTCGGACCTCGGGGAATGGATCCTTCAACTCGACAACGATCCACCGTCCCATATCGTCGCCCCCGCGCTCCATAAAGATCGAAACGCCGTCCATGAAACGTTCACGGCCCACGGGTACGTCGGAACGAACGACCCGACCGAACTCGGCCGTTACGCTCGTCGCGAGCTGCGGAAAGATTTCTTGAAAGCGGAAGTCGGGATCACTGGATGTAACTTCGCCATCGCCGAGAGCGGTGCCGTCGGTCTCGTCACGAACGAAGGGAACGGCCGCATGGTCACATCGCTCCCGGATACCGTCATCTCCGTCATGGGGATGGAACGGATCGTGCCGTCATACGAAGAGTTCGAAGTGCTCGTCAACATGTTGTGCCGAAGCGCCGTCGGGCAACGACTCACCTCATACATCACGACGTTCGCCGGCACGAGAGGCGCCGGTGAAGTCGATGGTCCTGAAGAGTTCCATCTCGTCATCGTCGACAACAAGCGATCTGGGATTCTCGGCACCCAGTTCCAATCGGTGCTGCAATGCATCCGCTGCGCCGCCTGCATCAACGTCTGTCCCGTGTATCGTCATATTGGCGGTCACGCCTACGGCTCGATCTATCCTGGCCCGATCGGCGCCGTGCTCGCACCGCTCCTTGACGGTTACGAGAATTATAAAGAATTGCCTTACGCCTCGAGTTTATGCGGTGCCTGTACGGAAGCGTGCCCGGTCAAGATTCCGCTCCATGAGCTGTTGATCGAGCATCGCCGCGTCATCGTCGAAGAGAAGAAGCAGTCACCGTTCGTCGAACGCATCGCCATGAAAGGTTTCGCCGTCACGTCATCGAGCCCGTTCTTATTCGAGGCGGCCGAACAGATGGCGCCGTTCGCCACATCCCCGTTCACAAAGGCGGGCCAAATTGATAAAGGCTTACCGGCTTGGACCGACTCGAAAGATATGCCGCAACCGGCTAAACAGACCGTACGGGACTGGTTTAAGAAACGGGGGAATGCACAGTGAATCCAGGAACAATCACGAATCGGGAAGACTTTTTGAATCGTATCGCCAAACAACTCGGACGTGACGTCGACTTGACCCCGCCCAAACGTGTGTACAAGCACCGCCCGCAAGACGAGGTGTTGAAAGACGCATCTGAAGAGGAGCTCCTTGAGACGTTTCGCATGGTTGCGATGCGCATCCATACGGACGTCGTCGAGTGCGATTCGGCTCACCTCGACGATACGCTCCGTCTTTTAATTGAACGCTATGAAGGATCCGCCATCATCGCCGAGCAAGACGAACGAATCAAATCGTGGGCACCAAAGACGAGCGAATCGTTCGATTGGTGGGACGCAGAACGTCCGGATGAAAGTCGGGCGTTAGCCGTCAAAGCCGATATCGGCATTACGATCGCCGACGAGGCGCTCGCCGAGAGCGCGACGATCGTTCAATATGCGAAGCCTGGAAAGTCGCGGACGATTAGTTTGTTGCCGCAAGATCATATCGCCATCATCCCAAAATCGGTGCTCGTCCCCCGGATGACGCAAGCAGCGAAGCGGCTCAGTGATTTGGACCGAGATGGGGACCTCGCGTCACCGAACGGCGTCAATTTCATCTCCGGCCCATCGAACTCGGCCGATATCGAGATGAACTTGATCGTCGGGGTGCACGGACCGGTCCGTGTCGCTTATGTGCTCGTGCACGATTTATAAATAGCAAGACTCGCGCGTGAAGGGCTCACGCGCGAGTCTTTTTCATGCTTGTTCAACGGTAATGCTTCCGTTCGAGCTCGTCAGTCTAAGTTCAACCGAACCGTCCCCATACGTCCGCTCGTTCGCCCGGTCCCCGAACAACTCGACTTTGCCATTGTTCGTTTTCGCACGGATGACGGCGTCACGCGGCTCACGTTTCAACCGAACATCGATGCGCCCATTATTCGTCTTCAGGCGGACTGGGTGCTCGAGCGCATCAATCGCATAGTCGATCCGACCGTTCGAGGTCTTCGCCTCGACAGTGCCTCGTACGTCATGGATATCGAGACGTCCGTTCGAGGAGTGGACCTCTAATCGATCGACGCTCGAGGTGCCTACTTCCACGCGCCCGTTCGATGAATGGGCATGTAACGCCTGACCGCTCATCGCCGTGAGACTGACTTTCCCGTTCGAGGAGCGGAAAGAGCCGCGCTTCGCATTCACGGTGTGAACCGTGATGCTTCCGTTCTCGCTCTCGACTTCGACCGATGCCGCATCTAGGTTTCGCAAGTCGCACGAGCCGTGACGATTTTTCAAGACGACTTGCTCATACGCATGACGGGGCAGCTCGACGTGGAGCACCGGGGCCTTCGTCACCGCCCAGGCAAACAAATTCGATAGACCGAAACGACGCTCGGACTCGATTCGGATTTCCAAGGTGTCCCCGACGATATTCATCGTCACCCCGTGGTCCCGTTCCGTCTCGAGCGTGGCGTAGGCAAAACCGTCATGCGACGGAACGACGCGGACGTGTGCTTGCAGGACGTCGATGGAGACGTTATGGAACGCCACGTTCTGACTTTTGACGACGGTCGGCTCTTTACGACTGACTTCAGAAGAGGACTCAGTCGACCCAAGCAGCTCACCGGCTAACGTCTCTGGCCGCCCAAGCTCCTCAATCATCGCTGCGTCCGTCTTCCCGTCTGCCCGTCCGTTCGCAAAGTACTCGGACACGTCACGCAACATATCGACTCGTTCGATGACGCTCACCCCGGTAAGTAATCGTTCGAGCTCTCCCAAATACTGTTCTTCTGTCATACGTCGTCTCCCCCTTTAATCAATTCGTTGACGCCTGTTGTGAACAATTCCCACTCGTTTCGTAACGCCTCTAAATGCATCTTCCCTTGGTCCGTGATCGTGTAATACTTTCGCGGCGGTCCTTCAGCCGACTCTTTCAAGTACGTCGTGAAGTAGCCTTCGGACGTTAGCCGCCGAAGGAGCGGATAGACCGCACCTTCCGAGATGGATACTTTCGCCGAAATGGCTTGGACGAGCTCATAGCCGTAACGGTCGCCTTGTTCGACGAGCGCGAGCACACATAAGTTGAGCACGCCCTTCTTAAATTGAGGATTCATCATCCCGCCTCCTCTACTATATATTAAACAATAGCCCATCGTTCACTATTGGTCAATGAATAATAGTGAATTTCCGAGAATTTCTTGATTGGTGGCAATGGCTGGTTGAAATCTGTACAATGAAGGAACGAACCAGACAGGATTTTGTCACAGATGGAATGCACGTAGTTCCAGGAAGGAACGGTCTATTATGAAAGCATGGATTGACCAGCGGATCGGAAGACAGTTTTTATTCGTCTTCTATTTATTCATCGGACTGATCCTCCTTACCTCACTTGCCGTGTACGTCTATACGGAAAATCGAATTGAACAGACGACGACCTCGCTCGAGAATGTCAGCGAACGCAGAACGAATGCGACTGAGTTATTCGAGACGTGGCAGTCCATGCAATATGAGATGCGCGGCTACGTCATCCTCGGTGACGAGGAGATGCTCACCCGCGTCAAAGATAAACAAGCATTGATTGAGACGCAGACCGCTTGGTTTGAAGCGAATGCGGTCACTGAAAAAGAGAAAGTGTATGCGAGCGACGCTCGGACGCTCTTCTCGGCATATCAGGAACGTGTCATGCCGAGCCTAGAGCGCTATGTCGTAGCGAAACGTACCGGTACGGTCACCGAGCCGTTTTTGCAGATGCCGACACTCGGCAAGGTGACGCCGCAAGCGGAACCACCGGCAGACCGGAAGTTTAAAATCAATTCGAAGAGCGCCGCGGATATGAGCGCGAGCATCGTCGACATGGAGTCCGTGTTCACGGAATATCGAAACTCATTGAACGATGAGGAGAACATGCTTCGTGAGCAACTTGCGACACATACGAAGTGGGCGCAAGTACTCTGGTTGTTATCCCTCCTCGCCGTCCTCCTCGTCCTCTTCATCGCCGCCCGTCCGTACGTTCAGCGGTTGACCGGTCAGCTCCAAGACTTGATCGTCAACAGCGGTCGACTTGCGGATGAACAAATCGTGCCGATGCAGTGGGCCTCGTCTCGAAATGAGGTCGGCCAATTGACCGACTCGTTTCGTCAAATGGCCTCTTCGCTCGCGATGCAGCGTCATCAAGTCGAAGAGGAACGTGAAAAGACGGCCCGTCTGCTTCACTCGATTCGAGATGCTGTCATTTATGTCGAACATACGACGAACGAGAAGATGGCGAACCAGGCGCTATTCGTCATGTTCAATCAAGCCATCACAAAACGAAACGAGATGGACTTATATCGACTCGACGCCGATTTAGAAGCGCTCGGACTTCAAGTCGACCAAAAAGACGCGTTCTTCTCGTTCATGCGCCATGCGTTCGAAGGTGAGGGCATGGAAGAGAGCGTGACGTTCTCGATGAACCAAGAAGCACGCTTCATTCAAATGTATGCCGAGAAGATTCATTTACGGGGCACGCGACACGGCACGATGCTCGTCTTCCGTGACGTGACACAAGAGACCGAAGTCGACCGTCTGAAGACCGAGCTCGTCTCGACGGTGTCCCACGAGTTGCGGACACCGCTCACGAGCATCATCGGCTTCACGGAACTGTTGCGCTATCGGAGCTTACAGCCAGATCGCGTCGATCAGTATTTAGGGATGATTCATCAAGAGACGCTTCGCCTTGAGGACTTGATTTCGAATCTGCTCGACGTCCAGCGCATGGAGTCTGGTCAACAGGCGTACGAGTACCAACCCGAACGCCTGCATGACATTTTGTCCGAAACGATTGCGCTACATCAAGGCGCGAGCCAACACCATGCGCTCACGCTCGAATGTGATACGAATCTCCTCGTTTATGGGGACCGGAATCGGTTGAGTCAACTGTTCACGAACTTGCTGCACAACGCGATTAAATATTCGCCGGACGGGGGGAAGGTTGCCGTCTGCGTCACGCATGATCAAACGGACACGATTGAGATTTCGGTTCAAGACAAAGGCATCGGAATACCTGAATCGGCGATTTCCAAACTGTTCGATAAATTCTATCGTGTCGACAACTCGGCCAGCCGTAAAATCGGCGGCACCGGTCTCGGTCTTGCCATCTGTAAAGAGATTGCGGAAGGGCATGGCGGATCGATTCACGTCGATTCACGCGTCGGTCATGGCTCAACATTCACCATCACGTTGCCAAAGTATGTAGCCGAAGACAAGATGAGTAGCTAACAAAAAGGGGTCCGCATCGCGCGAACCCCTTTTTCTTATTGGACTTTGTTTTCAGGGCCAAACGACGGATAGAGCGAAAGGCCACCGTCGGCGAAAATCGTCGTACCAGTCACGTAGGATGACTCGTCTGACGCGAGCCATGCGGCGACCGCCGAAATTTGTTCCGGACGACCAATCTCATGCGTCGGGATGAGCGCCTCGAGCCCTTTCTTCTCTTCCGGGTCTTGCATCGTCTCTTCGTTGATCGGTGTATCGATCGCACCTGGTGCGATGGCGTTCACGCGAATCTTGTTCGGTGCGTATTCGAGCGCGACCGATTTTGTGAACATCTTGACGCCACCCTTACTCGCCGCATAGTGCGTATAACCTGGGCGGGGGATGACTTCATGCACCGACGACATGTTGATGATATTTCCTTGAATCTCGTGTTCGACGAAATATTTCAACGCGGCACGCACACCGAGGAACGTGCCCGTCAAGTTCGTATCGATAATCTTCTTCCAATTGTCGAGCTCCATCTCGTGCGTCTTCGCTTCGACTTGGACACCGGCGTTGTTGACGAAGATATCCATCTTCCCAAACTCAGAGACGGCTTTCTCGATCATCTTCTCGGCGAGCCCTTCTTCCGCGACGTCCCCTTTTACCGCGACCGCTTTCCCGCCACTCGCCTCGATGCCACGAATGACTTCGTTCATCTCGTCTTCGCTACTCCGATAGTTCAAGACGACATGGACGCCTTCTTTCGCATAGCGCTCGGCGACGGCACGCCCAATCCCTTTCGAACTCCCCGTGATGACCGCGACTTTCCCTTTTAACTCTGGATAGTTTGCCATACTGTTCCCTCCTTCAGCTTCTCGCTTTGTAGTTCCCTCATTCCCCTCTTGTCGAAACCTCCCGACCTTGATTTTGAATATTTAAAGTAAATCCACTATACTGAAACAAACTACTCGTTTTCAGGAATTGCCTGAAAGACGTACAATCTTACTTCAATGGAGGTGACTCCCCGATTTTTGGGGGAATTTTTGGACAGTCCCACGTTACTCAGTTTAATCATCGTTGCCTTGCTCATCTTCTTGACCGCGTTCTTTGTCGCTGCCGAATTTTCAATCGTCAAAGTGCGGGGCGCACGACTCGACCAACTCGTTCTTGAAGGAAACAAGCGCGCCATCGTCGCAAAAAAAGTGATTGAGAATCTCGATGATTCCCTTTCCGCGTCTCAGTTCGGCATCACCTTGTCCGCGCTCGGCCTTGGGTGGATCGGCGCCGATCAAATCGAAGGGATGATGGAACCGCTCGTCAACGTCTTCAACGTCTCGGCGACCACTTCGACGTTCTTGTCATTTTTAATCGCCTTCTTGTTGATCGCCTTCTTACATGTAGTTATCGGTGAACTCGTCCCGAAGACGCTCGCTGTTCACGAGGCCGAGAAGTTGACGCTCCTCGTCGCACGTCCGCTTTACTGGTTCACGAAGATTATGTATCCGTTCATCCGTGTGTTGAACAGTTTGGCCCGGCTCACGCTTCGCTTGTTCGGTGTCCAGACGACCGCTCAAGAGACGGCGCATTCCGAGGAAGAACTGAAGATTATCATGACGGAGAGCTTCAAGAGCGGGGAGATTAACGAGAACGAGCTCGCCTACGTGCAAAACATCTTCTCGTTCGACGAGCGCGTCGCGAAAGACGCGATGGTGCCGCGCATGAACATGGTCACGATTGACGAGGAAGATTCGATGGACTCGATTATCGCCACCGTCCAAGAGCACCAATATACGCGCTATCCGGTCACACGCGACGGCGACCGGGACGACGTGCTCGGCTTTGTGAACGCGAAGCAGTTGTTCACGGCCCAACTCGCGAACAGTGATGCCCCGTTCGCGACGTTCATCCATCAACTGCCGCTCGTGACCGAGTTCACCCCGCTCCAAGAAGCGATGGTGAAGATGCAAAACGCACGGACGATGATGTGTCTCGTCATCGATGAATACGGCGGCACGGCCGGCCTGCTCACGATTGAGGACATCTTAGAAGAAATCGTCGGCGAGATTCGTGACGAGTTCGACCGCGACGAACAGGCCGAAATCATGGAAGTCACCCCGGGGCACTATCGCCTGTCCGGCCTCGTCCTCACACAGGAAGTCGAGGAACGGTTCGGGATCGAGATTGAAGACGACGTCGACACGGTCGGCGGGTTCGTCTTGTCACAAAAAGCGAACGCCCGAGCCGGCGAACGCTTCGTCCTGCCCGGTGATCACGAATTAATCGTCCGTGAAGTCGATAACCACCGCATCGTCTTCGTCGACTTGATTCTCGCCCACAGAGACGAGATTCAAGCTGAAATCGATTGACGCTTCCACTTGCCTTCCCACTCCACGTCGGGAAGGCTTTTCTTATGCGCTCAGAACTGTCGCTATATTTTCATGTCCTGTCGTGCTATACTGCACATATGTTGCTTATTTGAGTGCACGCCACTCATTGACACAACATCACCGAGTTATTCACGATTGCTCGGTCCAACAACTACAGAAAGAAGGTTACGCATGGAACGTAAACTATTTTTAATTGACGGTAACTCCATGCTGGCCAGTGCCTACTATGGTGCCGCCGCGAGCCGAACGAAAAAAGGACGCGAGGTATCAAAAAACGATCGGAGCGCCGTCATCGGAATGACCGGCCTCATCCGGACGATTCTACGCAGACATCGTCCGACCCATTTTGTCGTCGTTTGGGACGTATCACGTGAAACATTGTGGCGTCGGGAACTTTATCCCGGTTATAAACGCCGCCGTCGCCAAACACCGCCCGAATTGAAGGCTCAAATGGAACTCATGCGCCAACTCCTTGAAGAGAGCGGCATCCCGCAATATCAAGTCGAAGGCTATGAAGGAGAAGATTTGATCGCCCACATCGCGCGGAAGTTCAGCTGTAGCGCACCTGTCGTCATCATGACGAAGGATAAAGATTTGCTTCAGCTCGTGAGCCCACGCATCACGGTTTGGCTTCAAACTCAAGAACTGCAACAGATGCAGGCGCGTTGCGACATTAAAGACAACCGCCCGCTCCCGCTCAAGCGACATCTCGAGATTCGCCCTGAGGAGATTGCAGCACTCTATGAAGGCTTGAAGCCGAAACAACTCTCAGCCGTCAAGGCGTTGACAGGAGACCGTTCTGACGGGATTCCTCCTGTGGCCGGACTTGACGAGAGCCAGTCGGTAAAATTGATTAAGCGATTCGGTTCGCTCGAAAAATTGTATACGGCACTGAGCGTCAAAGGCGACAAACGACAACAAATCAACGAAACGATCGCGGCACTGACGTCAGAGGAAGTGCCCCGTAACTTGAGACGCACCCGTAAGAAAGCCGAGCGCAACATGGAGCTCGTCCGTCTCGATGTCACGGTGCCACAGCTTGAACATTTGAAGCTCGCTCATCTCGAGCTTAGCATCAACCCAAAACGAGTCGAGCAAGCGTATAAAAAACGCGGGCTTCGCCTCTCGTTCGATTCAGGCCAGAAAAAAATGACAGCACGTTAAAAAGCGCGGACATCAGTCCACGCTTTTTATATTGACCGTAATGCCGTCTGAATCGGTGAGCGACCATTCGCTCGTCGTCCCACCGAGCGCTTCGTTCGTCGCCGCATCGACGAGCAGTGTCCACGCCTCGATGCCGGCCTCTTCGCCCATCGGCATGCTCGGTCGCGCCCAAACGTTCGTGCCGACATGATGATGATAGCCGTCGGCCGCCAAGAATAAGGCACCCGGATAAGAGTCCGTCGTCACCGTGAAACCGAGGCGATCCGCATAAAATGAACGCGCCGTCTCGAGAGAACGAACTTTGAAATGCACGTGGCCCATCGTCGTCCCGGACGGCAGTCCCGTGAACGGGCGATCGGCCGCCGCTTCGAGCATCGATTGATAGTCGACAGGATCCGTCGACATCTTCACGTGCCCGTTCGGCTCATATTCCCACTGGTCACGAGGTCGGTCGGCATACAGTTCGATGCCGTTCCCTTCTGGATCGCTCAAATAGAACGCCTCGCTCACCAAATGGTCCCCTTGCCCGACCTCGATGTGACGACTGATTAAATGATGGAGCACTCGGCCGAGCTCGATTCGGTCCGGTAGAAGGATGGCGAAATGGAACAGGCCAGCCGCTTGACGATTTGGTCGCGCGCCTTTCACTTCATGCAAGATGACGAGCGGCGTCATTTCCGTGCCGAGCGTCACGTACCCGTCTCTCGTGTCGAGAACGTCCATCCCGATGATTTCTTTATAAAAAGCTTGCATCCTGTTCAAGTCGCTGACGCGCAACGTGACAGCACCTAATTTGATATTTGTTAGTTTCATGTTCTTCACCTCTCTTTTGAGTATACCCGCTAAGTGAAATCGACAGAAGACGGCACAAAAAGGTGGTATAGTTACGTAAAGGATACTATGAAGGAGAGAACGTTGTGACGAAAATCTCAAGTTGTGAAGTCGATACGGCGCTCGAACTGATTACGGGCAAATGGAAGCCGTCGATTTTACTCGCCCTCATTAACGGAGGCACACTCCGGTTCAGTGAACTGAAACGCGCGCTTCCGAACATCAGTCAAAAAATCCTGACGGCCCAACTCCGTGATTTAGAAGAGCACGACATCATCATCCGGACCGTCTATCCGGAAGTGCCGCCGCGCGTCGACTATCGATTAAGCGAATACGGACGGACGCTCATCCCGGTGCTCGAGACGATGAACGCGTGGGGCATCCGTCATGCGGAGCATATGCGTCAAAAGTGACTTGTCCACATGTGGATAATCCGATTCCACACTTCATTCCACTACTTATCCACAGGAGGCCTTTATGATTCGTTATCCCCAACTGACCGGCAGAACGGTCGGTGTCACGGCGCCCTCATCCGGCATCCCGACCGAACTTCACCATCTACTCCATGAAGCGGAGAAGACGTTCAACCGTCATGGTTTCACGTTACGCTTCCAGCCGTCGAGTTGGACGCAGTCAAACGCCAAGTCGGCGCCTGCCGACGTCCGCGCGAGTGAGCTGACGTCGTTGTTTCAAGACGAGACGATCGATTTGATTATCCCGCCGTGGGGCGGGACGCTATTGATTGAAATTCTAGACCGTATCGCTTGGGACGCGCTACCGGCGAAATGGATGCTCGGTTATTCCGACGTCAGCTTATTTCTATTCGTCTATACGTTAAAAACCGGCATCGCCTCAGCGCATGGGACGAACCTCGTCGACCTTCGCGGCGAGGAGTGGGACGAGACGAGTTCACGTTGGCTCGATGTCGTCTCGGCAAAAGAAGGCGAGACCGTCATTCAACGCGCTTCGGAGCATTATCAAAAGGAATGGCAACACGGGAACCCGACTCCGCACATCTATCATTTGACCGAGACGACCGAATGGAAAGCGATGGGCGGCACCGAGGCGACAGGGCGACTGCTCGGCGGTTGCATCGACGTCTTGTTGCATACAATCGGCACGCCTTATGGCGACATCCACACGTTCCAACGCGAGCATTTGAACGGGGAGCCGATTCTTTGGTACTTCGAGAACGCTGAGTTCGATGTGCCCACACTCAAACGGACCCTGCTTCAAATGAAGTGGGCCGGTTGGTTCGATCATACGAGCGGAATTTTGTTCGGCCGAAGCGAGGCGCAACAACCGGTCCAAGGCTATACGGCCGAAGACGTCTATGCCGAGCTTCATGACATGCTCGACGTACCCGTCATCTATGACATCGACTGCGGGCACGTGCCGCCACAACTGACGCTCGTCAATGGCGCGCACGCCTCGATTCAAGTCGAGGATGGGAAAGGAACACTCATTCAAACGTTCAAGGGCTGAGTCATCAGCCCTTGATTTTTTTCATCATCGAAGTAAGGTGGCTCCGGAAACGACCTTCCGGGAATAAACCGACTTCTCTTTCAATCAACGGTATCCACTCATCCCCACAACCGTGACTCGTTCCAATTAACAATCCCTCGAAGTAAATGGCTTGGTCGACAAAACCATGCTTCGCCCACTGATCATGGTGCTCCAACAGCTTCAAAAACGACTTCCGAGCTACTTCTGTCTCACCGGTCAGTGCGAAATAGACACCTTTACTCATCTCGAATGCGGCAATGAACTCTTCATTCCCCGCTAATAATTGGTCCATAACCGAAATTTGCTGTTTTAGAAGGTCTGTTTTCCGATAATCAATTGCGTAGAGCGCCTCGGTCATCGCGACACGTATTTTCATTGATACATCCCCTGTAAAGGCAGTGTATTGCTTCGCTTTCTCTAGCGCACTTAAGACTAAATCCTCATCTTTTAAATACAGGGCACATATCGCGATGACACGATATACATCGTCCACACGATAGTATATCTTTGTCCGTGTCATATAATCGAGTGTATCTTCAAGACGACGAATCGCACCTGGCAAATCATCGTCATACAACATATTCCGGAACACCATCAACATACTGAACTCAACACGCGTCTTCGTTTTCATGCTCCTCAAATCAATCAATTCAAGCATATCAATGCGCTCAATCGCCTCGTCAAAACGATTCCACATAAGCAGATAAAAGGCTTGGCTGATGCGCGCCATAATCAGTTCCTCTTTCTCCTCGAACCGCTCAAACACCGCAATTGCCCGATCGTATAGCTCAAGCAGTTTTTGTTGCTCTCCATTATTGAACATCGTGTCCGCGAATAAAGTATAAGCTTTCCCTTGCCATACCGAGTTCATCTCGTCTTCTAAATAAGGACGAAGCGCTTGTTGGACGTCTTCATCTTTCCATGATTGGAGCGTCCCTTGTGTCGATTCAATCTCCTCGACGATTTTCTGTAAATCTGCTTCTCGCGCATCGACAAGCAGCGACTGTACCGGCACGTCTAGTCGCTTCGCAATCTCGCGTAGGCTGCGCATCGACGCCTCCGCCTTGCCGTTCTCAATCATACTGAGCATCGATTTCGTGATGATGCCTTCTGCGAGCTGGCTTTGGGTCAACTTTTTTTCTTTCCGTAACGCTTTAATCTGTTGTCCAATCATAGAGCACCTCTTTAAAAAAGTTAAATTAAATTGAACTTTATAGTAAAGGAGAATGATTCTGATGAACACATCACCAAACTTGTACGTCTTGTTGCTCGGGAAATTCATGTCGCTGTTCGCTTCGAGCCTGTTCACGTTCGTCGCCGGCTTGACCGTCCTGACGACGTCAGGCTCCGGACTCCAGTTCGCGCTCGTCCTTCTTTTTGGCACGTTGCCCCGCGTCCTGTTATCCCCGCTCGCCGGTGTCTATGCCGATAAACTGAACCGCAAGCGTGTCATCATCACGATGGAATCGTTGAGCGCGGCCTTGTTCTTTCTCGCAGGCGCTGCGAGTCTCGTTTGGACGTTCGGCGTCCCTGTCTTCTTGATTATCACATGTCTGCTCTCTATCGTCTCGACTTTCTTGTCGGTCACGCTGTCGAGTTCGATTCCTTTTCTTTTTGATAAAGACGAACTGCAACGTGCCAACTCGCTCATTCAAAGCGTCGTCTCGATCTCGAGTATCGGTACACCACTGTTGGCCGGGGCGTTGTTCCTCCTTCTACCGATCTCAGCGTTTCTGTTCAGCTCGTCACTGCTCTTTATCATCGCAGCTCTCTTCGCCTCCCGGCTCACCTTTCAATCATATGAAAAAACTTCCGCCGATCATTCGACGTGGGAAGACGTCCGTTCCGGTTTCCGCTATTTGAAACGGCAGCGCGTGCTGTGGACGTTGACCGTCCTTGCCGCACTGCTCAACTTTTTCTTCGTCGCTTCACAAGTGTTATTTCCGATTGTCGCCTTGCAAGAAATCGGAACGAGCCCGCTCCAGTTCGGTTTATTAGAAAGCATGTTCGCCGTCGGCTTTTTAGTCGCCTCGCTCGCCCATGCATTACCGATATTTGCGATCAAGTATCGCCTCGCGACAGTCCGAACGTCGCTCATCGTCATGAGTTGCCTCTTTATCGCACCGGCCGTGCCCGTTTATTTTGACTTCTCGATTACACCGGCCATCGTTTTTTTAACAGCTTTCACGCTGTTCAGCGGCTTTTTCATCATCCGGGTCAACATTCCGATGCAACTGTATTTACAAACGAATACAGAACCGAGCTACCTCGGTCGGGTCATCGGTGTGCTCGAATCACTCGCGATGGGCATCACGCCGCTCGGTTTCATCTTGTTCGGCGCCTTGAGTGAATGGGTATCGGTCACTTTCCTCTATACAGTCTGCATGGTCTGCCTGCTATCGATCACGCTGCTTGCGATGTATCGGATCCGTCACGACATCGCTGCCGAAAAAGCAGCTGTGTCAGCAGACGCGGAAAGTGCATGAACGCCAAAAGACATCGAACCGCTCAGTTCGATGTCTTCTCTGTTGAAGGTAAAATTCGTTTTTCGAGTAGGAACGGTCCGAACGGGATGACCGACGCCATGACCGCGAGGACGAGCACTTTGAAACTCCAGCGGAAGCGCCACGCCATGTAGACGGCAGCCGCGACGTACGCGACGAACAAGAATCCGTGCGCCGCACCGACGATGCTGACGGCGAGCGGCATACCCGCTAAATACTTGAGCGGCATCGCGATAAACAATAACAATAAGAACGACATGCCTTCCGTATATCCGAGCCATTTAAACTGTGTAGCGTTCATTTCTGTTCTCCTTTGCAATCCATGCTATGTTCATCGTAGCCGAACAACGAACGGTTTGTCACAGGAGAATGTCAGAAAGTCGTCACGCTATTTGACGATTTGGTGAACGATGCATGACTTTCGTTTCAACGAACTTGCGAAGGAACAACCCGTCGATCCCGATTTTCCCAGCGTTGTAACCGGCGACGAGGATGAGGACCGAAACGATGAGCATCGTCGGGTTCGTGCTGACCGTACCTGAGAGCAAGAACGCCATGTTCATGACGAGACCGAAGAAAGCGGCGCTACGAGTCAACGCTCCGAGCAAGAGGCCAAGACCGACCAAAAACTCACCATACGGGATCAAGATGTCAAACAACGCTGCGTTCGGAATCGCGAAGCCTTCGAGGAAGGCGGCCCACCAACCGGCCACCGCCGGATGGTCGCCCGTCGCGAGCGACGCTGCGTTTTGAAGATAGCCACCAGATGCGAAGTCGCCTGTGATTTTTCCCCACCCGGCCGTGAGCCAGTGATAACCGAGCCAAATCCGAAGTACGGTCAAGATGCCGGTCGCGATGTTGTGGTTTTGCCAAAACTTTGTGAACATGATAATACCTCCTTGTTATGTGGAATGATGACTTATATGTGATTACATTCACAATATACCACTCATGTTCAGTTTTTCACATACGTTATGACAATCGTTCACCGTTCGTCCATATGTGTGTCATAAGTCAGTCACTTTTTGGAAATTCCACAAAAAAGACGCCCGTTTGGACGTCACGTCGACCTTTATAACTGAACTTCTTGCGGTGGTTGCCCTTTCTTATTCATGACCCGCATCGATTGTGGCGTCACTTTCAAGATGACAAGTTTCGGATCATCCGGACCGTCGAACCAACCTTCGAGCTTCTCGTTCCACACTTTTTCTTTCATCGACTCGTCGTCCGACACGGTCGTCTCCCCTAAAATCTCTAAATACGTATCGCCGACACCGTCGCCATCGTAACCGATTAAAATATGTGTATACGGATTGTTTTTCAACTCGTCGACTTTATCTGTGTCTTTCGAGGTCGCGGTATAGAGCGTCAATTCATCGTGGAAAAATGTCATGTAGCGGCTATGCGGCTTTCCTTTATAGACAGTCGCCATCGTCCCTACGTTGCTGTGATTCAAAATATCTTTTGCCGTTTGCAATGCATCCATTTCGAATACCCTCCTTGTGATTGTCACTCGTATACTCTTCCCCGGAGGCACGCGATTAAACACAAAAAAACCTGCCCGCAGATGCGGACAGGTTGTAAAATTCCTTAAAGTTAAGGAAGATTAGATTTTTTCAACGTTAGAAGCTTGTGGTCCACGAGCTCCGTCAGTGATTTCGAAAGTTACTGCTTGGCCTTCTTCAAGTGTCTTGAAGCCGTCGCCTTGGATTGCTGAGAAGTGTACGAATACGTCGTCTCCGCCTTCCATTTCGATGAAGCCGTAACCTTTTTCTGAGTTAAACCATTTTACTTTACCTGTGTTCATAATGAACCCTCCTGAAATAAACGCTGAGCGTTATAGTAGTGCCTTACTAGAAAAAACTGACCAAAAAAAAGCACAAACCTCTGGGATTATCTTAAAACGAAAAATAATCCAAAGCGTTTGTGAATTATGTTTCCAGCTATTCTTAATTAAGCACATATGTAATATACCACGGACAAATGCTTCTGTCTACTAAATACTTCGGTTTGCTAAAAATACTTCGAAATCGGGTACAGTCAGAGGGAAGTCATCACGAGGAGGAGACAGACCATGGAGGCCATTAATCGATCGAATCCCCACGCCACGATTCGCGCCAACTCTGCTTATGCGGAGGAATCTTTATGGACGGATACGCTCGCTTGGCATGAAGCGACTCGCCGCGAGTCCTATCCGCATCAACATCATACCGAACCGTCACGTCTTCCATTGACCGAACGAATCGTACCGGTGACGAACGCCCTTCCCCTCGAAGTGGCAGACGATATGGTGCGCCCCGTTTGGATGAGACGACTGGACGCGGAATATTTGAATCTGACACAAGCAACGACACACCAAGTCGATGTGACCGAGTACGGGGCCGTCGGGGACGGGAGGACCGACTGCACGCTCGCCTTCCGGCTCGCCCTTCGTTCAAATCGGCGCGTCCACGTACCAGCCGGGACGTACGTCGTCCGAGGGATTCGAATGCCATCGAACTGCGTACTCGTAGGGGCCGGACAGGACAAGACCGTGATTAAGCTCGCCGACGGGGCCCCGAAACATCGACGTCTACTCCGGAATGCGACACCGTTCCGTGGCAACCACCATATCGAAGTCGCCCATCTCACGCTCGATTGGAACGTCGATCGCCTCGGCGACGTCGAACGGACGTCGAGCGGCGATACGGCGTCGAGTGCGTTGACGTTCGCCCATGTCACGTTCGGCTGGATTCACCATGTGACGGCGAAGAATGCCGGCTTGCACGCGTTCGACATCACGGCGCCCCACTACCACTATCTTGGGGACGGCCTACGGGCGGCGAACGGGAGCCGTTACGTTTGGCTCGACCGATGCGAGGCGACCCATTACGGGGACGATGGGATCACGACCCATCACAGCGACGCCATCTATATCACGAACTGTTATTGCCACCACCCGCACGGTCGAACGCACACGGCCGGTTTTTCGAATTCGAACGGGATTGAGGTCGATGACGGCTCACGTCACGTCGTCCTCGTCAATAATTTGACCGAAGGCTGTTTCGGCGGGATCGAGGTGAAGGCGCACGCCACGTCCTCGGCCGCCCATGACGTCCACATTTTCGGGCACGTGTCGTATCACGACAACCGTTCGTATAACTTCCGCCACATCGGCCACCATTTGGCGGACGACCCGGACTCGAAGACGGCCCGGTTCCTCTCCGGGACGAACCTCGTCTCCATTGAACCGGTCCGGTCCGGCTTATACGAAAAGTCCTCGCCTCGCAGTCTCGTCATCTCCGCTTATCAAGATGTGTTCATCAACGGGTTCACCGCACTCGGAGACACGGCCTACGACTACGAGGCCCAACCGGCACTCGCGATTCAATACAAATCGCGTAACGTGCGTTTGAAGCGGATCACGGCGAGCGGATTCACATCGGCCCGTGCCGACATCGAACTGTTCGGCGGGGCGAACCATACGGACCGTGTCTCGATTGAAGACGTGTCCTGCCGTCACTCGGCTCCGATCGCCATTAAAATCGGAGGACGGCTTTCGACGGTCTCGCTTCATCGAATCGAGGGCGAACAAAAAGGAGGAGATGCACTCATCTCCTCCCAAAGTCCACTCGACACCCACGACGTGTTCGCTTACGGATTCTCAGAACGGGTGCGGAGCGACGCTTGAGCCGATTCGACGAGCTCGTCGAGCATCGCTTCGTCCAAATTGAGCGAACTTACTGTTTGTTTCGCCATCATCCGGACGATCGCCTTGTCGAGGAAGCCCATGCGTTCAAAGTCATACCCGCTGCCCACGACTTCGACGAAATAGGCATGCGCCCGTAACGCGTCCCGATAAGCCGCTTCAAGTTCCCGTTTGCGTTCCGCGGCGGTCGGGGTGCCGGCACACAAATAGAGTCCGAGCGGGCGTTTCAACAGTTCCGACTCGTTGATGTGAAGCCAAGCGGTCATCTCGTCTTGGATTTTCCCCATTCGGATTGAGCTGCCGACGATGACGTGATCCACGCCCGCCCAGTCTACGTCAGGCCGTTCGACCACATCCTGAACGTGGACGTCCCCCGGTAATCGGTCCGCCAATAGACGTGCGACCTTTTCGCTCGTCCCGTAGCGGCTTGAATAGGTGATCAATGTCTTCATCTCGTTTCCCCCTTTCGGTCAGGTCATAGTATCCTATTCCCGAAAGAACGCGCGAGACGTAGCAGCATCAAAAAAACTCGCCTCTAAAGGCGAGTTTTTTGTCACACTTTATACACTTGTGCCTCGTACGGGCGAAGCGTGAACGGGGACACGGGTTCCATGTTTCCGATGACGCGTTCGTTCACTTCAAACGGGAGTTCCCGCACTTGCTCCTCATCCGAGAAGTTACACAGGACGAGCCATGTCTCACCTTCGTACGTCCGTGTGAACGCATATACCGCCTCGTCGTCTGGTAAGAGCAGTTCATACTTCCCGTAGACGACGACCGGGTTCTGTTTCCGGAGCTGAATCAACTGGCGATAGTAGTGGAAGAGCGAGTCCGGGTCTTTCCGGGCCGCTTCCGCATTGATGTCGACGTAGTTCGGGTTGACGTCAATCCAAGGCGTCCCCGTCGTGAACCCTCCTTGCGCCTCAGCCGACCATTGGACCGGCGTCCGGGAGTTGTCGCGTCCACGCTCGTGGATGCCGCGGAAAATCTCTTCATGCGTGAGCAGTCCGTTCGACGTGTAATCGCGATAGGCGTTGAGCGTCTCGATGTCCCGATACTTGTCAATCGCATCGAAGGCGACGTTCGTCATCCCGAACTCTTCCCCTTGATAGATATACGGCGTCCCTTTCAACATGTGTAAGAGCGTCGCGAGCATCTTCCCAGACCGCACGCGATATTCTGCCGAATCGTTCCCGAAACGGGAGATGGCACGCGGTTGGTCATGGTTGCTCCAATAAAGGCTGTTCCAGCCTTCCTCGTCGAGCCCTTCTTGCCAACGCGAGAAAATCGTCTTCAAATCAGTCAACTTCCAATCGGTCGGGTTCCACTTCCCAAAGCTCCCGTTGCCGACGTCGACGTGCTCGAAATGGAATACCATGTTCAACTCGTTCCGATCTTCAGCGGTATACAGTTTCGCTTCCTCGACGCTCACGCCCGGCATCTCGCCGACCGTGATTGTGTCGTACTTCGAGAGTACTTCCTTGTTCATCTCCTGCATGAATTCGTGAATGCGTGGCCCGTTAAAGAAGAACGGTGTCCCGTCGCCGTAACCCGTGCCCCGCGTCTCCCCGTCCGGATAGCTCTGGTCTTTCGAAATCATGTTGATCACGTCCATCCGGAACCCGTCGACCCCTTTATCGAGCCAATACGTCATCAAGTCGTACACTTCACGACGAAGCGTCTCCGACTCCCAGTTGAGGTCCGGTTGTTTCTTACTGAATAGATGCAAATAGTACTCATCCGTCGCCTCATCATACTTCCAGGCGCTGCCGCCAAAGAACGCCCCCCAGTTCGTCGGAGGCTGTCCGTCCTTGCCTTTCTTCCAAATGTAGTAGTCACGATACGGATTGTCTTTTGACGAGCGAGATTCCATGAACCAATGATGTTCGTCCGACGAGTGGTTGACGACGAGGTCCATCATGATTTTGATGCCGTGACGATGCGCTTCCTCTAACATCGCATCGAAGTCTGCCATCGTGCCGAACTCGTCCATGATGGCGCGATAGTCGCGAATGTCATATCCGTTGTCGTCGTTCGGCGAATCGTATACCGGCGAGAGCCAGATGACGTCGATGCCGAGCTCTGCTAAATAAGACATCTTCTCGGTGATGCCCGGGATGTCCCCGACCCCGTCCCCGTTCGAATCGTTAAAGCTGCGCGGATAAATTTGATAGACGACCGCTTCTTTCCACCATTGTTTCATGTTCATCCTCCTCATACGTTCTGTCGCCTTCATCGTACCGTCTATTCGAACACATGGCTATCCATGATATGATTGAAATATGAACGATTTTGCTATTAAGAAAGGAAGATTCGATGGAGATCGGCTTTTGTGGCTATTCTTATCACACTACATCCTATACTTTTCCGTTTCCAAATCAACTTGAGACGTATTTGATTCGGTTGCAGACGGAGGGGACGGCCCGCGTCGTCATCAACGGTGAGACGTATGCGGCACGCCCTGGGGACTTGTTGCTCGTCAGGCCGGGCGATGATTACGCGCTCCACGTCGACACCCCGGCGAGCGGCGACTATCACTTGTTTTGTTTAGGTGCCCCGCTCGATGCCTGGTGGGAAGAAGCGCCCCGTCAGACGATGACGTCCATTCCGATTGATGCACGCATGCTATCGCTTTGGCAACACATCACAGAAGAGGCGCGGCGTCCTGCAATCGACCAAGATGAGCGGATTATCGAGACGCTCGTCCAAGCGCTACTCTTCATGCTTGACCGGGCGATGCATGAGAATCGGATGAATACGCGGCCGCCCGTCGTCTCCCGCATGATGCGCTATATCGAAAGCCACGCGACGGACGACTTTAAAGTCGCGGACGTCGCCGACGCGGTCGGACTGAGTGTCTCGCGCATGGTGCATCTCTTTAAAGAAGCAACCGGTCTGACCATCATCGCCTACGCTCAGTCGATTCGCCTTCAACTCGCTGAAGAACAGATGCGTTACACACAACACTCACTTGAACAGATCGCCGAACAGTCCGGCTTTCATTCGTATCCGTATTTCCATCGAATCTTTAAACGAAAATATGGCGTCGCACCAGGGGTTTATCGCACACTTCAACAAAAAAACGAAAATAAATAAAAAAAGAGTGATCCATTTTTTGAACCGCTCCGTTAGATGGGTGTAAACAACGACAACACTCACAAAACAAAGGAGCGATTCACATGAAGAAGAAAACAATGAACAAGATTGTAGCACCGGCATTAGCGTTAGGCTTACTCGTCCCACTCAACGCCCAGGCGGCAGATCACGCACCGACAGCGAGCACACCGGCCGGTGACCTTCGTGCGACACTCGACCAGTTGCTATCTGAGCACTATGTCTTAGCGGTCACATCGATGATGAAAGCATACGACGGAGCAGCAGACGCTGAAGTGGCGATGAAAGCGCTCGACCAAAACGCACTCGACATGACACCTGCCATCGCATCGATTTACGGTGATGAAGGCGCGGCCCAATTCGAAGAAATCTTCGCCGGCCATAACGACTACTCGGCAGACTTCGTCGAAGCAGCGAAGTCAGAGGACCAAGAGCTCCGCGCTGAGGCAGAAACAGAAGTCGACGAGTTTGTCGAAGAATTCTCGACATTCCTTGACGCCGCGACAGAAGGTAACCTTCCTAAAGATGCAGCGGCTGACGTCCTCGAACTTCATGAAGAACAAGTCCTCTCTGTATTCGACAACTACGTAGCAGGTGACTACGAGTCGGCATACATGACGTATCGTGAAGGATACAAGCTCATGTTCGACATCAGTAAAGCCCTCTCAGGTGCGATCGTCACACAAATGCCTGACAAGTTTGATTCACCAGCCGACACACCGGCCGTCGAGCTCCGCTCAACGTTGAACAGCCTTGCAGGTGAGCACTTCGCTCTCGCCGCAATCGGCATGCAAAAAGGATACGACCAAGCAGAAGACTTCGACTACGTGAGCTGGGCGGAAGACCAGAACACACTCGACTTCAAAGCAGCCATCGCTTCTGTATACGGTGACGAAGGCGCAGCGCAGTTCGAGAAAGTATGGAACGGCAACCACATCACAGCCCAAGGTGACATTGTCGCTGCCACACTCGAAGGTGACGAAGCGAAAATCGAAGAAGCTCGTATGAAGCTTGACCAGTTCGCTGTCGACTTCAGCACATTCCTCGATGCAGCAACAGAAGGCAACTTGCCACAAGCTGCCGGTGAAGAAGCAATCAAACAACACGAAGCACTCGTGCTTCAAACGTTTGATCAATATGTAGCCGGTGATGCAGAAGCAGCTTGGATGTCATTCCGTGAAGGATACGCGTTCATGTTCGGTGTCGGTGAAACACTCGGTAACGCGATCGTGACACAAATGCCTGACAAGTTCCACGAAACAACAATGCCTGAAGAAATGCCTGAAACAGGTCTCGGTGGTGCACAAACACAATCGATGAACACACTCTACGCTGGCCTTGCTGTCCTTGGCGGAATCTTACTCGCCTTCGTCACACTTCGCAACCGTAAAGTATCTGAACAATAAGAAATAAGGAGGGAGCCCATGAACAAGCGCCATTTGTTTCTGGCGCTCTCTCTCTTTTGTTTTGGCTTCTGGACGTGGACGAGCGCCCAAGAATCGTCGTCACCACCTGTAGAAGAAAAACAAATAGAGGAGAGTCCAGATTTATCGGCTGAATTCTCACTTCTACAGGAAGAGGTGAAGAAACTTCGGCTCGCAGTGGAAGAAGAAAGTGCTAAGGCAGTGACCCCGGTCACCATCCAAATCCCAAAAATTAACGTCGATACCGCCATCGAACAGGTCGGCTTGCTCGAGAACGGTCAGATGGGTGTACCGGCTGACGAAGATCAAGTCGGCTGGTTCGAACCTGGCGTCAAGCCCGGAAGTAAAGGCAATGCCGTCATCGCCGGACACGTCGACAGCAAGACGGGGCCCGCCGTCTTTTACGAGCTCGACCAACTGAAGGCAGGCGATGACGTGACGATTATCGACGAGAACGGCAAAACGTTGACGTTTCGTGTCACCAAAACAGAGAGCTATGATACGAAAAACGCACCGATCGAGGATATCTTCGGGGCCACGTCGAGCCGACAGTTGAATTTGATCACGTGTTCCGGCACGTTCGGTGACGGCGGTTATGACGAGCGTTTCGTCGTCTATACCGAGCTTGTCGATACCGAGATCAATACCGAAGTTGAACTCGACGCACCGACGAGCGTCGAACTCCGCGGGAACTTACTCACGTGGCACGCCGTCCGTGACGACACTGTCATCGGCTATCGCGTCTATGAAATCATCGACGGTGAAGCGACGCATATTGAAAGTATCCCGTCGCACGCCCGGAAGAGCATCGAGGTCACGAACGAGCAGGCAACTTATTACGTGACAGCGATCGATCAACTCGGGAATGAATCGGGTCCTTCTAAACAGACGAAGTAACCACAAAGAACCCGCAGACGATTTATGTCTGCGGGTTCTTACGTTCTACACAAAACACGGAATCTGCGGGTTGAACGTCTTGTTGTTCTCCGTCATGATCTGTTTTTTGATTTTGCCTTCACCAAGATAGACGATACGGTCGGCGAGCGCCTCTGCGTCCTCTTCATCGTGCGTGACAAAAATCGTCGTCGTCCCCGTCTGTTTGAGGAGGCGGCGCAAATCGTCCCGAATCCGATGTTGGAGCGACGTGTCCAAGTTGCTGAATGGCTCATCCAAGATGAGGAGCGACGGTTTCGGTGCGAGCGCACGCGCGAGCGCGACACGCTGTTGCTGTCCGCCACTGAGCTCATACGGATAGCGATGACGGAACTCGGACAGGTTCACGAGCGTCAACATCTCTTCGACACGCTCGTTTCGCTCTTTCCGGCTCAATTTATGCAGACCGAAGCGGATGTTCTTCTCAACGGTCATATGTGGGAAGAGCGCATAGTCTTGGAACACCATCCCGACACCACGCTGTTCAGGCGGCATGAACTGGCAATCGTCGCAACAGACACAGTCGTTGACGACGACGACGCCTTGATTCGGCATCTCAAGCCCTGCGATGAGGCGTAAAATCGTACTCTTCCCAGAACCACTGTCACCGAGAAGCGAGACGATTTCACCTTTCGTGATCGAGATGGAGAATCCTTTAATCGTTTCGGCTTGCGCACCTTTATAGCTGAAGTGTAAATCGTTGATTTGAACAAACATTAGTCGGCCTCCTTATCAAGCACCTTATGGAACACAAAGATCAACAGTCCGCTCATGAGCACGATGACGATCGAGGCGAGCGCGGCCTCATGTATCTTCTCGTCACTGACATATTTGAACGCCTGTGTGGCGAGCGTCGAAAAATTGAATGGCTGCAAGAACAGCGTCAGCGGCAATTCTTTCATAATATCGATAAAGACGAGGATGAACGCGCTCATGATGGCCCCTTTAATCATCGGGATATCGACCCGGAAGAACGTCTGTACCGTCCCCCACCCGAGCATGCGCGACGCTTCCGTGAACGACTTGCCGACTTTCTCAAATCCACTCTCGATCGAGTTATAGCCGATGGCGAGGAAGCGGATGACGTAGGCGAAGATTAGCATGATGAGCGTCGTCCTGAACACGAACGTCTGGCCTAAATCCAGGGCGAGCGCCACGTTCAACACCCACTCATCAAGCAGCAAGAACAACGTGATGACGGCGATGGCGATGGCCGCTCCCGGAATCGAATAGCCGAGCGTCGTCACTTTCGAAATGACGCGTGTCATGTTCGACGGGAACAGGCGCGTGTAGTTCGCGATGATGAGCGCGAACACGAGAATGATCACGGTCGCAATGAACGCTACGCTCACCGTGTTCCAAACAAGGCGGAAAAACTCGGCCGTAAACACTTGTTCGAACGTTAATACCGTCCAAGCGACGAGTTGCACGAACGGAATGAGGAACGCAATCCCAAAGATGGTAGCCACATAGCCGAACACGGCGTAACGATGCCATCCATTCAGTTGTCTCGGTTTGAGCGGCTTCACTTTCGTCGTCGCATAGCTGAACTGTTTCCGGCCACGAACGAGCCGTTCCATCGTCAAGATGGCGATGACGAGAATCATGAGCGTCCCGGCCAGTTTGAGTGCCGAGGACGTATCTTTCATCCCGAACCACGTACTGAAGATGGCCGTGCTGAACGTCTGAATCCCGAAGTATTTGACGACCCCATAGTCGTTCAACACTTCCATCAAGACGAGGCTGACCCCGCCGATGATGGCGACGCGCGAGATCGGAATGACGACGGTGAAGAAAATGTCCCACGAGCCGCGGCCGAGGATGCGGGCGTTCTCAATCATCGAGGACGATTGGTTGTGCAGGAAGGCCCGTGTGATTGTATAGATATATGGATACAAGAACAGCGTGAAGATGAACACCGTTCCTTGAATCGTCATAATGTTGAAATACGTCTGGTCGACTGTGATGCCGAACTCGTTCCGAAGCGTCGTCTGGATGACGCCCGTGTAGTTCAAGATGCCGTGATACGTATACGCCCCAATGTAAGGCGGGATAGCGAGCGGTAAGATGAGCGCCCATTTGAAGAACCGACGGAACGGAAAGTCATACACCGTGACGAACCACGCCAGGCTCGTCCCAATGACAGTCGTCAACAGGCCGGTCGCGAGCATGATGAACAGTGTATTGCGCACGTAAGTCGGCAACAAGTACTCGCGAATGTGTTGCCAGTTCTCATTGACCGGTGCGAACAGCTCGACCAAGACGACGACGCCTGGCAGGACGATAAACACGAGCGCGATAAAGCTGAGGATGGCCCATCCATTCAGTTGTCGTTTCAGCGCGTACCAGTTCATTCCGTACAACTCCCGTTCTTTCGTTCAGTCACTTCCTGTCCCATCATATCAGGTTCAACGCTCCCGTTGTACCGCTAGCATGTCGAGAAACGCAAAAATCTTCGGCCTGAACGCACGTTCAAGCCGAAGTCTTCTTATTTCCAGCCCGCTTCGTTGAAGAGACGGATGGCTTCTTGTTGGTGTTCTCCAAGTGCCGAGAGGTTGATGTCCTGCTCTTTGAACTCACCCCATGATTTGAGGAGTTCGTTCGGTTCAACCGACTCGTTGACAGGGTACTCATAGTTCGCGCTCGCGAACTGTTCTTGTGCTGACGGGTCAGACATGAACTCCATGAGTTTCTTCGCGTTGTCTGAGTTCTTCGCTGCTTTTGTCATTGCGATTCCTGAGATGTTCACGTGTGTTCCTGTCGTGTCTTGGTTCGGGAAGAAGACACCGAGCTCTTCAGCGACTTTCTTCTCTTCCGCGTCTTCCGAGTTCAACATGAGTCCCATGTAATATGTGTTCATGATAGCGACATCACCTTCGCCGGCGACGACTGCCTTCGCTTGGTCACGGTCATTCCCTTGTGGATCGCGTGCAAAGTTGTTGACCATGCCTTTCGCCCACTCTTTTGCCTGGTCGACACCGTTCACTTCGATGAACGAAGCGAGGAGCGAGATGTTGTACATATTCTCAGACGGACGGACGAGTACTTTGCCATTCCATTGTTCTTCTGTGAGTGCTTCATACGTTGACAAGTCTTCTGGTTTCACACGGTCTTTTGCATAGACGATGACACGTGCCCGTTTCGTGAGACCGAACCATTCTTTATCCGTGTCACGGTATTTTTCCGGGACGTTCGACTCAAGCACATCGCTATCGACCGCTTGCAGATGTCCCGCCTCTTTGGCTTGATACAAGTTCCCTGCATCCGCTGTGATGAAGAGATCGGCTTCCGTGTTGTCGCCTTCTGTGTTCAAACGCTCGAGCAACTCATCGCTCTTCCCTTCGACGACGTTGACTTTCACGCCCGTTTCTTCTTCGAACTGCTTGTAAAGCTCTTTATCGACATCATAATGACGGCTCGAGTAAACATTGACGACTTTTGACTCTTCCGCTGTCTTATTATCGCTTGAAGTCGTCGTCTCTTCCGTGCTGGCGCAAGCCGCAAGAAGCGATGTTGTGAGCGCAGCCGAAAGGCCGAGTGCCATGTACTTTTTGTTCATTTCATAATCCCCCACTTATTCATCTCTATTGTTGGTAATGATAATTACTCTCAGTTACTATCATCACTGATAATCATTCTCACGTCAACCTTTTTTTGAAATCGTTTACAGTAGTTATAGATTTATAACTTAACAGTTTTAACGTCATCATGTCTTGACTTCAAAATGACTACCCCCCTATAGTGGAAGAGAACAAACCGTCTGGTCGGTACAGAAAGGAGGCGTGACATGACAAACCGATCACTGATCACGAAACAGAAATTGTTGGATGCAGCGACGGATATCATCATGGAACATGGTGTGCATCACCTGACATTGGACGAAGTCGCCAAGACGGCAGGTGTCTCGAAAGGTGGTCTCCTGTATCATTATCCATCCAAAGAAGCGTTGTTGACCGCCATCGTCGAACGGCTCCAAACCGAGCAAAACGATTTGTACGAATCGCTCCAAGCCGATGGCAACGGTCCCGTCGAAGCGTTCGTGCGTCTCTTTGACGAGACGAAACTTCATCCCGAGCGCTCAGCCATCCACATCGACGCCGAGAAGATGATTGCCTTTTTGACGCTATTTGCTGTCGACCAGGAGTACGCCGAACGGTGGAAGCACGACCTCGACACGTTCTTCGCTCAGTTTCAACAGACGAGCGACCCCGTCGAGACGATGATTATCCGCTATGCGCTCGAAGGCATGATGATGTCCGAGCACTTTAACGTCGGCGTCGCCCCACCTGCTTTAAAACAAGACATTATCGCTCGCTTGATCGAGCGAGCCCAGAACATCGATTCGGGTAAAACAGACTAATCTATTAGAGGAGAAATGAACCCCATGCAAAAAATCACGTCCTTCTCCGTCAACAACAAGTTCGCCGTCTGGTTGATGACGATCATCTTGACGGCCGCCGGAATTTTCGCCGGCTTGACGATGAAACTAGAAACGTTGCCTGACATCACGACACCGACTGTCTCGGTGACGACGATTTATCCAGGCGCCTCACCTGAACAAGTGCTCGACGAAGTGAGCACCGTGCTCGAAGAGCGCTTGAAGAGCTTGAACGGGGTCGAACAAGTTCGTTCGTCTTCGTTCCAGAACGCGTCAAACATTCAAATCGATTATGACTTCAGCACCGATATGGAAGAAGCTGAACAACTCGTCAAAGACGCGCTCAGCAACGTCGAATTGCCAGAATCCGTTCAAGACCCACAAGTATCACGACTCAGTTTTGACGCGTTCCCTGTCGTTGGTGCAGCCGTCTCAGATGAGAGTCTCGATTTGGCCGAATTGACGAAATTGGTCGAAGATGAGTTGCAACCGGCCCTTGAAGGCGTCGAAGGCGCTCAGACCGTCCAAATCGCCGGACAAGAGATTCGTCGCGTCGAGCTTCGATTCGATGAGGAGGCGCTCGCCGAATATAACTTGACGGAAGACACCGTCAAACAGTTGATTCAAGCGAACGATGCCCGCATCGCGCTCGGCCTGTATGAACTTGGTGATACGGAGCAAGCCGTCGTCATCGACGGGAAGTCGGAGACGCTTGAGGCGTTCCGCGATCTCCAAATTCCGTACTCACCCGCACCAACGGAACAGCCGGTGCCAGGTGCGCCAACGGAACTTCCGACTGGCGAGACGCCGCAAATCCCGACTGACGTACCAGGTGCAGTCCCACCTGCGAATCTACCGACGACCGTCCCGACGGTCGCTTTGAGCGAACTCGCGACGATTGAAGACCGTGGCATCGAGGAATCGATTTCACGGTCGAACGGGGAACGTTCAATCGGGATTCAAGTGACGAAAACGCAAGACGCGAACACCGTCGATGTCGTCAATGCCGTCAAAGATGCATTTGCCGATTTCGAGACCGACTATGACACGGCCAACGTCTCGATTACGCTCGACCAAGGTCAACCGATTGAAGAATCGGTCGAAACGATGGTCTCGAAAGCGTTACTCGGTGGTCTATTCGCCATCTTGATTATTCTCGTGTTCCTTCGTAACTTCCGCTCGACGATTATCGCGGTCATCTCCATCCCGCTCTCGCTCTTGATGGCATTGATCGTCTTGAAACAGCTCGATATCACGCTCAACATCATGACGCTCGGTGCGATGACCGTCGCCATCGGGCGGGTCGTCGATGACTCCATCGTCGTCATCGAGAACATTTACCGTCGCCTCACCCGTCCGAACGAGACGTTGCGCGGCAAAGACCTGATTATCGCCTCGACGAAAGAAGTGTTCATTCCGATCGCTTCGTCGACGATCGTCACGATCGCCGTCTTCTTGCCGCTCGGATTCGTCACAGGCTTCGTCGGCGAGCTGTTCTTACCGTTCGCCTTGACCGTCGTTTTCGCTTTAATCGCGTCCTTACTCGTCGCGATCACGGTCGTACCGATGATGGCCGACTCGTTCTTTAAGAACCGCGACAAGCTGAAGCCGGAAGAAGGACCAGGGAAGCTCGCCGAATGGTATCGTGGCGTCCTCAACTGGTCGCTCAACCATAAACTCGTCGTCTTCGGACTGGCGACGCTTCTCTTAATCGGAAGTTTCGCCCTTGTCCCAGCTATCGGGGTCAACTTCTTGAACCAAGAGTCTGAGAAGACGCTGTTCGTCACGTTCGACCCAGAACCGGGTCAAACGCTTGACGATTCGATTGCCGCAGCCGAAGTTGCAGAAGCATATTTCATGGATGAACAGCCGAACGCGACCGACGTGCAGTTCACGGTCGGCGGCGAAAACCCACTCAACCCGGGCAATAACAAGCAAGGGATTTTCATCGTACAATATGATCCGGCCACAGAAGATTTCGCTGATGTCAAACTTGCCGATATTGAACGTTTGAACGAACTCGCCCCGGCCGGTGAGTGGAAAGAGCAAGACTTCACAGGTGGCGGCGCGACGAGCGGGGTGACGTACAACGTCTATGCCAACTCGTTCGAAGACCTCGAGGCCATCGTCCCGACGTTCGTCGAGACGATTGAGCAAGAGACCGAATACGTCCGTCAAGCCACGTCAGACTTACGTGAATCGTATGTGCAATATACGTTCAACGTCGACCAGCAAGCGGCGGCTGAAGCCGGTGTCTCGACGTTCCAAATCGCGCAGACAATCGGTCAGTTCCAAGCTCAAGAAAGCCCGCTCGCCAGTGTGACGGTCGATGACAAACAACTCGACGTCATCATCCCGACCGAACAAGTCACGTATGACAGCATCGAAGATTTACAAGCGCAAGACATCACGACCCCGTTCGGTCCACGTCCAATCTCGGACTTCATTGAAGTCGAAGAAGGAACGACACCGGACACGCTCGTCCAACGCGACGGGAAACTGCTCGCACGTGTCAACGTCGAGCTCAGTACGGACAAAGCGACGGAAGCGTCGGCTGCCATCGAAGAACGGGTAGCGGACATCGATCTTCCAAGCGGTGTATCGTATGACGTCGGTGGGGTAACGGAACAGATTCAAGAGTCGTTCACGCAGCTCGGCCTCGCGATGCTCGCAGCCGTTGCCATCGTGTACTTGGTGCTCGTCATCACGTTCGGCGGCGCCGTCACACCGTTCGTCGTCTTGTTCTCGCTTCCGTACGCCATCATCGGAGGGCTGGTCGCGTTGCTCGTGACGGGTGAGACGATTTCCGTCTCGGCACTCATCGGTGCACTCATGCTGATTGGAATCGTCGTCACGAACGCCATCGTCTTGATTGACCGCGTGCTTCACAAAGAAGCGGAAGGATTGTCAACGCGTGAGGCGCTCCTTGAAGCGGCCGGCACACGTCTTCGTCCGATTCTCATGACGGCGCTCGCGACGATTGGGGCGCTTTCCCCACTCGCCCTCGGGCTCGAGGGTGGCGCACTCATCTCGAAAGGGCTCGGTGTGACCGTCATCGGTGGACTCACAAGTTCGACGCTGTTGACGCTTCTCATCGTCCCAATCGTGTATGAGTTCTTCGCACGGTTCCGTAAGACAAAACAAGTTTAACCAAAAAGAGAGTCGACCCGATGTTGGGGTCGACTCTCTTTTGGCGTTCAGTAGCATTGCATGATAATTTCCGCTTCTTCGAAATGTTTGGCTCGGAGCGCTTCGGTCGGGATGAGGAAGTAAAGGATGCCGGCATCACCGAACATGATGTCGAGTTCTTCGCTTGAATCCATTTGGAATAAGAGAAACGGGTCACCGAATCGTTCCCCATGCGTCTCTTCAATCTCTTCAAACACATCATGTTGCACCTCGTCCGGATGCCCGCCTACCGCATGTGCCTCGTCCTCATCGAATAACTCCTCAAAAGCGGCATATTCATCCTCGCTCATCAGATCAAACAAGTCGTGATCGTTCTGCGCATAGCCTTCTTCGAATGCGACAGCCCTCTCGTTGAGTGCTTCACCGACGCGGACCCGTTCAAGCGTCATCGCTTCTGTATAGAAGACGCGCCAAAGGTGACGTTCGTCCGCGTCACCCCATGGTTGTTCGTCCAAATCATAGAAGAACGATAACACCCCTTCTTTCGGAAGCGCTTCGACTGATTCAAATCCAGTGAAGTCACTCAGGCGGAACTGTGCCAATAACGTCAAGTTCTCTCCAGGATGGTCCGAGGCACTCGGTAAATCCGGATAGCCGCCAAATTTTGAGTGACCGATCGCGACTTCTTCCCGTGTCGTTCGGGGTACGAGCTTCAAGTTGACGCGCTTCGTAAACGCCGCCAAGATGTCACCGCCCTGTTCGAGCCCGTGTTGATCAATAAACTGTTTGATTGATTGAAGTTCCATTCGACCACCTCTTTCGGATATGATACAAATAGTCTACCATACCGAACGTATGTACCCTTTATCATTTTTTATACAACCTTTATCTTGACCGCATGGATGAAACTTGAGAAAATGCATACGTTTTGAACGTATTCGCGAAAGGATGGTATATATGCAACTCTTTATCAAATGGATGATCGGCCTTTCGCTCTTATTCGGGTTAAGCGCGTTCGGCAACTGGATTGTCGCCACACTCGAATGGAAAGTGCCTGGAAACGTCATCGGGATGATGCTGTTATTGATATTGCTCATGACAAAAATCATCCGAGTCGAATGGATCGAGGACAGTGCCGGCTTCCTCACGAAACATCTCGCTTTCTTCTTCATCCCAATTGCGGTCGGCCTCATGTCGTATAGCGGTCTCTTAAAAGCAGAAGGGATTCCGCTATTTCTTGCCTTGATTGTCAGTCTATTTGTCGGACTCATCGTGACCGCTCTCATCTCCGGAAGACGAGGTGAAACGTCATGACATTACTTTGGGTACTCGTCACCATCGGCGTTTATCTCGTCAGCCGCAAACTGTCCTTCAAATGGGCGTCCCCGTTCACGAACGTCGTCTTCTTGAGCACAACTATTTTGATTGTGACCCTCCTTCTTTTTGAGCAACCATACGACGTGTATGAACCGGCCAAAGATTTAATCACGATTTTACTCGGTCCGGCGACCGTCGCCCTTGGTCTGCCGCTGTATCGTAACTTGCCGACGCTCCTCGCACGCGCACAACGCGCCCTGAGCGCAATTATTGCCGGTACCGTCTCGACGATTGTCGTCGCAGTCCTGATCGGCACGGCGCTCAAACTGACGGACCAGGTGCTCATCGGGCTAGCGGTCAAATCCGTCACTGCTCCGATTGCGCTCGAACTGGCAAAACAGCTCCAAGGAGACGCGGCCCTTGCCGCCTCCATCACTGTCGCCTGTGGCATACTCGGTGCCATGTTCGGTCCGCTCATGTTGTCGCTCTTTAAAGTGACCGATCCGTTCACGCGAGGACTCGCGCTTGGAACAATCAGCCACGGCATCGGCACGGCTCAAGCCGCGACGGAACATCCGCTGTCCGGGGCCACCGGGGGCGCGGCGATGGGTTTATCCGCCATCTTCACGTCGTTTTTACTTCCATTTTTACTGCCTCTCCTTTTTTGATGTTTCAAGGTCAAACTACTTCATAATATGTAGTAATTCCTATTATAATAAAGAGAGACGGTGCTTTCTTTTATAAAGGAGGAAGGGACAATGGGACGTGTACAAGGTGAAGTCGCATTCGTGACCGGTGGGGCCCGCGGGATGGGCGCCTCCCACGTGCGGAAGCTGGTGGCAGAAGGTGCACACGTGTTGTTCACAGATATTTTGGCGGATGAGGGCGAGGCTCTAGCTGCGGAACTCGGTGATGCCGTCGTCTTCTTGAAACATGACGTCACGAAACGAGAAGATTGGGAAGATGCAGTGAACATTGCCGAAGAGAAGTTTGGTCCCATCACGATTCTCGTCAACAACGCCGGCATCGCATTGACCCATACGCTTGACGAGTTGTCCGAAGCCGATTATCGAAAAGTCATCGACATTAACCAAGTCGGTGTGTTCCTCGGTATGAAATCGGTCATTCCATCGATGCGGAAAGCGGGTCATGGATCGATCATCAATATCTCGTCCATTTCAGGCATTCTCGGCCTAGGTGGAGCCGCATACGTCGCCTCGAAATTCGCGGTGCGGGGGATGACGAAAGCGATCGCGCTTGAAGTCGCAGCTGACGGGATTCGCGTCAACTCGATTCACCCGGGCTTGATTGAGACGCCGATGATTATGCAACCTGGTGTCGAAGAAATCGTCAGACAGATGGCAGAGACGGTACCGCTCAAACGAATCGGCACACCGGGCGACGTCTCGAACCTCGTCCTGTTTCTCGCTTCGGAGGAATCGAGTTACTTTACCGGGGCCGAGTTCGTCATCGATGGCGGCGTCATCGTCCAGTAATCCAAGGAGAGGCCATCGCGCCTCTCTTTTTGTTTTCAAACAATTTCGATACTTTTCAAAACGGCTCTCATGCTACACTAAACGAGAATAGATTGATTAGAGGAGGCAGACCATGCAAGCGAAATTGATTGAACGTTTAATCACGTATGCAAAAATTGATACACAGTCCGACTTCACGAGCGAGACGACACCGTCAACGACGAAACAATGGGATTTGATTCGCCATCTCGAGGCCGAGTTGAAAGCGATTGGGCTCGAGGACGTCGAGACGGATGAGTACGGCTATTTGTTCGCCACCCTTCCGAGTAACGTCGGTCATGAAGTACCGACAATCGGCCTGCTTGCCCACGTCGATACGGCGACCGACTTCACCGGAACGAACGTCAACCCACAACTCGTCGCACATTACGAGGGCGGCGATATTGTCTTGAACGAGGCGCTCAATGTCATCTTGTCCCCACGCGACTTCCCAGAACTTGACGGCTACGTTGGACATACACTCATCACGACAGACGGGACGACGCTGCTCGGTGCCGACGACAAAGCCGGCATGGCCGAGATCGTCACCGCGGTCGAATACTTACTGGCCCATCCGGAGATTCCGCACGGACCGGTCCGGATCGCCTTCACACCGGACGAAGAAATCGGTCGTGGGCCACATAAATTCGATGTCGCCCGCTTTAACGCCGATTTCGCCTATACGATGGACGGTGGTCCCCTCGGCGAACTCCAATACGAGAGCTTCAACGCAGCCGGTGCGACCGTGACGTTCCACGGAACGAACGTCCACCCAGGCAGCGCGAAGAACAAGATGGTCAACTCGATGAAGCTGGCGATGGCATTCCATAACCGCCTCCCGGCCGACGAAGCACCGGAGCACACGAGCGAGTATGAAGGCTTCTTCCACTTGAACGGGTTCTCGGGCGATGTCGAGACGACGACGCTCCAGTACATCATCCGCGACCACGACAAAGCGAAATTCGAGGCACGCAAAGTGTTGCTTGAGAAGCTTGTCGCGGAATGGAAGCAGAAATACGGTGAAGCGCGCATTGACTTGAAGATGGACGATCAATATTACAACATGGCCGAAAAGATCGTCCCGGTGAAACACATCGTCGACACGGTCGCGGACGTCATGCGTGACCTTGGCATTGAACCGAAAATCGAACCGATTCGCGGCGGAACGGACGGTTCGCAACTGTCTTACATGGGCCTTCCGACGCCGAACATCTTCACAGGCGGTGAGAACTATCATGGGAAGTTCGAGTACATTTCCGTCAACAACATGGAAAAAGCGACACACGTCATCATCGAAACGCTCCGCACATTCGCCGAGCGGGCTCGAGCATAATTTATGCGCCTCCACTGATTCTCTTCTACACTAGAGACATTGGAGGCGATTTTTTATGAAGCATACCTTTCACATGAACCTCGACTGGACCGGTGGACGAAACGACGTCGGGACGATTGAGGCGGAACGACTGAAGACACAGATTTCGATTCCCCCGGAAATGGACGGCCCCGGCATCGGGACGAACCCGGACGAGATGCTGCTCGGAGCGGCGGCGACGTGTTACATCATCACGCTCGCGGCGATGCTCGGCCGAAGTGAGTTGACGCATCAAGGCATCACGATTGATGCTGAAGGCATCGTCGACGTGACGAACGGCGTTTTCACGTATGAGACGATTCGGTACGCGACGCGCGTCCTGATGCCACAGACCGCGACAGACCGCGACATCTCGCTCGTCGAACGCATCGCCAAGAAAGCGAAAGACGGTTGCATGATTTCACGCGCCTTGGCCGGCAATGTCGCGTTCGAGCTCGACACGACGATCACGCGCGTCGACTGATGTCCCAATTCGAACAACCGTTACGCGAAGGGACAATCGTCAAGCGACGCAATCGGTTCGTCATGGACGTGTTGCTTGATGATGAGGTCGTCGCCTGTCACTGTCCGGTCACAGGACGCATCGGCGACCTCGTCTTTCATGGGGTACCTTGCCTCGTCTCACCGGCAGACGGGACAAACCGCACGACCCGCTTCACGGTCGAGGCCATCTCGATCGACGATACGCAATGGATCGGCATTCATCAAGGTCGCGTCAACGACTGGGTCGCTCACTTGTTAAGCCTCAACGCCTTACCGGTCTTTTCATCTCCGGAACGCATCGAACGAGAACCCCTCGTCGCACGGTCGCGACTCGATTTCAAAGTTGACGGTCTCTATATGGAAGTAAAGATGCCGCTCACCGAACTATTCGTGACACCGCTCCCCCGCTTTGAACGACGTGAGGTGACGAGACCGGTCGAGACCGAACGGTTGATTCGTCATCTCGAGGCGCTGATCGCAACGTTACCGGAAGCCGGTCGGGCCGTCTTGCTCTATGTCTTCTTGTACGACGCGCCCGTCTTCACGGGAAATCCGAACCGGAGACACGATGCCTTGATTCGCCAGTTGATACGTGAGGCGATTAGGAATGGGCTTGAAGTGTGGCAGGTGAACGGTCGCGTCTCTCCTGATGGCATCACGCTGCTCCGCTGTTTCGAGACGACGGCGTCACAATAAAAACAGCCATCACACGATGGCTGTTTCACTGTAATAAAAGCGGCGTGACGTACGCTTCGATGACAGCCGAGATGGCGAGTAGCGGGACGACGATGAAAAGAAACATCTTCACCCCGACGAAAAAGAGCGCTTTTAACGTGACGTCCGTCTCTTTCCCCCGCATCCTGTGCCAAATATGTCGGTTGAGCGACAACCCCATCGCCGCACCGAGCAGGATGGCCGAAATCTCCGTGATGCCGTGCGGCAAGATGCCGAGCGCGATCACTTTCATGACCGATTCGCCGGCAAAGTCGACGATCATGGCGACGAGGCCGATGATGGCCGCGTTGACGACGACGAACACATACGGGATGAACAATGGGATCATCCCAAGTAAAAAGGCGAGTAGTGCGACGCGCGTGTTGTTCACGAAGAGGGCGATCATCGTATCAAACGCACTCGTATCGAACGTCAGTCCACGCGACTCGAACATATCGCCAATCTGAGTCAAGATTTCTTCGATTTGCTCACTCGTGACGAACGAGCGGAAGATGAAGTAAGACGCGATGCTCGTCACGATGAAAAGGACGAGCAGGCGAAAAAAGTCTTTCCGATAATGGTTGTTCCACGCTTCACGAAGCGAGATTGATGTTTTCATGGTCATTCCCCCTATAGCAAGGTATACGAATTGCGTCAACTTTTGTTTCATATTTACCCATGCCTGCGCGTTTTCAAAAAACGTGATACAATACACGTCGTAAACTAATCAGAAAAACGAGGGATCCTATACATGATTACAGTAAATAACGTAAGTCTCCAATTCGGTGGACGCAAGTTGTTCGAAGACGTGAACATCAAGTTCACACCAGGCAACTGTTACGGCTTGATCGGCGCAAACGGCGCCGGGAAGTCAACATTCTTGAAAATTCTTGCCGGCGAGCAAGAGACGACAACAGGTGACGTCAGCTTCTCACCAGGCGAACGCCTCGCCGTCCTCAAACAGGACCATTATGCGTACGAAGACCAAGCGGTACTCGAGACGGTCATCATGGGCCACGAGCGTTTGTATCAAGTCATGAAAGAGAAAGACGCCATCTATATGAAGGAAGATTTCTCTGACGAAGACGGCATGCGTGCAGCCGAACTCGAAGGCGAATTCGCCGAGATGAACGGTTGGGAAGCTGAATCAGAAGCTGCGATGGTCCTTCAAGGACTCGGCATCACGGACGCGTCCCACCACAAGCTCATGAGCGAGCTCACAGGTGGCGAGAAAGTCAAAGTCCTCCTTGCGCAAGCACTCTTTGGCAAACCTGACATTCTTCTCCTCGATGAGCCGACGAACGGTCTTGACCTCAAGGCGATCCAATGGCTCGAAGAGTTCTTGATCAACTTCGAGAACACGGTCATCGTCGTATCCCACGACCGTCACTTCTTGAACAAAGTGTGTACACACATGGCCGACCTCGATTTCGGGAAAATCCAGTTGTACGTCGGAAACTACGATTTCTGGTACGAGTCGAGCCAACTCGCTTCACGCATGGCCAACGACCAGAACAAGAAAAAAGAAGAAAAGATCAAAGAGCTTCAAAACTTCATCGCCCGTTTCAGCTCGAACGCCTCGAAGGCGCGTCAAGCGACGTCGCGTAAGAAGTTGCTCGATAAAATCACGCTCGACGATATCCGTCCGTCATCACGTCGCTACCCGTTCGTCGGGTTCTCGATGGAACGTGAAATCGGGAACGACGTGCTCTACGTCGACAACGTCTCGAAGACGATTGACGGTGTGAAAGTACTCGACAACGTCACGTTCTCACTGAACAAGACGGACAAAGTCGCCTTCGTCGGCCGCTCAGACGTTGCCATCACGACGCTCTTCAAAATCATCATGGGCGAGATGGAACCGGATTCGGGTACGGTCAAATGGGGCGTGACGACGACACAGTCGTACTTCCCGAAAGACAACTCGGAATATTTCGAAGGGTCAGATAAGAGCATCTTGGATTGGTTACGCCAGTTCTCACCAGCCGACGAGTCGGACACGTTCCTTCGCGGCTTCCTCGGACGCATGCTCTTCTCAGGCGAAGAAGTCATGAAGAAAGCATCTGTCCTCTCAGGGGGCGAAAAAGTGCGTTGTATGCTTTCGAAGATGATGCTCTCGAACTCGAACGTCCTCGTCCTCGACGATCCGACGAACCACTTGGACCTCGAGTCGATCACAGCGCTCAACAACGGCCTCGAGTCGTTCAAAGGCGTGCTCCTCTTCAGCTCGCATGACCATCAGCTCATCTCGACGATTGCGACGCGCATCATCGAAGTGACGCCGAACGGGATTGTCGACAAGGAAGCGACGTACGATGAGTTCCTCGAGAACGAATCGCTGCAACAGCAAGTCGAGTCACTCTATCAGAACGCATAAGAAAAATCGATCGGCCGCGGCCGATCGATTTTTTTATTTGACCTCGATGGTCTCCATGATGTGTTCATGGATGTCATGTCCTTTCGTCACATGGACTTGGACGTTGTATGGGCCCGCCTCGGTGAACGTGTGCTCCCCTGTGTACACACCGTCCGCTTCCTCAAGTTTCACCCATTCATGCTTTTCAGCCCCGTCTTTGAATACCTCGAGTTGGACGTCAGCCCCTGTCAGCATCTCGTGATCAATCTCCACGTTCACGTTGAACGGTTGCGGTTCGTTCACCGTCGCTTGTTTCGGTTCAAGCACAATCTCAGCGCCGGCGTGGTGATGATGATTGCTCGTTTCTTCGGCTTCAGCCGCCGTTTCCGGATGACCGACCGTCACGTTCGTCGTCGGCATCGTGTGCATCGACCGCGCCGTCACATGGACTTGCACCGTATAGACCGCTTCGTCAGCGAACGTCGTCTCGACTTCGTATACCCCGTCTTCCGTCAGGGATGCCTTCATCATCTCGCTTTCTTCTTTCGCCCCGTTTTTCCATACCTCGAATTTGATTTCGTCGGCATCGTCGACCGCCACGCCGTCTTGCGTGACACGAACCGACAAGGTGACGGTTTCCTCCTTGTCAGCTGTCGCCGGTACGTTCAATTCGGCTTCGACAGGCTCCATGGATTGAACGGTTTCAGATGCGTGATCCACCTCTTCCGTCCCACAAGCCCCGAGCATCAAAACACCAGCAAGACCAGTCGCTAAACTCAGTTTCATCATTGTCCGTTTCATCATACATCCCCCTATTTAATCGCTTACATGGTTCACACTTTGTTCATGATACCATCCTTTTTCAGGAAATGTGTGAGGATTGTGTGATATTTGCGACGTCCTCCGCTCATAAATTACACACATATTTTGAGAGATGGACGCCAAAAATTCCTTTGTCTAAATTTAGGTTTTTTGATGGAATCATCTGAAATGGGGTATATAAAATATATATACAGCTCAATATTTGGAAAGCCTTGACACCAAGATACATACACCTAAGAATGGAGGCGAAACCAAAATGAAGAGCAAGTTCGTACGTGAATTGATGGCCTTGTTGATCATGCTGGCACCGTTAGTCGCTTATCCAAAATCGGCTGACGCCGCCGCTTCGAAATTCATCACGAGTGTGAATACGACGAGTAAAGTCGTCGCGTTGACGTTTGATGACGGAGCGGATGGTGCGAATACGAACAAAATTTTGGACATACTTGCCAAGAACAACGTCAAAGCCACTTTCTTCTTGACTGGATCAGGCGCCAATAACCATCCTCAATACATTAAAAACATCGCAGCCAAAGGTCACCAACTCGGTAACCATTCCTACACCCATCCAGACTTCACAAAGTTGACCGCCACGCAAATGAAATCAGAACTTGATCGGACGGAAGCGCTCGTCAAATCCATTACCGGTAAAACGACGAAACCAATCTTCCGGGCACCATTCGGCGCCGTCAATAGCGCCGTCTTGAGCGGAGTCGGCGCTGCCGGCTACGGTTATACGATTCAATGGAACATCGATACGATTGACTGGAAAGGACTGACTGCTAGCCAAATCAATACGAAAGTACAGACAAACATCAAACCAGGCTCAATCGTCTTGATGCACACCGGTGCCGGTGCACCAGGTACACCGCTCGCCTTGCCGACGATGATTTCTCAGTTGAAAGCGAAAGGCTACAAGTTCGTCACCGTCTCTCAACTGCTCGCTTACCAAAACACATCGACTAGCAAGACTTACACCGTCAAATCAGGTGATACGCTCTACAGCATTGCTCGGGCTTACGGTGTCACTGTCGCTGCGCTCGCTGCCGTGAACAACATTACAAATTACAACTTGATTTCAGTCGGACAAGTACTCGTCATTCCGAGTACGACCATCACACCTCCACCAACGACCACAGTCAAATATACTGTCAAGTCGGGCGATACGCTCTATAAAATTGCGACGATGTATAATACGACCGTCGCAAAGATTGCCGCTGCCAATAACATCACGAATGTCAATTCGATTTACGTCGGACAAGTGCTCGTCATCCCGGGTACGACCGTCACACCTCCACCACCGACGACCACAGTCAAATACACCGTCAAGTCGGGCGATACGCTTTATAAGATCGCAACAGCCTATAACACGACCGTCGCCAAGATTGCCGCTGCCAACAACATCACGAATGTCAATTTAATCAGTGTCGGACAAGTGCTCACGATTCCTCGTTAACTACAAAAAGATGGCGCCCGTCGCGGCGCCATCTTTTTTAATGTCATTTCACCTCAAACTGTTCGGCCTCGGTCGAGCCGGCGAGTGCCGTCGTTGACGACTCCCCGCCCGAGATGACAAGCGACACTTCGTCGAAGTAACCGGTCCCGACTTCGCGTTGGTGACGCGTCGCCGTGTAGCCATGCTGTTCAGCACTGAACTCCGCTTGTTGCAACTCGGAGTAGGCAGCCATACCGCGGTCCTTATATCCGCGCGCGAGCTCGAACATGCCGAAGTTGAGCGAGTGGAAGCCGGCGAGCGTGACGAACTGGAACTTGTAGCCCATCGCCCCGATTTCTTGTTGGAACGTGGCGATCTCGTCATCCGACAGCTTCTTCTTCCAGTTGAACGAAGGCGAGCAGTTGTAGGCGAGCAGTTTTCCCGGATACTTGGCGTGAATCGCGTCCGCGAATTGGCGCGCTTCGTCCAAATCTGGCTCCGACGTCTCGCACCAGACGAGGTCGGCGTACGGGGCGTAGGCGAGACCGCGGGCGATGGCTTGTTCGATGCCCGCTTCGGTCCGATAGAATCCTTCCGGTGTCCGGTCACCGACGATGAACGGGTGGTCGACCGGATCGATATCACTCGTGATCAAGTTCGCCGCATGTGCATCTGTCCGGGCGACGATAATTGTCGACACACCCATGACGTCGGCCGCAAGCCGTGCCGCAATCAAGTTCTTCACGGCCGTCTGTGTCGGCAGCAACACTTTTCCGCCGAGGTGTCCGCACTTCTTCTCCGAAGACAGTTGGTCTTCGAGGTGGACACCGGCCGCTCCCGCCTCAATCATCGCTTTCGTCAGTTCAAAAACGTTCAACACGCCGCCGAACCCGGCTTCCATATCGGCGACGATTGGCGCGAACCAATGTGTATCGCCTTTCCCTTCTGCCGTTTGAATTTGGTCGGCACGCTGAAGCGCCTGATTGATTCGTTTGACGACGCTCGGTACCGAGTTGGCCGGATACAGGCTTTGGTCTGGATACATATGCCCGGAAAGGTTCGCGTCGGCAGCGACTTGCCAGCCGCTTAAGTAAATCGCTTCTAATCCGGCTTTCACTTGTTGGATCGCTTGGTTCCCCGTGAGGGCACCGAGGGCATGCACGTAATCGCGCTGATGGAGCAGTTCCCATAAACGTTCCGCTCCTTTTGTCGCGAGGGTGTGTTCAATCAACACTGACCCTCGCAGCTTCATGACGTCATCGACGCTATAGGGGCGTTCGACTCCTTCAAACCGTTCTGACTGAAAAATCCCTTCAAGTTGCATCCGCTGTTCATTCATATTTCCATTCCTCCTGTTTTATATTAGTTGATTTATTATCATTTGTTATATAACAGATAGTGCGCGCTTAATCCAAATAAGCACAACATTCGAGCGCCGCTTTGAACGTCGAATGTTCCATCCCGCAACAGCGGCAGACGTTCTCCTCGTCCCGCTCCTCTGGCTTTCGGAAGACGACAACCTCCTCGACCGGTTCCCACATGATTTGGAGTGAGCCGTCTGTGCGATCGAGGATGAGGCGCATCAAATCATTGCCATAGACGAAAGCCGTATTGGCGAGCGTCGCGGTCGATTCTCCCGAAACGATGCGGCGGACGACCCAGCGTTCAATCAATTGTTCACTTTCAAGTTTTTTCGTTGTCATGATGATGCTCCTCCTTTTACATTTTCCAGTGTCGACTGTTCGATGAATTCACGACGGCGCCGATGTAAGATCGGCTCCGTATACCCGCTCGGCGAATCCTTACCTTGGAACACCAAGTCTCTCGCGGCCTGATAGGCAAGCGAGCGTTCCACGTCAGGCGTCATCGGACGATAATGCGGATCTCCCGCATTTTGCGCGTCGACGACCTCGGCCATACGCCGGAGCGTCGCTTCGACTTGTTCTTTCGTACAGACACCGTGGTACAGCCAATTGGCTACGTGTTGGCTCGAGATGCGAAGCGTCGCCCGGTCTTCCATCAACCCAATATGATGAATGTCCGGCACTTTGGAGCAACCGACCCCTTGTTCGACCCAGCGAACAACGTAACCGAGCAATCCTTGTAAGTTGTTTTCGAGTTCCTCGTTCACTTCTTCTGCCGCATATACGTCCGTCGCCAACGGGATCTCGAGGAGACGGCGCTGTTCACGCGCTGTGTCGAACGGTGCGTCCAATAGCTCACGTTGGACACCGGATGCATCGACTTGATGGTAATGGAGCGCATGTAGTGTCGCCGCTGTCGGTGACGGCACCCAGGCTGTCGTGGCGCCTGACCGCACATGATTGACCTTGTCCCGCATCATGTCTTTCATCTGGTCCGGCATCGCCCACATCCCTTTGCCGATTTGGCCGCGGCGGTGAAAACCTGCTCCAAGTCCGACGCGGACGTTCAAACGTTCGTAGGCGTCAAGCCACTCTGACGTCTTCATTTCACCTTTTCGGCGCATCGGTCCAAGCGTGAGCGACGTGTGAATCTCGTCCCCGGTCCGGTCGAGGAATCCGGTATTGATGAAGACAATACGTCCTTTCACACGCTCAATACAATTCTTCAAGTTGAGCGACGTCCGCCGCTCCTCATCCATCACCCCGACCTTGATTGTTTGGCGCGGCACATCAATCAAGTCCTCGATGGTGTCGAACAAATCGTTCGTGAAGGCGACTTCTTTTGAACCGTGCATCTTCGGTTTGACGATATAGATGGAGCGTTCACGAGAATTTCGGTTCGCATCCAAGTGACGGCTTGCAATCAAGGCGGTGAATATGCCGTCCACGATCCCCTCGGGCACTTCACGCCCTTCCCCGTCCAGAATCAAATCTGTCGTCATCAAATGACCGACGTTTCGGATGAAGAGCAAGGCTCGTCCCGGCAACACGACTTCACGTCCGCCCGTCCCGATGTAATGACGGTCGGGATTCAACGTCCGCGTGAGCGACTGGTCCCCTTTTTGGAACGTGGCCTCGAGCGTGCCGTCCATCAATCCGAGCCAGTTTTCGTAAAGGTGAACTTTGTCTTCAGCCCGGACGGCCGCGACCGAGTCCTCACAGTCGACGATCGCCGATAATGCCGATTCGAGCTCAATGTCGACGAGCCCTGCCGGATCGCTCTTCCCGACCGGATGATGGCGATTGAATCTCAGCTCGGCATGGAGGCCGTTATGGACGAGCAGCAGACGGTCCGGAGACTCCGGAGCGCCGGTGTAGCCGACGAAACAGTCTTGTCGGAACGGAACCCGTTTCCCGTTCAAGACGGCATAAGCGGCATCACCCTCGACGCTGTATCCTTCCGCCTCACGATGCGTCCCTTCTCGGAGCGGGAACGTATCGTCGAGAAACTGTTTGGCGTAGGCGATGACGGCCGCGCCTCTAATCGGGTTATAACCCCTCGTCTTTTTACCGTCCGACTCATCAATCACGTCCGTTCCGTATAAGGCGTCATAGAGACTTCCCCACCTTGCGTTGGCCGCGTTCAAGGCGTAGCGCGCATTGTCGAGCGGGACAACGAGTTGCGGTCCGGCTTGTTGTGTGATCTCCAAGTCGACGTTCGAAACGTCGATTTGAAAGTCTGGGACGACCGGCTCGATGTAACCGATCGATTGAAGGAAACGTTCGTACTCGTTCACATCGAAATTGTGTTTGTGGTCGCTGTACCAATCCTGTAACAGTCGCTCAAACGATTCACGTTCATGGAGCAGCGCCTCATTTCGAGGAATGAATTCGTCGAGTATGCGCTCGACCCCTTGCCAAAATTGCTGGCGCGTGGCCGCTTCCGGCAATACACGAGCCGAAACGAAGTCGAGCAGCTTCCGATGTACGCGATAAGTTCCTAGTTGCTTATACTGTTCCAAGCCTTCACATCCTCTCGCATTTATTGTTATATATCAGTTGACTTTAATATAGACTATTATATAACAGTTTGGCAACAGGTTTTTCAAAACTTTTTATTTGAAATATGTAGGCGAAGGCGGTAGCATTCATTGTGTGACCTATCAATGATTGATGCATCAATGACCAAGGAGGACTGCCGATGCGCGATTCCTGTTCGCTCAGCGACGAGATCCTCTACCAAATCATGACGATTCAAAAAGAATTCGGCCAAGTGTTCGATACCGAAATGGACGGGCTGAGCTTGACTCGATTCGATTTATTGAGCAACCTTTATCACATCGGTCCGCTCAAACAACGCGAGCTGCAACAACGGGTCGACGTCGACCACGCAGCCGTCACACGGCACTTGAAGCAACTCGAGGCAGACGGCCTCATCCGGCGTGACCGTTGCCTGAAAGACAACCGTGTCATCTACGTCGAATTGACGGAACTCGGCCACGAACAAATCGCACATTGGACCGAGCAAAAGAAGTGCTTATCGAATCGACTTTTTGTAAACATGAAGGTAGAAGATCAACACCGCCTACTCGACCACTTAAATACATTACAAACAAACATTCAACATGAAAGGAAGACGTTACTATGAACACAACGACCGAGAAAGACTTTATGGAGATCGTGAAAGGGCGCCGCTCGATTCGCGTCTACGATGAGAACGTCAAAATCTCGAAAGACGAGATGACGCAAATCTTGGAGGAGGCGACAACGGCTCCGTCTTCACTTAACCTACAACCGTGGCGCTTCGTCGTCATCGATAGCGCAGAAGGCAAAGACACGCTCCTCCCACTCGCAAGCTTCAACAAGCGCCAAGTCGAGACGTCTGCGGCCGTCATCGCCATCTTCGCCGATTATCAAATGGCCGACTACACGGAAGAGATTTTTGACACGGCCGTCGAACGTGGCCTCATGCCGCCGGAAGTACGCGACCGTCAAGTCGACATGATTAAAGGCATCTACAAAGACGCACCAAAAGAGGCAATCAAGGACAGCATCTTACTCGACTCCGGCCTCGTCGCGATGCAGCTCATGCTCGTCGCCCGGGCCCACGGCTACGACACGAACCCAATCGGTGGCTACGACAAGAAGAATATCGCCGAGGCGTTCGGTCTCGAGAAAGAGCGTTACCTCCCGGTCATGCTCATCTCAATCGGAAAAGCCGCGGAAGACGGCTACCAATCGGTCCGCTTCCCAATCGACCGCATCACCGACTGGAAATAAGCAAAGGCTCAATCGCTTCGAGGCGATTGAGCCTTTTTTCATCCGATGTATTTGACGACCTCGTTGAAGTCGCGGCGTGTCTTCGGTGCGAAGTCACGGGCACGATGTCCGAACGCGACCATGACCGAGAGGGACCAGGCGCCCCGTTCCATGACACCTTCTGTGACTAACAACTCGTCCATCTCGGCCTGATTGAACCCTTCGATCGGGCATGAGTCGACGCCGATTTGGGCAGCGGCCGTCATCATGTTGCCGAGCGGGATGTACGTCTGGCGTTTAATCCACTCTTGGAATACACGCGCATCGTCGAGGAGACGATAGTCGTTTTCTTGGAACGCCTGCACGCGCTGAATGCGTTGCGCATACTCCTCCTCCGTCCGCCCTTGGACGTCCGTGACGATGTGACGGATGTAGTCCGAGTCGTGGCGCATCGCTTCAGGCGTCCGCGCCAAGATTAAGACGAAATGACTCGCCGTGAGCGCTTGTCCTTGTGCGCCCCAAGCGTGCTGTTTAATCTTTTGCAGCAAGTCTTCGCGGCGGACGACGACGAACTGCCACGGCTCGAAACCGAACGAGCTCGGCGACAGACGGCCCGTCTCTAAGATGAATTCAAAATCGTCTTCCTCGATTTTGCGGTCTGCATCAAACTCTTTCGTCGCTTGACGCCAACGATACGCTTCCAAAATCTCTTTCTTCTTCATCCGATTCACTCCTCAATCACCAAGATGATTCCATCATATCAAATCGATAGATGAGAAACCGCTCATGAAGATTTTTGAGTGGCAATCGCACGCCTTGCACGTATTGAAACGGTGTCTCATCATTTAAAAAATGCAAATACTCGTCTGCCGGGTAATACAAGATGAGATCAACCGGACGTGGCGATTGCTCGACTGACGCGATGATGTTCGAGACGACGTCACGGAACACGTTCACCGAGAACGGGTTGAAGAAGTAAAATCGGTTCGCCTCAGGCGGAATGATAAAGCGTTCGGCGTAGTCATGGATGAGCTGAACGCTGCCTCGAGTATGATGCTTTTTTGAATAGTTGATCCAGTTGTCAAGCGCCGCCTCATGGAAGCCGCCGTCCATCTCGACGCCGATAGCCCGGACACGGAACGTGTAAGCCAGATAAAACGGGAGCCGTCCTTTCCCGGAGCCGAAATCGACGACCGTGTCCGTCGCCGCGAGCGGATAGGCGTCCCGCAACAAGTCGAGCGCCTCGTACGGCGTCGGCTCATAGCGATGATATTCGACCGATGCGGGGAAGCCTTGTTGGGGTTTCGCCGTCTCGATTTGAAGCAAGCGTTCATATTGTTGTTCAGTCATCAGTCTGTCCTTCCTTGGGTCATGCGGAAGAACGGATGACGCTCCATCTCGTTTAAGAAGGCGTCCCGTTCTTGAATCCCGACGTACCCGATATATAACGGGATGAGCAACTTGAACCAGCTCGGCACGAGCAGAAACCCCGTGACCGCGAGCGGGATGAGCCGTAACCACAGATTACGGTGGCTCGGCGTGCGGATGTACAGCAAGAGCGCGAGCGTGCGCCGAACGGACCCGAACCGATTCGGGGTAGGCCGATAGTACGGCCGCTTTCGCGTGTTCGGTTTCTCAAAGACGCCTGACGTCGATAAGAGCGATCGGTCGAACGCTGTCCGGACACGCGCGACATGCTCGACCTCGCGGCTGATGAACGGGTGGCGCGAGAGCCAGCCTTCTCCCGAAACAAGCGCCAAGGCGACACTGCCACTGCCGAGGACGACCGCAAGGAGCGGCATGTCTGCGAGGAGCGCGTACGTGCCCGAGAACGCGACGACCGGCACGAGGAGCCGGAGCGACCAATGGGTTCCCTTCATATCAAGCAGATAGCGCAGCCACATGTGCAGCCACGCAACGACGAAGAGCGCGAAACCGAACGCGACGAGCGACACGATCGACCATCCGTGAAGCTTAAGTACCGGTGCCATCAATCCGAGGACGAGCGTATACTTCATGCCCATACCGGCGAGATGATACCCGACCGAATACCGTTTCATGGCCGAGACCAAGTCACGGTTCGCGACTAAAGCGACGTCCGCTCGTTCGATCCATGCGAAGAAGTGATCGTGCAGCTGAATCAACAGGAGGCCGGCCGCCCATGCAAGCATCGGGACGTCCATGAGCCACGGATATGCGCCTTGCCACATCGCTACGTATTGATAGCCGAGAAAGAACGTGAGCGGGATGCCCCCGTAAAGGACGATCGTCCAATCGAACAGTAACCGCCACGTCTTCCCTCGTTTGGTCAAGTCGGTCCGGACACGCCGAACCCAGACGTCTCGAACCGTCATCGCATCACCACATCTTCCATCATCTCGAACAACGAGGCACCGTCCGTCCCGAGCTCCGCTCGAATCGCTTGTTTCGTCCCGCTCGCGAGCATGCGCCCGTTATCGATCCAGACGAAACGGTCGCACAATCGTTCGGCCGTGTCGAGCACGTGGGTGACGAGCAACACGCCCGTGCCGCGTCGACGCTCTTCTTCGAGCAGACGAAGCAACTGAATCGTCGTCGTCGCGTCGAGCCCGACGAACGGCTCGTCCACGAGCAAATAGCCCGCTTCTTGAATGAGCGCCAAGAGGATCATCGCCTTTTGCTTCATCCCTTTTGAAAACGAGGCGATGTAATCGTCTTGTACCGATTCAAGCCGAAACATTCGAAGGAGCATCGCCGTCCGCGTCTGATCTGACACGCCGCTCAGTTCGCTGACGAGGGCGATGTGTTCGGTGAGCGTCAAATAATCATAGTAGACCGGCTGTTCCGGAATGTAGGCGTAGCGACCGATGTCCACCGTCCCGCGCATCCATGGAATCGTCCCGGTCAGACAGGAGACCGTCGTACTCTTCCCGGCCCCGTTCGAACCAATCATCCCGACGATTTCCCCGGGCCGGACGTCGAACTTGATTTCTTCAATCACCGCTTGACGTGCCTCATACCCTGCTTGCTGAATGTGAACGTCCACCGAACTCCTCCCCATATCTTGAGATTCTATGTATTTTTCTTTATCTATCATACCATCCTCTGAAAATATGGCATAATAACGCTTGTCACCCCATTTAAAGGAGTAGAAAGCCATGCAACACTATTTAGCCATCGACATTGGTGGTACGAGCATCAAATACGGGATCGTCCACGCGGACGGCACCCTTCACGCGAGCGACCATGTCCCGACCCCAGCGACGTGGGACGCATTCCTCGAACAACTTGACGCCATCGTCAGCGAGATCAAGATGACACAAGCCATCGATGGACTCGCGATTAGCGCGCCCGGCGCGGTCGACTCTACAGCCGGTGTCATCCATGGGATCAGCGCAGTACAATACATCCATGACCGTCCATTCCTCGACGCCCTTCGGGAGCGCTACGCGTTACCGGTCACCGTCTTGAATGACGCCAACGCGGCCGCCCTCGCCGAAGGATGGACCGGAGCCGCCGCCTCGATCGAACGTTATGCGACAGTCGTGATTGGCACAGGCGTCGGTGGCGCGTTCGTCGACAAGCAGGCCGTCATGATTGGATCCCACTTCCATGGAGGCGAGTTCGGCTACTGGATTCTCGACCCGTCGCTCCCTCATCCGGACGGGACGTGGAGCAAGATCGGGGCCACCGCCGCCCTCGTCCAACGCTGCAGCGACCACCTCGGGCGACCGCTGTCCGGACAAGACATCTTTGCGCTCCAAACCGACGCTGCCATTCAAGAAGAGTTGGAGCGTTTCTATCGTTGGAACGCGATTGGCCTATACAATATCCAATTCAGCCTCGACCCGGAACGCATCTTGATCGGAGGCGGCATCAGCCGTCGCCCGGAAGTTCGCGACGGGATCAAGCGACACCTCGATACATTGTGTGAGGCGTTTGGGACGTTCCGAATCGACGTCGAGACGTGCGCGCACTTTAACGAGGCGAACTTGATTGGCGCGGCTCGGTTTCATATGTTGAACGTCTAAAAGGGTTTCGCTCACGCATTGTGAGCAAAACCCTTTTCATTGTGCAGCCCGGTCCTCATGAAGCTGTTGGTACACTTCCTCACGAATCGCTTGCGCCGTCCGTTCATGAAGGATCATATGGGCCCGAATGATTCGATTCGTTCGTTCGTCGATAATCCGTGTCTCCAAATACCGATCCAACAGCGGCAAGCTAAAGTCATGGAGAGGCAAATACGCGACGGGAATCGTTTCATGCCCCGTCTGAATCGACACTTGGACACCATTCACTTCCGGAAAAAAGTACGACTCGTAATAAGGTTCGATGACCAATTCGTCAATCGAGGCGTCGCGTGCCGTCGGAATCGTCGTCGGCAAGGCGATGAAATACACCATTTGGTCGAACGAGAACGAGACGTCCTGTAAGGAGACGTTGAGACGGGCCGCTTCCCGTTTCGCGATCGAGCGTAAAATCAAACGATAGCAAGGTCGGCTCGTGAACAACAACGTCCCGACGAAGACGACCGCCATGACCATGACACTGAACTCATTCATAGCGGCACTCCTTCCCAGCGGCACACTTGATTTTTCCCACGTGACTTGGCCGCATAGAGCGCTTGGTCGGCGCATTCAATCAACTGCTCGCTCGTCTGGTGACGGAGCGTATGCTTCGAGGCGACCCCGAAGCTGAGCGTCAACCGACCACCGGGCTGTGCTTCCCCGTACGTGAACGACGTCTTCAGCACCGCCACCCGAATCGTTTCCGCCACGTTCGTCGCCTCGACTTCATCAAACTTCGGTAACAGGACGACGAACTCTTCGCCGCCGAACCGGTACGCCATCTGTTCATCCGGCACGCTACGGCGAATCACGCTCGCGAGGCGTGTCAACAGTTCGTTGCCCGCTAAGTGTCCGTTCGTATCGTTGTACTGTTTAAAGTGATCGATGTCCATGACGATTAACGATAGCTCCTCGTCCGCACATTCACGGAACAATACGTCCAAGTCTTGTTCGAACGAGCGATGGTTTTTCAAACGGGTCAGGCCGTCGCGCAAGGCGAGCGTCTCGATTCTTTGATAGAGCGTCGTCTGATGCAAGGCGAGCGATGCCTGTTCGGCGATGGGCCGGACGCCGTCAATCTTTTGCGGCGTAATCGGCTTCTTATTGACGACGTTATCGATCACGAGCAGTCCGTATGGAATGCCTTGATGGTGAAGCGGAAAAATCGTACACTCATCCATCTGTAGCTCCGCGTGCAACATCCGGAGCACCGGGTCGTCCGTGATGCTCGCATACACATGAATCGGTCGCCCTGTGTCGAGCGTCTGTCTGAACACGTGCTCGCCGTCGAACGGGATGCGCATCTTACGAATCCGTTCGTTCAACTGTTCGTCATGGCTCGTGCCCGTTTCCTTCTCGTCAATCAGGCTTTGAAGGTCGAAATGTTGGCGCGTGATCTCTTCCCAAATCTGAAACCCTTCCTCAGGGCTCATCGGTCCCGTCCCCATGACCCCATAAATGCTGTCTTTCTCAGGGTCGGCAAAAAAGATGATGGAGCGGTTGAACCCGAGACCATGCCCCGCCGTCACCGACGTCAAAATCGTCTGCAACAACCGGTCCAAATCAAGCGTATCTTGCATCGTGAAACTGACTTCCCGGAACACGTTCAACTGCCGGGAGCTCCCGGTCAGCATATGTAGCCGCTCCGACCGCTCCCGTTTCAGCTGCTTGATGTACCCGAATAAGAGGGCCGCCCCTAGACCGAAGAAAAAATAACTGAACAAGAGGGGGAACGACAGCATCCCCGATTGGCTATAGACGAGAAGCCAGCTCGTGACGATGGCCGCAAACATGCCTCTCCATTCAAAACAGACGAGACCTGTCACGATGAGGAGAAGTACCGACCAATGAAAGTCATAAAAATCAAACAAGACGCCATGCCAAATGACGATGAGACCGCTCGCCCCAACGAGCAACCAGCGATTCAACAACGGGGTCGTCAACAGACGCAGTACATTGATGACGATCGTGATGAAGACGATACCGCCAAGCCATATCCCGTATACCATCTTGTCCCCTCATTTCTCCAAATTGTTCTCTTCCTCCATTATAGAATGAATCGGGAGAGGTGGGACATCGTTTGCCCAATCACTGACCAAACTTTTAAGTTATTTGAAAGATTTTCCAATCTATTGCTTGTTCCCATTTTACAGATTATACGAGCAGGAAAGCCCATACCGGGCATAGCCCGCCTTTAGGCATGGGATGAACGTGAGTTCGGATGTGAAAAACATCCGACATTCGGGTATATATATCCCATAGACAAGTACAAGTCTCTAAAACGCCCGTGTCCATCGCTCCTTGAGAATCGTATCCGGTTCGGTCACGAAACCATGTGACCGGTAAAACGATGCCTGTCGTCATGCAAAAGACGCTAAAACATCAGGTGGACACACCTGTAACGACCTGTGGTTGATGGTAACAGTCAATCAGCCTGAGAACCTATATGGTCTGTCTCAGGAGGGGTGATGGCACACCCTCATCTGAAGGCTTGAGCAAAACAGAAATGGACTGCGCTCGCACAAGCACTTCAGAATCCCACTGCTTTAGCTGTGGGAGTGTCAAATAATGTTTTCGTATACTTTAGTGCGCTACCGTGAAATGATAGAGCTACCTAACTAAAAAATAAAAGCGAGGTGGAAGCGTGACCCGTACTACAAATAGTGAAGCTTCGAAAATTTTAACGCATCTCTTCAGCACGACGTCGTTCGTTGGGATCGACTTCGGGTCTGGACCGAACCACCACCTGCTTTACTTCAAGCGCGGGGACGACCATGAGGCTTGGCTCTCCATCGAGGGGTCTTGGCACGTCCATACCGCGGACACCTTATTCGATGAGGCGCTACAACTGCAACGTCTCATCGAATTGCGGCGCGAACGGGTCCGTCACGTCCGTCTAGGCGACGAATATCCACATCTCGAGTTGACGTTCGAGTCTGGCCGCACGTTATTCGTCAACGGTTTCCATGAACAGTTCGAGAGCTGGCAGGCAGGGGACGCCCGCCCGCTCGGGGGAGATGAGTACTTGCTCGTCGCCATGCCGCAAGGCGAACTCGCCGTGTTTGTCGAGGAGGAGGCTTGATGGGCATCTGGACTGAAATCGCCACGTATATGCTGATTGCGTTTGGAATCAGCCTCGCCATCATCGTCCTGCGTAAAATTACCAAGTCATAACAAAGGAGCGGCCGCGGCCGCTCCTTTTTATTTAACCGTCTCATCTTCGAACAGGCTTGCTCCGTTCGTCTGGATGACGTCTTGATACCAGAAGAACGAATCTTTCCGTGAACGCTCGAGCGTCCCTGACCCGTCGTCGTGCTTGTCGACATAGATGAACCCGTATCGTTTGCTATATTCACCCGTCGATGCACTGACGAGGTCGATACAGCCCCAGCTCGTGTAGCCGATGACGTCGACCCCGTCCTCAATCGCCTCGACCATCGCCTTCAAATGGTCACGCAAGTACCCGATGCGATAATCGTCATGGACCGAACCGTCCGCTTCGACGTTGTCATACGCCCCAAGACCGTTCTCGACGATGAGGAGCGCCATCATCGGGGTCGTGAAGTTCCGGACTGCCTCATGCGTCCGCTTTTGAAGAACGCCTCCACTTTTGACGAGACGTACGTCGCCAAGATGATTGGAATGACAGAAGACGCATAACTCATCAACACGACCGGTAAATTGAGGAACGTGAGCGTCTCGCCAGCACCTTGCATCGCGACGATGGCCGGATAGACGAGCGCTCCCCCGATAATCATCCCGATATACGGGTTCCCACCGAACTTCTTCGCGGCCGAGTGTCCGAGGATGACCGGCAGGAAGTAGAAGAGGGCATCGGCCGCTGCGTTCAAGACGATGTACGTCCCCATGTCTTGCGTGAGGAGACCGAGGGCGACGAGAATGGCAAGCAATCCTTTCAACAACCCGCTCCCGGCCATCGGGCCGAGAATCGGGGTGAAGATACCGGCAATCACATCGATCAAGCGATTGAACACGCCCGTCTTCTCTTCTTCCTCATTCGATGACGTTTGAAAACCTCCGGCTGCGACGACGTCCTGATAGACGTACGGTACATTGTTGCCGATGACGACTTGGAACTGGCCGCCGCTTTGGACGACCGTGATGACGCCATCGTGTTGTTTCAGCGTCTCCGGGATCGGCCTTTTTTTCATCTTTCAATTTGAAACGCAACCGTGTCGCACAGTGGAACACGCTTTTGACGTCGTCTTTCCCACCGACGTGACGAATGATGTCGTCGGCGAGGGCCTTGTATTGGCTCATTTTGCTCACTCCTTCAGTTTGAGGTAAAAAGAAAAACCTAAATGTACGTCTACATCGCGTAGCGTCATTTAGGTTTGGCCTGCATCATCAGTAACCATCCTTAGGATCGTCTTTCTTTCATTAAATTTTCGATGTGGATCATCATATAGAGCCGTTCATCGGTCGACACCGCATAGTTGTACTTCGAGGCGATCAGTCCCGCGATTTTCTCGACACATTCATAGGCGTCAGGATAGCGCAGCTTCACCATCTCAAACAGCGTCTCATCGCCTCCGGTCTTCACCGGCTCTTTCGAGGCGAGCCGTTGGACGAAGTATTTGAGATGGGTCAAGAACCGGGAGTAGGCGTGCGACTCTTCATCCAAGTCGATTTGAAAATGGTACGTGATGATTGTCAGGATCGCTTGGGTCGCTTTCGTCATCTCGGTGACAAGGTGTAAGTTCTCACCCTTCGCGCCAGACATCGTCGCATTGACGAGATGAAGGGCGATGGCGACGGCCTCATCTTCATCGAGGACGACGTCGTGCCGCTCGTTGATGAGCGCGACCGCTTCTTTCCCGATTGAAAATTCAGGTCCATAAAACCGTTTCACTTCCCAAACGAGCGGGTTTCGGATGACGATTCCATCGCGATAACGACTGAGGGCGAAATGAATATGGTCGGCGAGCGTCACATAAAGCGAGTCGTGCACCGTCTTTTCGAGCCTTGTTTCGGCGAGTTTGACGATTTGCTTCACCGTCTCCATCTCCTCACCCGGCATCTCATTTAAAAAATGGACGAACCGATCATGGCTCTCTTTACTCTCGAGCGTAAAGATCTTTTCGATTCGCGCTTGATCGATCGCGTCACCAGGTCGTTTTGGGAACGCAATCCCTCGTCCCATGACGACTTGTTCTTGACCGTTCGCTTGAATGGCCACGACGTTGTTGTTGAACACTTTTGAAATGTGCATGGAATCTTGTCACCTCCGCTCAGGGTCGATTGAAAAGAAAAAAACCTAAATTCACGCCGGTCCCCTAAAGTTGGATGGACGGCATCAATTTAGGTTTTGCCTGCATGACCAGTAACAATCCCAAAGTGGATTTTCTTCTTCTCGTCCTTAGCATACTCCGTTGATATCTTGACGTCAACATAAAAATAAAACGCTTACACGATGACCGTTTTATTCGAACAAGATGCGTTGCATCCGTTCCGGGGCCGCCAAAAAGTCACGCATGACCCGAACGTGCTCGAGTTCATCGAACGACGTCGGTTCGAGTCCCGTTTCGACTTGGAGAATATCGGCGTCAGGATACGACATAAGAATCGGCGAATGGGTCGCGATGATGAACTGGCTCCCCGACTGCACGAGTTCATGCATCCGAGCGAGCATCGTCAACTGTCGCATCGGGGACAAAGCGGCCTCAGGCTCGTCCAATATATAAAGCCCTTTACCCCGGAAACGGTGGAGCATGAGCGACAGAAACGCCTCGCCATGTGACTGCTCATGGAGCGACCGACCGCCGTAGGACGAATAGAACCGTTCCGGATCGGGAGACGTCCGTGCAATCTCATCCACATAACTCGACAGTTGATACGCAGTCTCGGCACGAAGGAAAAATCCGTCTTTTGGCCGGTAAGCGCCACGGATTGGCCGTAGCGCTTCAAACAACGAACTATGTGTCGAATCGGTTTCGAATCGGAACGTCGTCGCCCCACCTTCCGGATTGAAACCGGCGGCGACGGCCATTCCTTCAATCAGTGTCGATTTTCCGCTCCCGTTCTCCCCGACGAGAAACGTGACCGGCTTCGTGAGCGTCAGTTCATCAAACCTATCAAAAATCGGTAGCGAGAACGGATAATCGGGTTGTTCGATGCGATCCCGTTCCAAGCGCACACCGCGCAAAAATAAGTTTAGTACCACATGATCCAAAACAGCGCCCCCTCTCTCGACTCAATCCCGTACGACAGCCCTTGCGCCTCGAGCAACAGCTTGTTGATAGCAAGACCGAGCCCGTGCCCATCTGACTGGTCCCCTTTCACGTACATGTCCCAAATGTTGGCGTGCATCGATTCCGGGATGCCCGGTCCCTCATCCTCGATTTCGAGTCGTCGCTCGGTGAGCCGGACCGTAATCATGCCGCCGACCGGGCTGGCATGATAGGCGTTTTGCAGGAAGTTCGACAAAATGCGTTCCAACGCCAACCGATCCGCCTGCACTGTCACGTCTTCGAGTTCAAGCGCGACCGTCACTTGCTTGTGCTTGAACGACTCTTCCATCCGTGAGACTGTTTCTTCAATCAACTCGTTCAAGTGAACAGGCTCGGTCGTAAGCGTCAGCTTCCCAGCCGATAGTTTCGAATACTCGAGCATCTGTGTGACGAGCCGGTCGATGCGGTCAACCTCCTCGGTCATGCTTCGCCCGGTCGCGGCCACATCTTCTTGTTTGACGATTCCGAGCTCGAGCATCTCTGCCTCGTTTCGCACGATGGCGAGCGGGGTACGAACGTCATGCGTGACCCCCGAGATGAACGTGTTCTGCAGCCGTTCCTTCTCTTCGAGCGATGTGTTCATCTGCCGGACCGCTTCCGTCAAATCACCAATCTCGTCGTTGGTCACCGGTGGCAGCTTGAGTTCGTGCCGACCCGACATGATGGACGCGGTCGCTTGTTTCAATTTGACGAGCGGGGTCGTCAAACGCTTGCTCATCCAATACGTCATGCCGATGGCGACGAGAAGCGCGAACAAAAAACCGCTCCCAAGAATGACGTAAATTTGGCGAAACTGTGGATTTGCCAACGGTGCGGTCGTATACGTCACAATTTGCAAATCACCTTCCTCAAGTTTGAACGTGAGCAGGTTTGTTCCGTTCATACGAATTTGGTCTCGTTCACTTAATACGTCCGGGTTCAGAAACGGTGTCATATGGCGATGCATCCGGCCGCCCCGCTCAAGGTCGAGCCGTTTCCCGTCTCGAAACACGACGACATCGAACTGTCCAGGGATGCCCCGACCGTCCATGAGCGCATCGTAGACAATATCAGCTTCCCGCCCGAGTTGAGTATAGCTTTCGGTCTCGGCAAAGCGACCAATCAGCAGCGACGTTAGCCCGAACGTGAGCACGGCCATGACCGTAAGCGGCAAAATCGCCATGACGAGTAACTTCTTCATCAATCGATTCATCGGATATCCTCCAATCGATAGCCGACGCGGTGCACGGTCTTCAATTGCCGCTTCATCGTCGGCAACTTGTCACGCAACTGTTTGACGTGCGTATCGACCGTGCGCGTGTCCCCGGCGAACGTATAGTCCCACACCTCATCAAGTAGCCGATTCCGGTCGATGGCTTCTCCGCTATGCTTCAAAAAGTAGAGCAACAACTCATACTCTTTATTCGTCATGCGAATCGAACGGCCGTCATCGGTCACCGTCCGGGAGCGAGCATCCACCGTCATATCGCCGAACGAGATTTCATCCGTCTGTTTGACGAGACGCTTCAGGCGGATTTCGAGTTCTTTCAATACAATCGGTTTGACCAAATAATCGTCAGCCCCGAGCTCAAGTCCGAACACACGGTCATCCGCCTCGCCCCGTGCCGTCGCCAAGATGATGACAGGAGCAGGCCGCAACGCCTTCAATTTCGGAATGAGCGTCCACCCTTCCCCGTCCGGCAAACGCACGTCGAGGAGGACCGCATCGAACGGTTGCTCAAGCTGTCGCTTCGCCTCGGCGAGCGTACCGGCCACACGAACGTGAAAACCAGCATACGTCAGAAAGCGGGCAAGTCCGTCCGCTAATTTGGGTTCATCTTCGACCACGAGTACGTTCATCTCTATCGCCTCCACTTTGATTATATCGTATCGGGAAACAGACCCCATCGTTTCCCAAAGACAATTTGCAAAAACCTTGCAACTCCCTCACAACTTTTGAACGGTCGCGCCCTACACTTGAGGTAGTAAAGGAGGAGATTGACATGAATAAATTAGCAATCGCCCTGGCCGGCCTACTTGTCGTCTCAGGCACAGGCGTCTATGCCGCCACGAACGATACGACAACGACTGACGGAACGGAAACGACGACACAATGTGAGCGCGGCGAACGCGGGGAGCGCGGGATGTTCGGTGACCGGGCAGCCGGACAAGCCGCCTTACTCGAGGCGCTCGGGTTGACCGAGGACGAAGTGGCAGCAGCACGTGAGGAAGGGCAGTCACTTCCTGAGTTGGCCGAATCGAAAGGAATCACCATCGAACAGTTCATCGAGGCGATGATCGCGTCTCATGAAGCCAAACTCGACGCAGCGGTCGAATCCGGTGATTTGACGCAAGAAGAGGCCGATTCAATCCTTGCCGAGCATGAGGCGCGCTTCGCCGACGTCACGAGTTATGACGACCTAGACGAGATACGCGGTTTTGGCGGAGGACGTCATCGGGGCGGACACGGCCCACATCACGGTGGTCCATTCGGCGGGTCGAACACAGATGAGGATACACCTTCAAGCGATGACAACGTAGACGACCAGAGCACGAATTCATTGTAAGCAAAAAGGCAACCGCGCGGCGGTTGCCTTTTCATATGGCCAACAATAAGAGCGAATAACCGACGAGCCCGACGGCGAAGGCTCGAAAACTGCTGTCCCGTTCCTCTGGCAGCTCTTCTTTCATGACGTTCAAGATGATGCCCCCGGCCAAAAACGCGACGATGATGGACAACGTCAATTCATCGAGCGCCGAGAACGCGCCGACGCCCCACCCAGCGAGCACCGAAAGGGACAATAAGAGCCGTCCTTCCCGATCATACATCGCTTTGTGATGGTGTCTCAGCCCTTGGTCGACCGTGATGAAATGAATCCCTAGCGCAAAGAAGTAAAGCGTCATCGTCCATGCATTATCGAACGCGCTCTCGGCGAGCACATAGCCGATGCTGAAGTTATAGAAAACGAACAGCGCCATATGAATCCAGAACACGCTGCCGCTCCCGCGCCGACTCATCTGTGTGGCGAGTCGCTCGAGACCGTAAAACGCGGCCAGGCCAATCATGCTGACGACGAGAATATGATTCTCAACCGATGTGAAAAGCCCGTCCCCTAAATGACCTTCCAACTGTTCTTGATATTCATTCAACTCCGGTAAGAGGTGCAAGAAGACATAAGCCACCGCGACGCCGCCAGCGAGCGATAAAAAACGACTGCGCGGCGTCTCACGCACATGAATCAAGTTTCCCGAGAAATAATGGATCAAGGCAAACCCGATGGCAAACAATAAGCTCAACCAAAACATTCCATCCACCTCCGACACTTACCCGTCAGCCGAACGATTAGACGACTCCCGGTCCTTGTTCCTTACCCGAGTGCTTTGCCGAATACTCTCATTCGCCTCGTTCGGCTCGTTGCCGTGCTCGAATCTCTTTCTCGACGCGACGGAGCGCCTTTTTTGAACCGCGGGCAAAGTCATGGGCTTCCTTGCGGTCCCGATAGTTGACGAATAGCGTCTCGAGGTCGTAGCCTGCCGGATAAAGATCGATCGCTTTCGCCTCAAGCCGGACACGACGGAGCGGATAATCGTTAGACACGCCGTCGACATACACGGTAACGCGACGCAACGACTCGTCCATCGCATACACGAGGCCGACTTGATTCGTCTCGAGCAGGCGGACCCGATCCCCTTTTTCGAAGCGTTCATCCGGTTCGATGACCGGTCGGACGAGTTCTTGCGCGAGTCGTGATGAATCGACGAGCGACTGATCATACGTTTTATCATGCATGTAGCGTTCCGCCTGCTTCAAAATGCTCACGGGCAGTTTCATTTTTCGGGCGATGAACAAGGCGTTACTGTCGCCGGACTGTCCAATCAACAATCGATACTTCGGCTCGAGCGTGTCCGAGTCGAACTGCATCGCTGCATTCATGAAGTCCGGGTGCATCTCCGAGTACGCTTTGATCTCCCCGTAATGGGTCGAAGCGACGACGAGGCAGCCTCGCTTGTATGCCTCTTCTAAAATCGCGATGGCGAGGGCCGCTCCCTCGTTCGGTTCCGTCCCGCTTCCGATTTCATCGAATAATAGTAATGATCGCTTCCCTGCCTTCTGCATGATGCTCGCCACGTTATGCATATGGGCCGAGAACGTGCTGAGCGCCGACCCCATATCCTGGTTGTCCCCGATATCGACGAATACGTCGTCAAACGTCGAGATGTCCGTGTCCGGATGTGCCGGGATATGAAGCCCGCTCATCGTCATCAAACTGAGCAGACCGATCGTCTTCAAGACGACCGTCTTCCCGCCGGCGTTCGGTCCAGTGATGATGAGACCGCGATACGTCTCACCGAGCGAGAAGTCGAGGGGGACCGCTCGTTCGAGAAGCGGGTGGCGGACTTGTTTCAAACGGATTTTTCCGATGGCGTTCACGCGCGGGGCGATGCCGTCGATGGCTTGGCTATACTTCCCTTTCGCGAACACCATGTCGTATTGGGCGATGACGTCGAGTGTCGCCTCGATGGTCGATAACGCCTCGGCCACCATGCCGGTGAGCGTGGCGAGCACTTGGTAGATTTCGACCGCCTCCTCGGTCCGTTTGACGACGAGTTCTGCGTTCAGTTTTGCTACCGCTTCGGGCTCGATGAAGACAGTCGTGCCACGGCTCGACGTGTCGACGATCGTCCCGGCGATTTTATGCTTATACGAGGCCTTGATCGGAATCGTGAATCGGTCTTGTTTTTTCGTCACGAAACCGTCTTGAATCGCTTCCCGGTTCACCGCACTCTTCAAAAACTTACTCAATCGCTCCTCGATCCGTCCTTCGAGAATCTCGATTTGCTTACGGACACGCTTTAATTCTTTCGAGGCCTCGTCGACGACGCGTCCCCCGCGAATCGACTGGATAATGTCTTCCTCAATCTGACGCCACTCGCTCATCTCACCGGCGTACATGGATAAGAGCGGGGCGAAGAACGCCTGCTCCGTCATGAATCGCTTCAACTTCCGGGCACCGCGGAAAAACTCGGCGACATCTTCTAATTCGCTCGCCTCAAGTTGAATCCCGCGGCTGATTTTCCCGATGAGCGGTTCCATCGCGGACACGCCGATAAATGGGACGTGTGACGTCGCGTCGAGAATCGCGCGCGCCTCTGTCGTCTCTTGCAGTCGTTTTTTCACCGTTTGTAGGTGGCTCGTCGGACGCTGGTTGCATAACAACTTCCGTCCGAATCCGCTGATGCAGTATCGTTCGACGCGTTGGATGAGTTCAGTATATTGTAATTTTTCTAATGTTTGTTCGTTCATGGGAATCTCTCCTTAAATATGATGGAAATACCGCGCAAACAAAAAGCGTCGGCCGATGACGACCAACGCAAAAAGACAGACCGGTGTCTGGCAGTTTATGAAGGGCGGTATCTGTAACAGAACATGAAGGCATGACAAAAATACGCGTCATCCGACATTTTTCAGTTCGTTAGGCAGATACGACCTCACTCATTAACATGCAACACCTTTCTCATTCAGTTTCGCCCTAACTATACAACAGATTTTCGAAGAAGTAAAATTTCTAGAGAACGCTTTCAAATTAGGCCTTGATATCTATATTCGGGCGTGCTATGTTGAGGGTGACGAAACGAATAATGATCACATGTGACTGATTCGATCAGGCATGGGGTAAGACGAAAGGCTCACGCCACCCGTCTATACTCCATGCCTGTTTTGTTTTTTCACAATCATTTTTCGAACGAAAGGATGAATCGAAGATGTTATTGAATAAGTGGATGAAGAGACATACACTGACACTTTATGCACCCATGGAAGGAGACATCATTCCACTTGAGGAAGTGAGCGACCCAGTGTTCAGCGAGAAGATGATGGGCGACGGAATCGCCATCATGCCGACTGACGGGACAGTCGTCGCACCGGCCAAAGGGACCATCGTTCAAGTCGCACCGACGAAGCATGCAATCGGGATTCGCACCGATGACGGCGCTGAAATTTTGATTCATGTCGGGCTCGACACGGTCGAACTTGCAGGTGACCCGTTTACCGTGCATGTGAACGTCGACGATTCGGTCGAGGTCGGTCAACCGCTGCTCACAGCGAACCTCGAACAGATTCATCAAGCCGGAAAAGACACGGTCACGCCGATGATCGTCACGAACGGTGGCGAGCTGAAGGAACCTTACGTCTTCCATACAGGCGGTCCTGCCCTCTCTGGCAAGACGGTCGTCGCTCAAGCGGAACAATGACTCCTCGATAGGAGGAACCATGTTAAAAATCAAAAAAATCTTGAACAACAATGCGGTCATCGTCTCAGACGACGGGGAAGAGAAGATTGCCATCGGGCCGGGCGTCGCGTTTAAGAAGGCGCGCAACGACGTCGTCAATCCGCATAAAATCGAGAAACTGTTCGTCATGTCCGAAGGCGACAAGTTTCAACAACTCTTGAGCCGCATCCCGGTCGAACATTTCACGATTTCTGAAGAGATCATTAGTCACGCGGAAAAGCGGCTCGAGACGACGTTCAACGAACACATCCACGTCGTCTTGACCGACCATATCTCGTTCGCCATCGAACGGGAGCAAGAAGGGATCTCGCTCCGGAACAAACTGTTGAACGAGATCAAAATTCTATATCGCAATGAATATGAAATCGGGCTATGGGCGATTCAGCATATCGAGAATACGCTCGGGGTGAAGATGCCGAAAGATGAAGCCGCCTTCATCGCGCTCCACATCCATACACTTAAAGTGAAAGGGGGTGATTTGCGTAAGACGCTCAAACAGACGACGATCGTACGAGACATGATTCAATCGATTTCGAGACGGCTCGACCTATCCATTGAAGAAGATGACTTATCCTATCAACGCTTATTAACTCATTTACGATTCGTCATGGATCGGGTCAACCATTACGATCACCACACGATTGACGAGGACATGTTGACGATGATTCAAACGAAATTCTCGTCTGCTTACGCGTGTGCGTCTGATGTCGCAAACGAAATGGAAGACTTATACGGTATCGTCTTGCCCGAGTCAGAGCTTGGTTATATTACGCTCCACATTCAACGCCTGCAAGATCAACACCATCAAAAAGGAGGACATTCACAATGATGAACTTTTTACAACGTCTCGGACGTTCCCTCATGTTGCCGGTTGCGGTACTTCCTGCAGCGGCCATCCTCATGGGGATCGGTTACTGGATCGACCCAGTCGGCTGGGGGTCTGAGAACATTGCCGCCGCTTTCTTGATTAAAGCCGGTGGTGCTATCATCGATAACATTCCAATTCTATTCGCCGTCGGGGTCGCCCTCGGGATGGCGAAAAACCGTGACGGCTCAGCCGCCCTCAGTGGTCTCGTCGCTTTCCTCACGGTCACGACACTTCTTTCTGCGGGAACGGTCGCCCTTTTCCAAGGGGTCGACGTCGAAGCCGTCAACCCAGCATTCGGACGAATCGCTAACGCGTTCGTCGGTATCCTCTCAGGTATCGTTGCCGCTCAAATGTACAACCGCTTCAGCCACGTGAAATTGCCTGACGCCCTCGCCTTCTTCAGCGGTAAGCGTCTCGTACCGATCATGACGGCGTTCGCGATGATCCTCGTCTCGGTCGCTCTTTACTTCATCTGGCCGGTCGTCTACACAGGACTCGTCGGATTCGGTGAAACGATTTCGAAAATGGGCGCGTTCGGTGCCGGCCTTTACGGCTTCTTCAACCGTCTGTTGATTCCGACCGGTCTCCATCACGCCTTGAACTCGGTGTTCTGGTTCGATGTGGCCGGCATCAACGATATCGGAAACTTCTGGTCGGGTGAAGGGGAGAAAGGAATCACGGGACGTTACCAAGCCGGATTCTTCCCAATTATGATGTTCGGTCTCCCGGCGGCAGCACTCGCCATGTATCACACAGCGAAAACAAAACGTAAAAAGCAAGCGGCTTCGCTCCTTCTCGCCGCAGCGTTCGCTTCATTCTTCACAGGTGTCACAGAACCGCTCGAGTTCTCGTTCATGTTCCTCGCGCCAGTTCTTTACCTCGTGCATGCAGTGTTGACAGGGATTTCACTCTTTGTCGCCGCGACGTTCCAATGGACGGCCGGGTTCGGTTTCAGTGCCGGTCTCGTCGACTTCGTGCTCAGCTCACGGTTGCCGCTCGCGAATCAACCGTACATGTTGCTCCTCCAAGGTCTCGTCTTCGGTGCCATCTATTACACAATCTTCCGCTTCATGATCGTCAAGCTCAACTTGGCGACACCAGGTCGCGAATCGGATGAGGCGGTCGATGCCGTCGCAACCGAGACAGCGCCTGAAGGCCAAACGAAAACAGCTCCAGTCGCAGCTGGCGGACAATACTCGGCCATGGCAGCGATGATTTACGACGGACTCGGTGGCGACCAAAACGTCACAGGCATCGAGTCTTGTGTCACGCGTCTCCGTGTCGACGTGAAAGACATGGACACGGTCGACCAAGCACAAATCAAGAAAGCAGGCATCCCTGGAATCAAGGTTGTCAGCCCGAACCACATTCAAGTCATCGTCGGGACGAACGTCCAGTTCGTCCTCGAAGAAATTGAAAAACTCCGGAGCCACCGCGCCGGATAAACGATGAAAGCCACCTCAAGCGAGGTGGCTTTTCCTATAGTCGACGCATCAAGCGTAACGCAAAACGTTACATTTGGCGCAACCGGTTGATCCGTTCGACCGGATTCGGGTGTGTCGACAACAGCCCGCTAATCTTTTTCTTCAACGGGTCGGAGAAATAAAGCGGGGCCGACGCACTCGACGCTTCTTTCACCGGTGTCTCGACGTTGGCAATCTTCTCGAGCGCCGAAGCGAGCGCTTCCGGGTTACGCGTCAGCTCCGCCCCGCTCGCGTCCGCTAAAAATTCGCGATTTCTTGAAATCGCCAAGTTGATGAGCGTCGCGATAATCGGTGCGAGGACGAGCAGGACGAGCCCGACAATTAAGAAAATCGGGTTTTGATTGTTGTCACGCCGTCCGCCGACACTTCGAAAGAACAGCATCCGCGACCCGATGTCACTCATAATGGCGATGACCGAGACGAGGGCGAGCGTGACCGTCGACAATCGGACGTCATAGTTTTTGATGTGCGCGACTTCGTGGGCGATGACCCCTTCGACCTCTTCCCGCGACAGACGGTCAAGTAGACCCGTCGTGACCGCGACGGCCGCCTTTTCCGGCTTAAGTCCGGTCGCGAACGCGTTCGGGGACGGGTCGTTGATGATGAAGACGCGCGGCATCGGCACCCGGGCGACCATCGCCATGTTCTCGACCGTATGCCATAAGAAGCGATGCTGCTCGACCGAGGTGATTTCTTTCGCATGGTTCATCCGCATAACGATGCCCGTGCTCGACATGATGACGATACCGACATAAAACAACGAAAAGACCGGTGTGAAAATGAGACCCGGCAACGCGTCCCCGTAATTGATATACGAAATCGCCGCCCCAACGAGCAAGACGAACAAGACGAAGCCGGCGACGATGAACACTGTCTTCACTTTGTTTTTACGAATCTGTTCATAAAGGAGCATCGCTGGCACCTCGCATTAGAACGAGACGCGAACGTTCTCGCGTTCTTCCTCTCGCGCCTCGAGCATGTCACGCTTCTCAAAACGATGGAGTGAGGCGATGACGTTCGTCGGCACCGATTCGATTTTCGTATTATATTTCATGACCGTATTGTTATAGAGTTGTCTTGAATACGCGACTTTGTTTTCCGTTTGCGTCAACTCTTCTTGGAGCATCTTGAAGTTCTCGTTCGCTTTCAAGTCAGGGTATGCCTCGCGAAGCGCGAATAGATTTTTCAGGGCGCCGCTCAACTGATCGTTTATTTCCATCTGTTCTTGCCGCGTCGACCTTGCTCCCATTTGATTACGGAGTTCGACGACTTTCGCGAGCGTCTCTTCTTCATGTTTGGCGTACCCTTTCACCGTCTCGACCAAGTTCGGAATCAAGTCGTAGCGACGTCTCAGCTGTACGTCGATTTGGGCCCACGCCTCATCGACCCAATTTCGATACTTCACTAATCCGTTATAAGCCGAGAAATAAATGACGGCCAGCAAGATGATGACGCCTAATCCAATCCATAACATATTCCTGCACCTCGTTTCTTAAATTCACTGCTGTTCTAATTCCCTTTCATCGTATACGATAAGCTTATCTTTTACAAAAATAAGGAAAAGACACAGTCTAGGCTGAATCATGTCAACAAATCGTCATCAGAAAGGAAGAGTGGGACCGCCGTGCAACTGTGAAAGGCGACGCCCATGCCGTTTGGCAGCATATTTGACCGACCATTATATGTAGGATTGGAGTGTTCTCGATGTTTGTCACAACGCTTGATGCTAGACTGACCGATTTATATGAAGAGATGGTGACGCTGCGCCGTCATTTCCATCAACATCCCGAACTCTCATTCGAGGAACAAGAGACGCCCCGTTTCATCGCGCGTTATTTACGCGACCTCGGCCTTGACGTCCGAGAAGGGGTCGGTGGCAATGGCGTCGTCGGGCGTATCAAAGGTGGGGACGGACCGACGATTGCGTTCCGGGCCGACTTTGACGCCTTGCCGATTCAAGACTTGAAAGACGTTCCGTATCGCTCCAAAGTGAACGGCGCGATGCACGCATGTGGTCATGACGCGCATACGGCGTCGCTCCTCGTGCTCGCCAAAGTGCTCGCCGAGGCCGAGTTGCCAGGAGATGTCGTCTTGATTCACCAGTTCGCCGAAGAACTCGCCCCAGGTGGTGCCAAACCGATGATTGAAGATGATTGTCTCGACGGTGTCGACTATATATACGGCGTGCACATTTGGACACCGCTTCCGTTCGGAACGATCGGCATCAAGACCGGCCCGATTATGGCGGCAGCCGACCGTTTCGAACTGACGATTAAAGGCAAAGGCGGTCACGGGGCCATCCCGCACCATACGATTGACTCGCTCATGGTCGGCGTCAACGTCGCGAGCCAACTCCAACAAATCGTGAGTCGCCGCGTCGACCCGCTCGAACCGGCCGTCTTGACCATCGGGACGTTCGAATCAGGACAGGCGTTCAACGTCATCGCAGACGAAGCCCGCCTCTCTGGAACCGTCCGTACGTTTAATCCGGACACGCAAACCCGCATCATGGAAGACATGGAGCGCATCATCGCCACGACATGTGCCGGGGCAGGGGCCGATTACGAGTTGAACTATATTCAAGGCTACCCTGCCGTCATCAATCACCCGATGGAAACAACGCACGTGCGTCATTCGGCCGTGAACGTGGTCGGCAGTGCCGGCGTCATCGAGATGTCCCCGCTCATGGTCGGGGAAGATTTCGCCTATTACTTGCAACACGTCCCGGGCAGCTTCTTTTTCGCCGGCGCCGGTAACCCCGAGCGCGATGCGATTTTCCCGCACCATCACCCTCGCTTTGACATCGACGAACGGGCGATGCTCCTTATGGCCCGCATCTTGATGAACGCCGCGTTTGAGACGTGGGAAGAGACAAAAGAAGAATGACGCGACGTCGCGTCATTCCTCTTTTTCTTCTGGCAAGATTGAGATGAGGACTTGGTCGACCCGTTTCCCATCCATGTCGACGACTTCAAAACGTAGGCCATACGCCTCGACGATGTCTCCGCGTTTCGGAAAGTCACCAAGCGTGTAGATGACGAGTCCGGCGAGCGTATGATACGCGTTGCGTCCTTCGTCAAATCGCGCGTCACGGATGCCGAGCGTCTGCTTCAAGTCCTCGATGCTGAGGAGTCCATCGGCTAAATACGTGCCGTCTTCCCGACGAACGACGTCAGGCGCCTCTTCTTCAATCATCACTTCCCCGACAATCTCTTCAAGAATATCAAACAACGTGACCAGTCCGAGGAACCCGCCATACTCATCTAAGACGAAGGCGATGGGCGATCCGGTCTGTTGCATCATTTGAAGGACTTGGCTCGCTTCGCGTTGCTTCGGGACGATCAGTGGCTGTTTGATTTGTTTTAAAATGTCCGATGGCGCCGCGAGTTCCGGCAACATCAGCACGTCACGGACATCGACGTATCCGACGAACTCATCGAGCGTCCCGCGTCCGACGGGGAGTTTGTTATGTCTACTTTCATATACAGCGGCTTTGATGTCGGCCATCGAGTCTTCGATATCAATCCATTCAAGTGTCGTCCGCGGTTGCATCAGTTCATAAATCAATTGGTCATGAAACGCAAACACGCGCTCGACTTGCTGCACTTCTTCATGCGCAAACTGTCCTTGTTGCGCTCCTTCGAATAACAGTTGCTTGATTTCAAGTTCTGTCTCCCCATCTGTCCGTTCTGCCTTCAACCCGAGCAATTTGAACAAGAACAGCGTCGATTTCGATAGAATCCAAATGAATGGGCGCATCACTTTACTGAACAAGTCGAGCGCCGGGATAATCGCCATCGTCACCCGTTCCGGTGCGACGAGCGCGATTCGTTTCGGGACGAGTTCCCCGATGATGAGGGAGAGGTACGTGATCACGGTGACGACGAGCACATATCCGACTGTCGACGCCGACTGTGCGCTCATGCCGAGCTGTTCAAACGCGTTGCCGACCGGAGTCGAAAACCTGGCACCCCCGTATGCCCCGTTGATGATCCCAATCAACGTGATTCCGACTTGGACGGTCGAGAGCAGGTCTGTCGGGTCTTTTGAATACTTCAATGCGATTTGCGCGCTCCGCTTCCCTCGATTCGCCTCGACTTCGAGCTTCGACGGCTTCGACGAGATGAGCGCGATTTCGGTCATTGCGAAGATCCCGTTCAACACAATCAAAAACAAGACGATCATTAAGTCAATCCATATGGAAGAGCCCACCGTATTCATCACCTCTATAGTTATTTCAGTTCACTTTATCCATCATACCTCTCTGTACCCGTTTTGTGCACGAAAAAAGCCACTCCTTCAAGCGGCTTCCTTCATCGACTCACGCGCGAGCGCCGTCGCTTGTGACTGTTTGAAAATGACGACGCCGAGGAGCAAGATCATCAAGCCGATGACTTGTCCAGGTGCCAACGTAAGTTGCGGCATGCCGAACGCACCGAATAAGTCGACGCCGAGCGCCCAAACCAATTGCGACACGAGGATGACCGACACCGACAACGTCGGACCGAGCAGCTGGATGCTGCGCATGACACAAAAGACGACGCCCACCCCGAGCAGCCCGCCAAGTGCATAGATGGGTGAGACGTCCCGAATGCCCGCAAGGTCCCCACCGAACAGAACGAGCGGTATGAGCGACCCAACGAGCCCGACGATAAAGACGAGCACCGTCGTCGCCCACGCCCCGAGATGGACGTTCATTTTCGCATTGACGGCCGCTTGTACACTGATGAACGCACCCGCGATGGCCGAACAGATGATTCCAATTACCATGAAGATTCTCCTTATTCATAGAGCATGCCATTGGCACGCTGCTTTAATCGTTCCATATCCAAAATCTTGACTTGCTTCCGTGTCCGTTCGACGAGTCCTTCGTCCGCGAACGCCTGGAGCGTCCGGTTCAAATGTCGATAGCTCGTCCCGAGCCATTCGGCCACTTCTTTTCGCTTCAATTGACTCATCTCGGATTGAAACAAGTCGTTCCCGGCCTCGCTGAGCGAGACGAGATAGCCGGCGAGTCGTTCCTCGAGCGTCGACATCAAATGGTTCGACGAGGCGTTCGCTTCGATAAATAGCTTCTCTGACACGCCACGAAGCAAATGTTCGGTAAATTCGATCGTCCGGTTGTATGTTTTCAATACCTCAAACGGGATGCGCAGACAGACGACCGTCCCGACCGCTTCGACGGTATGGAGCACGTGACGTCCGCTTGCGTATTCGATATCGCCAATCAACGTCGGTGCGGCTTTCAAGCGGAGGAGCCGCAACTTGCCTTCCTCACTGAGCGTATAGATTTTGACGCGTCCTTCTAAGACGACGAACAACGAATCGATCACGCCGTCGTTCGCGCAAAGCATCGCTCCCGAAGGAAACGTGACGATCGAGGAAGCAGCGAGTGTCTGTCCCGAGAACAAATGGTGCCAACCGAGCCGATGTAGCGCAGCCTCTACTTTCATCTCCATCTCCTCCTCATGTGAACGTGTAGACGCCAATCCCGATGACCATCAGGCCGAGCCCGATGACCTGCCCTCCGGTGACCGGTTTTTTCGCGACACCGAACCATCCGTTCGAATCAATGATAAACGCTCCCATCAACTGCGCGACGAGTAAGACACAAATCGCCCACGTCACCCCGAGTTGTTGAATCGCCGTCAATTCACCAAAGACGACAAAGACACCGAACAACCCGCCTAGACTGTAGTACCAAGGCACGCGACGAAACGCGGTCAAATCGCCATCACGCTTGAACGCGTAGATGAATAACGCCAGCACCAATCCGACGAGGTGGACGATGGTGACCGACAACCATGCCCCGACCGCATAGCCGAGTTTGGCGTTGAAGATGCCCTGCAACGCGATGAACGTGCCCGAGAGCAACGCAAAAATGATTCCCATCCCTATTCCCCCTGTCTCTTCGTCTGACTGTACGGGAGAATGAATCGTTTGAAAAGGACATATGTCCGAAAAAAAGACAATCTAGGCGATTGCCCAGATTGTCCATGTCGTTAGTTGAGTAATTTGACGACTTCTTCTGCTACGCGTTCAGACGATTGTGGGTTTTGTCCCGTGACGAGACGTTCGTCGACCGCGACGTTGACCGCCCAGTTGTCGGCCCCATCGAACTTGCCGCCCTTTTCACGCAGTGCCGATTCAAGCAAGAACGGCACAGCGGATTCAAGTTGCATTTCCCGCTCTTCGGCGTCGGTGAAGCCGGTCACTTGTTTGTCTTTGACGAGCGGTTCCCCGTTGCTCAACGTGACGTTGACGAGGCCGATTGGTCCGTGGCAAACGGCGGCGACGACGTTCCCACTCTCATATACGTCACGGACGACACGTTGAAGCGTCTCACTGTCCGGGAAATCGACGACCGTTCCATGTCCACCAGGAAGGAACACGGCATCATACGAATCATCCGCGACTTGGTCAAGTCGGACCGTATTTTTCAACAAGGTTTGTGTATCTAAAATCTCTTGTGACAAGCCGTCCTCGAGACTGTTCGCATCGATTGGCACGTCTCCGCCCTCGATACTCGCGACCGTCACTTTGTATCCTTGTTTCTCAAATTGAAGATATGGTGCGGCGAACTCCTCGAGCCAAAGCCCGGTAGCATGACCGTTCTCTAGTTTATCGGCAGACGTCGCAATGATCAATACATGTTTAGCCATCGTTCATTCCTCCTTCAGAAAGTTACATACGACATAGTTGTTCCCCGTCTCCTCTCGTTCAAACCATCAAACGCGTTAAGAAATCGGGACGTGTCTCTTTTTTCGACCAGGTCATTTTTTACGGACGGGCCCTCCGTATCGGGCGGCTATACTGTACCCATCAGCTCATAGGAGGGGTCATCGTGACGAAATCGATACTCGAATGGGGATTTGTTGCCGTCGCCGCTTTGATTGTGCTACTCATCGTCCTCGGAAGTACACTATGCATGCTGTGACGCTCGTTCACGGAGCTGTCACGCGAATATCCGTTTACCGTACGCCTGAAATCGGGAACATCTTTACTGTTGTCCATCGCCATTTCACTTCGAAAGGATGTTGATTATGTCAGAACGCGTTTTCATCAGTCCAGCCAAGTATGTGCAAGGGAAGAACACGATTGACCAGCTCGGAAAGCATGTGGGCCATTTCGGCTCGAAAGCGCTGTTGATTGCCGACGATATCGTCTGGCGCATCATCGGGGACCGCGTGACGACCGCTCTTTCCTCAAGCGACGTCGAGACGGAGAAGGCCGACTTTGTCGGCGAGGCGTCTCGTCATGAAATCGAACGGATTGCCGCTTCCGCGAAAGAGAATCATGTGTCGTTCGTCATCGGCATGGGTGGCGGCAAGACGCTCGATACGGCAAAAGCGGTCGCCGATGAGCTTAACGCTCGCATCGTCATCGTTCCGACGATTGCCTCGACGGATGCACCGACGAGCGCCTTATCCGTCATCTATACGGATGAAGGGAATTTCGAGACGTATCGTTTTTATAAGAAGAATCCAGACCTCGTGCTCGTCGACACGAAGTTGATTGCCGAGGCACCGGCCCGCTTCCTCGCCTCAGGCATTGCGGACGCCCTCGCGACGTGGGTCGAAGTGCGGAGCGTCCTCGCATTTGGCGGGAAGACGATGGCCGGCGGTGTCCCGACCATCGCGGCCGAAGCGATTGCGAAACGCTGTGAAGAAGTGCTGTTCGACTATGGGATCCCAGCGTACGAGTCGGTGCAGGCGAAAGTCGTCACGCCGGCGCTCGAAGCTGTCGTCGAGGCGAACACGTTACTCAGCGGCCTCGGCTTCGAAAGCGGCGGTCTGGCGGCGGCCCATGCCATCCATAACGGGTTCACGGCACTCGACGGGGACATCCACCATTTGACCCACGGCGAAAAAGTCGCGTTCGGCACACTCGTGCAGCTCGCGCTCGAAGGACGGACACAAGAAGAGTTTGAGCGGTACGTCGCCCTATACATGGCGCTTGATTTACCGGTCACGCTCGAGGACGTGAAATTGAAGGACGCCTCACGAGAAGATATCCTGAAAGTCGGACAAGCGGCCACCGCAGAAGGCGAGACGATTCATAGCGGCTTTGACGTCACACCAGAAGAAGTCGCGGACGCCATCATCGCGGCCGATCGGTACGCCCGTTTGTATCAAGCGAAACAGCGATAACAAAAACGAGGATCAGCGCACGGGCTGTTCCTCGTTCTTTTGTTTCGGGGAGGCGATGAACGTCAACAGGATGCCGACGACCATGCAACTGACGGTCAATATGAAAAACGTCAGTTGGTTCGCGTAAATGATGTTCGTGAACTGATTCCAACCTGTCGCATAGGCCGCATTCGTCGACTCCTGAATCCCATCACGGAGTGCGTTCGCCTGATCCATATTGACCGTCAGCGCGAACGCTGCCATGGCGATGCCGCCGATGATGAGCCCGATTCGCCCGAGCGGATGGACCGTTTGCACCGTTCGACGCGCGAGCCGAATCGTGATCCAAACGAACAATAGCGCGAACGGCCAGCCGATGAGGAGAACGAGCACGTACGGGTTCCCTTCCCCTGCCGGCTCCGTGTACGATGCCGTCATCGTTTCACCGAGCTTGAATAAAACGAACGTGATCAGCGTGATGATGAACCACGCCTTGATTAACTTTTCCATGACTTCACCTCGCCCTCAGTATAACAAAACACCGCATGCCTCGGCATACGGTGTTCGCTCATGACTTCGGACGAATCGCGTAATAAATCAGGATGACGAGCCATGTCCAAATCCCGGTGAAAATTCCGAGAATCCCGATGATGAAGAATCCAAGCGGAATCATCGACTTCGTACGATTGTAATCTTTCCACATGTCCGATAGCCCTTTGATGTTGAAATACAAAAAGGCAAAGAACAAAATGAGCAATAAAAGCGGTAAGCCGAAAATGAGTTCCATACGATCACTCCTTTCTTGTCCCGACCGTTCTCGTTAGTTCAAGTGTACCGCGCTCATGCGTACGGCGCATCGGGCTGCGGCCGTATGCATCCATGGTCATGAGGCGGATACGCTCGTACTCTATTCCCTAAAAGTTTCTCTTTTCAACATTTCTAAAAAAGGGAAAACAGAACTATCGATTGATAAGGAGGACGATCATCATGAAAGTCATCGCCGCGTTCTTCATCGTCTGTCTGTTTTTTAGCGCATATGTCACCGAAGCTGCAACGAACACAATCGCCGGCTATACGCTGCAATCGACGAAACTGTATGGACGTGCTATGCAGACGTCACCGGTCTTGAAAACCCTTCCGAAGAACACGCCGGTACAGTATTCTGTCTATAATCGAAGTTGGTCGAACGTCTACATCGGCAACACCCGCTACTTCACTCCGTCCACGAACCTCAAAGCCGGCATCCCGAAACTTTCCTCCACCGAACGGCTCCGCCTCGTCAACAAACAACATGGCCTGTCTAAAACGTATCGCTCGTCTCAACTCGTGCCGCTCACAATCCCGACCGTCTATGCGAAAGGAAGCGAGCGGACACTTATGGCCGCCGAGGCCGCCCACGCACTCGCTCGTCTCTATTACGATGGTCGAAAACAAGGACACACACTCTACGCCTTGAGCGCCTATCGGTCGTATCGCACGCAACAGTCCCTCTACACCTATTGGGTCAACGCCCGCGGGACGGCCTACGCCTCGATGTATGTTGCCCGGGCAGGTCATAGCGAGCATCAAACAGGACTCGCGGTCGACATGACGAGTCAACGTATGCAGCTGGGGCTCGCTACCTCGTTTGACCAGACCCCGGAAGGAAGATGGATGTTAGCGAACGCCCATCGCTACGGCTTCATCATTCGTTACCCGAAAGGGAAAGAAGCGGTCACCGGCTATAACTATGAGCCTTGGCACCTGCGCTACGTCGGCGTCAAAGAGGCGACGACGATGAAACAAAACAACTGGACGTTTGAAGAGTGGTGGGCGAAGCGTTGATGGCAAGCAGGAAGCAATAAACCGGAGCCGACTTCACGCTATACTAGAAGATGTACGATACTTGTGAAGGGGGAACCGAGGATGTGGATTGTGATGAACAAGTTGGACGTGGAAAAAGGGAAGGTCGAGGCGGTGAAAGCCCGGTTCGAGACGACAAAGGGAATCGAGTCGATGGATGGGTTTATCCGTATGCAAGTGTTGACCGACACATCGGACGAGACGAAAGACCAAGTCGTCATCATGACGACGTGGCGTGACGCGGCGAGTTTTGAGAACTGGCTCGAGAGCGGAGCTTATAAACATGCCCATAAAAAACGGGACGACGGCACGTCGGAAGTGAAGCCGGTCGTCCTCGGGAACACAGTCAGTCAATATGAGGTCGCCATCGAACACGGCGCCTCATCCGATCACGTATAAGATGTCTTGCGGACGAATGATGCCGAGGAGCGGCTCATCCGTATCGCCGGTCGCTGTGACGAGGAGCGCGTCGAGACGTGCTCCTTCTTTCATGTTCACGAAATGATGATGGGCTTCGATGACGGACGTGTTCGCGGCGATGAAGCGATATCGATGGATGTGCGGATCATGATGGAGCACGTGGCTCACGAGCACCCCTTCGAGTGAGACGTGTGACGCGTACGCCGCTTCGGCGAGCCAACTCGTCACGCCTTTTTTCGTCAATAAGCCGAGCCACGATCCGTCGATGCTATAAATCGGGAACTGGGAGTAATTCTCGTTTCGAATCGCCCGCAGCACGTCTTGTAGAGGATCGTCTGCCCGAAATGTTGTCACCTGTTTTTGAAACAGCGGGATGACCAACTTCGGATGCAACAGTTCCCGCTCCACTTCAAGAATCAAGTCGACAATCGAATCGTGCGGCTCTGCGATGATGAAGTCAGGTTCCCGTCGCTCATGCACGATGGCGTTGCGCAACTGGCTCATCTGGTGTAAGTCTTCTTTATACCGTTCAATGATTGGATTCTGTTTGGCGAGTCGGTTGACCATGTTGCTGAAACTAAAATGTTTCCCATCGCCCATCTCGCGACTCAAATAATCTTCAATCCGATGATACGACGCGATGAACTCTTCGGCTCTACTCATGTTTCCACTCTCCTTATCGCCTATCTATACCCGATTTTTTCTTCGTTCGAGCAGGATAAGCGCGCCTTATCACGAATGAGAACACATCCTACTAACCGAAAGGAGGAGCGTCGATGGCGACTCCGCTCCAAAACACGGCGCGCCTCTCGAACAAAGACGCGTTTCGTTCCGGCATGCGTGCCGGCATCCCCGTCGCGGTCGGCTACATTCCGATCGCCATCGCGTTCGGTCTGCTCGCGAAATCGTTCGACATGCCGAACGTGATCACACTGGCGATGTCCTTATTCATCTTTGCCGGGGCCAGCCAATTCATCGGGATCCAATTGATCATGGCCGGGGCGATGTATTGGGAGATTGTGCTGACGACGTTCATCTTGAACTTGCGTCACTTCCTCATGTCGGCCTCCTTGTCGCAACGACTCGAGACGACCTCGAACCGCTTCCTCGCGGCCGTCGCGTTCGGGGTGACCGATGAGACGTTCAGCGTCGCCTCGATTCGCAATGAGGCGACGCGGGGCCATTTCGTCCTCGGATTGAACAGTATCGCTTTTTTGGCCTGGAACGTCGGTACGTGGATTGGCGTGTTTCTCGCGTTCGGCTTACCTATGGAGCTCCAAGCGAGTATGGGCATCGCCTTATACGCCATGTTCATCGGATTGCTCGTCCCGAGCTTGACGCGTAAGCCGGTCCTCGTCGTGGTCGCCGTGGCGGCAGTCGCACAGAGCGTGCTCCATTGGGGCGTGTCCCCGTTCTTCCCGCTCTCGTCCGGCCTCCGTATCATTCTTGCGACGTTCATCGCGGCTGGAGCTGGTGCCATGCTTTACCGAGAGGAGGAGTCCCCATGATCAGTCTATTTCTTCTCGTTTTGGCGATGGCGGTTGTGACGTATGTTCCGCGGCTCGTTCCGCTACTTTGGTTAAAAGACGTAACGTTACCCCCGCTGTTGAAACGATTTCTCCTGTTCACGCCATACGCGGTGCTTGCGAGCCTCATTTTTCCTGGCATCTTGACGGCGACGCACACTGTCTCATCAGCCTTGATTGGTGGGGCTGTGGCCGTGCTCTTGGCAATGCTCCGTGTGAACCTCGTCTTCGTCGTGCTCGGAGGTATCGCTGGTGTGTATGTGCTCGAGGTGTTATGAGAAACGAAAGGACTGTCCCGCAAACCTGGGACAGTCCTTTTATGCAGATATCGTCTGGCGCCGCAATTCGATGAAGACGTCAACAAAGTTGGCGTCCCATTGCGTACCACGACCGCTCTCTAAAATCGCGAGCGCCTTCTCCGTCGGCATCCCTTGTCGATATGGGCGGTCCGACGTCATCGCGTCATATGCATCGGCAATCGCCATGATGCGACCGAACAGCGGGATCGCGTCCCCCGCCAACCGGTCCGGATAGCCATTGCCATCGATTCGTTCATGATGGGAACGCACCCCGGCCAAAATCGGCTGCAGTGAATCCGGCAACGTGATTTGATTCAAAATATGGATGCCGATGGTCGGGTGCTCTTGAATCTGGGCGAACTCGTCGTCCGTCAATCGCCCTTCTTTCAACAAGACGTCATCTCGGACCCCGATCTTTCCGATGTCATGAAGGAGCGCCGACTTGCGAAGCAGTTCGACCTCGTGGACAGGCATCTGGAGCGCCTCGGCCAGTTCGACCGAATAAGCGGCGACCCGTTCCGAGTGACCGGCCGTGTAGGAGTCACGAGCGTCGAGGGTAGCGGCGAAGAGGACGAATAGACTATTCAACAACTGTTCGTTCTCCGTCTCTCGACGCGTCACGTTCTCGACCATATGGTTGAAACCGGTCACGAGCTGACCGAACTCGTCCGCATACGGGTTCGCAATCGGGCGAAGTTGCCCGGCATCTAACGAGGCGACCCCTTCGGTCAAGGCGCCGAGCGGACGCTTGATGCTGTCATAGAGTAGGATGCTACTAAACGTTGCCACACCAACGATAACGACTAAGATGAGGGCAGCCCATCCCCAATACGCATCGACCTGTTCGACAGTCGACAATTGGACGCCCGAAGCGAGCATGAACAACATGACCGGTAACATCCCGATAACGAGCATGCTCACTAACAATTTCGTCCGGACACTGAGTGAACGCTGTGTCGTCTGAAGCGGTTGTTGATGCAACAATCCGTTCTTTCCTTGGAAATGAAGGAGCATCGGTTCGACCGAGCGGTACGTCAGAAAGAATTCAATTAATGCATGCAAAAGTGCGATCAACACCGCTCCAAGTGCAGCAAGCCCAATCATCCGATACGGCAAATCAATCCAACTGAAGTGAATCGCGGTAGCTGATAAAAGCATCGCCGGAAGCGACAGTCCGAACAAATGCGGTCCCATGATTCGCTTGATGGTGAGCACCGGAAAGCGGCTCGTCTGATCAAACGCCTGCTGAAGCACGGCCTGACTCGGGAACTCGACCACACAAGCCGTACGAATCGGTGCCACATGTCTGCGGTACATGAGTAACTCCAGTCCGGCCATCATGGTCCCCGAGATGACCATGATGGAAAATAGAATCGTCATTTCAACCGATGACAACTCGAGCGTCTGAAAAATGAATAAACCGCCAACCCCAAAGACGGCGATGCCAGACCCCAATATGTAATTCACTAACAATGTCCGTTGGAACGTTTTGAACATGAAACCCACTCCCGCCTCTGTCGACTGATTACTTACTATATCGACCAATTGCCCTTCACTATTGAGACCAACAAAAAAACAGGCCTCTCAAACGAGAGACCTGTTCAACGATTGATTACGGACGGAGCGGTCCTTCATTATCGTCTAACGACCGGTTGTTTTCATCCGGCGTGATATTGTCATGGAACGGGTTCGGTTCTGGACCGTCTACGTTCGTTTGGTTCGGCATATTCGTCCGATCCGCTTCGCGTTTCAATTCTTGTTTCGTTTGATTCGCTTCACGTTTCGATTGATCCAAACCTTGTTTCGCCTCACGCTTCGCAGCTTCGGCTTCTTGGCTCATTTGTGCTTTTTCTTGCTCGAGCCCTTCTTTCGAGACTTCTGTCTCATCGATGTTCTTCTCTGCTTTCTTCAGGTAACGGGCCGCTGTTTCACGTCCGCCGAGACCGAAGGCAAGGCCGAACGCGAGGGCAACTGCCCCGAGGATGAGCAAGAACGCCGTGTTGACGATCATCGGTGCGATTCCGAGTTGGCTGATTGCCATGAAGAAGGCGAGTCCGAGAATCGCGTACTTCGCAATGTGACGGAGAGCGCTCGGTTGACCGGCTCCATCGACGAGCACACTGCCGACGAGACGTTCTGCCATGTTCGCGAGCCATAAACCGACCGCCAAGATGATGATGGCCGCGATGACCATTGGCAAGTAGGCGAAGATGGCTGTCGCGAGCGATGCCATGAATTCAAGGTTCGCTACTTGAAGTGCTTCTGAGACGAACAACAAGATGACGATGATTTGCACGATTGTTCCGATGACTTGTGCGACAGACGTCGATGATGTCGAGCGTCCACCGAAGCCCATCTTCTCAGCGAGTGAGTTCACACCTAAATTCTCAAGGAGTGATACGACGACACCTTTGAGCCATTTGGCAACGAACACACCGACGAGAATCAAGACGATAGCGACGATGATGTTCGGAATCATCGCTAGGATGTTATTAAGCATCGAGATGGCTGGTTCCGAGATTCCACGGATGTTCAACGCTTCAAGCGCCGAAATCGTGACCGGAATCATGATCAAGATGAAAACGATTGTTCCGACAGCCTTCGCAAGGCTTGACCCTTTGACGTAATCCGCCAAATGTAACTTCTCAGCGAATCGGTTTAACCCGGCTGCTTCCAAGAATTTCGTCAAAATGTCGCGGACGATTTTCGCCACGACGTAACCGATGGCGAAGATGAGTGCCGCAGCGACAAGTCTTGGGATGAAGGCAAGGAAACTGTTGAGCAAGTCTTCGAACGGTCCGCTAATTCCTTGGAGACCGAGCGCATCAAGTACGGCCGGAAGAGCCAACAAGAGGACAAGGTAGAAGACGATGTTTGCTACCGTATCCACCCATTGCGTCTGGTTCACACTAGACGAATCTTGACCAGTCTTCTCCATCAACTTGTTCAAGTTGAGGCGATGACCTGCCATTTGAATCGCTTTTTTCAAGAGTGTTGCGATAATCCAAGCAACGAGTAAGATGAGACCGGCTTTAATGACCCCGGTAATCAATCCTGAGAAGCTTGCATAGATTTGGTTGAACGGCTGCACAACGCCCGGCACGTTCATGTATTCAAACACAATCAAGAATGCGAGGAGCAAGACCCCAAAGAAGACGACCTTCGCAATAATGCGCTCTGGCGTCCACTTTCTTTCGTCACGGCCCGGCTTAGCCGGATCCCCTTCTTTTGTTACCCCGACACGTTCGTCAAGTCGTGCTTTGCGAAGCGCTTTACGCGTCACACCTTCTAACACTTTTGCTAAGATAAAACCGATGACAAGAACTAATAGGACTAGCAAAAGGTCTGGTAGCCACGACATGACTGAGTTGAAATTGTACGTCGTATTGTTCATTCAACATCTTCCTCCTATCTCTTTTTGAATTTTTGGTTAAGATTGACTCTCTGTATTAATACCAACATTTTCATACCGGTAAACCTTGCCCGTTTCATATCGCACTAAAACAGTTGTTCGCTTATGATTTTTATATCTATAGAAAGAAGACGTGTCTTTCTTAGCCAAATATGGTACGAATGAGTTGGAAATCTTTTTTGAGGAGGAGTCTCGATGAATATCGCTTTGATTGCCCACGATAAAAAGAAAGATGATTTGATTCGCTTGGTGCGTGCTTATGCGCACATTTTAAAACACCATCACCTATTTGCCACCGGCACGACCGGAAAGCGCGTGGCCGAAGCGACCGGGCTTCCGGTTCACTGTTTTAAATCGGGCCCGCTCGGCGGAGATCAGGAAATCGGAGCCGCCGTCGCACGTGGTGAGATGGACATGATCCTCTTTTTCCGTGACCCGTTGACGGCACAGCCGCATGAGCCTGACGTCAGTGCGTTGATGCGCTTATGTGATGTGTACTCCATCCCGCTCGCGACGAACATGGGCGGCAGTGAGATTTTAGTCCGCAGCATCGAACAAGGCGACTTCGAGGCCCGAATGCTCGACCATAACGACGAGCCTCCTGCCTGAACCGAAACAAACTATAGAAGAGAGGGATTCATCTGAAACAACCTATCTTTACCGACCCCGCCCTCCAAGCGTTTTATGACCAAGTTCGAACTCACTTGCTGGACTTAGTTGACGATGAAGCGGAAGCGGAACGGCTACTCGACAGTCTCGCCGGCTATATGAATCAGGCCGAGAAGAACGGGCAATCACTCGACGGCCTGCTCAGTCAGTCACCGGAAGAATATGCCACGTTCTTAATTGAAAAGCCCGTGACGAATGAAGAGTTCCGCCGACGCTACCACACGCTCATCGAACAATCGGAGGAATTGAAACCTCACGAAAAGACGCAAGTCAATCGCGAGTTCGATTGGGCCGTCGATCGATTGAATGACATGAAATTGAAGCTGCAAGACATCGAGATGCGCGACGTCTCGTTTCTCGCCTATACGAAAATCGAGGCGATGAAATCGTCACGTCGAGCTTGGAATCAGTTCGGCTGGCTACTTGGCATGATTCTCGCCTTCGCCTACGCCAATCTGCTCCTCGTCATGGACGACGTGTTCAGCCTGCGCCTCTTCACGGCCCCGACCGGCATGTATGCCATCGATTACTTCGGCTTCATCCTGCCGGTCCTGTTGACGGGTGCCGTTTTCGGCTTGTTGACGCGATTCCGCCACCACTTCCAGACGCTCGGTCGGCGTGTCTTGTTTGCTGTCTTCATCGTGCTCGTCTACATCGGGTTCGTCATTTTGACCCAACCTGTACTCATGGCGCTCGAATGGTCGTTTCTCATTCAATTAACGCCGCTGTATGCACTCGTCCTTCTTGGCCTCAGCGGTTTCATGGCGCTATGGACACTGATTGAGTTCGTCTGGCGCAACACGCGTTGCCGGCTCGGCAACGACGACGTCATCCTCTATTACTAATCGACAGACGCCTTTTCGTTAGAGAAGGCGTTTTTTGTTTGAAGTTCGGCAAGAACGGAAATTATTAATACCGTGACGCCAATTTGTACAGTAAAAAATAGATTGAAGGAGGCACACTATGTCGGACCGTAAAATTATTGGGCTCTTTTCAAGTGAACAAGAAGTGATGGATAAGGTGGATGAGCTTCGAACAGCCGGGGAAGCTGAGAAGAACATGCACGTCGTTGCCAAACGAGATGGGGAAATCTCTGCCCTGCGCTATCACACCGATGTGAATGCAGAAGCGGGCATTCGAGACGTCAACTGGCTCGACCGCGTCAAATCGTTCTTACACGGAAGTGACCGGATTCGTGACGAGTTGCGTAATATGGGCTTGAGCGATGCAGAAGCAGAAGAGTATTACACGGCAATCGACAATGGCAAACTATTACTTTATGTCGACAAGCATTCCTATGAGCGCTATCCAAACATGTATAAAAAAGACAGCGAACTCGATCATGAAAAAGGGGAAGAGGCGGACGGCATCGCCTTTGATGCCAAACCGTTCAATGACCACGATGAAGAACCACGTGGCACGAAAGACGACCCGATCGTTCGCGGACACTCCGGTTTAGAAGACCATCGTCGATTATAAAATAAGGAGGAAACAGACATGAGTGAGAAACAATTCGTCAGCATGTACGAAACCCAGCAGTCAGCACTTGGTAAAATCGAAGAGTTGCGCGCAAAAGGCTACAAAGACTCGGACATTTATGTCGTCGCGAAACATGAAGACAACGTCTCGATTTTACGTCGTCAAACGGACGTCCATACCGAGGCGTCTCATGAGACCGGCTGGTTCGACAAAGTCCGTGCGTTCTTAAGTGGAAAAGAAGATGTGCATAGCGGGCTTCGCAACATGGGACTAAGCGAAGAAGAAGTAAATCGCCACTACCGTGACGTCGAAGACGGGAAAATTCTCATCTATGTCGACGAAGACTTCGAACGTCGCCACAACGATGGGTTAACGATCGACTCCACACGTTTCAACGAATCGACGCATGGGACAAGCCATCAAGGCCACCATACGGCCGACGGACTTGAAATCGACTCGACCCGATTTAATGAAACGACCGGTGACAATCCAAATCGAGCTGTCGACCCAGAGCAAGACAGACTGGATGAGAAAGCTGAACTGAATGATAAAGAAGCGAAATTGCGCGGTCTCGACGACCGGGCGCTGCGCAACGATTTTGAAGACCCGGACAACGTCCGCCGCTTCTAAACCAAAAGGAGTCTGACCTACGCGTCAGACTCCTTAGGCTGTTGACGAACCAAATCACCCGTCACGATGTGGTTCGTCTTCTTTTCGATTCAATGGTCTCGAGGCGCTCTGAACGACATAAAAAAGACGAAAGGCCACCAAAGGGCGGCCTCTCGCGGCGTTCATCCGACGGCGCCGTAGACTCCTTAGAGGTCAGCGAGCGAAGGGAGACCCAGCAGCGACAACGTCGCGATGCGGCTCCCTGCTCGCCCCTAGGAAAGCGGAGGCGCCAAGCGGATGAGCGAAAACATTCTGTTAGTCAACAATCTGAGGAGTCTGACCTATGCGTCAGACTCCTTTTTTTCACGTCAATCGATTTTTCGGCTCTTCTCCTTCGAGCACGTTCACAATCGCTTGGCGGTTCAGTTCCATCATGGCGAGACGCGTCTTGATCGAGGCGCTGCCGATATGTGGGAGCGTCGTCACGTTCGGGAGCGTCAAGAGTGGATGATCCATCGACACCGGCTCTTTCGCAAACACGTCGAGTCCGGCCGCCCAAATCCGTTTCTCATGTAACGCGTCATAAAGCGCTTCCTCATCGACAATCTCACCGCGGGCGACGTTGATGAACACGGCCGTCGATTTCATCTTCGCGAGCGCTTTCGCATCGATGAGACCGCGCGTCTCTTCCGTGAGCGGGGCCAACACGACGACGAAATCGGATTCAGCGAGCAAATCATCGAGTTCCGCGTAAACAAATCCGTACATCGATTCGGATTCATGCCGTCTTGTCCGATTATGGTACAGCACATCCATATTAAAGCCACGTGCACGGCGCGCCACCGCTTCACCGATACGCCCCATTCCAATAATCCCGAGTTTTGCCTGATACAAGTCCATGCCGACATAGCCCATCGGTGTCCAGGACTTCCACTCGCCGGCGCGAAGGTCACGCTCGGCCTCTCCGAGCCGGCGTGCCGTCATCATCATGAGACCGAACGCCAAATCCGCCGTCGTTTCTGTCAAGACGTCCGGTGTATTCGTCACGATGATGCCATTCGCTTTCGCCGTTTCGATGTCGATGTTGTTGTAGCCGACCGCCAAATTCGAAATTACCTCGAGGTTCGGGGACTGCTCAATCAACTCTCGGTCAATCGAATCGCTCAGCATCGTCCACAGTGCGTGCGCCGTGCTAGCTTCTTCTAGCAAGACGTCACGTGGCACACTACTCGCTTCTTCACTCCACATGCGGACCTCGTAGTTCTCACGTAGCGGGGCCACGGCCTCTTCCGGCAGTCGTCTCGTAATATAGATTCGTTTCTTCATCTAATCGCTCCTCTGTATTGTTCGATTCAGTCTTTCTTTTTCGTCACCGGATTTTGGGCCATGAACTGCTCGAACAATGAGCCGAAGTCACTGTTCAACAGTTGCTCGATCGTCTTCGACGAGTCCATCGCGTTCCGATAGGCGACCTCATTGATAGCGAGGCCAATCGCCCACGTGATGCCTGACGCGACCGTCGCATTGATGACGCTCGCCGCCGCGTTCGCTCCTGGGAAAAACTTCATGACGTTCAACAGAATCGTCTTCGAGAGCGCCCGCCCGATTTGTGGGATCACGGTGCTGCCAATCAACGCCCGGAGCATGTCATCGTTCGTCTTGACGCCCCAATAGCGGAAAAGATGCACGCTCATCGTCACTTGAATCGGCGTCAAGGCGATGGCGTCCGCGAACGGGAGCGGCACGGCTGCGGCTGTTCCGGCGCTGGCCACGTAACCCGAGATGATGCGGTTCGCTTTCTTCCGCTTCAGTTTGAGCATCTCCTCGCTCTCGGCACGGACTTCCATGAGTAGCCCTTCCTGAAGCGACTGGTCGAGCTGCTCGACCGACCAGGTTACGAGCCGCTCCCAGTCCAAATGGACACGTAGCTCCGAGTCACTCAATAATTCCGAGGCGACGCTCACTTGGAATACCGCATCGTTCGCCACGACATCCTTCACTTCCTCACGTAGCGCTGCCAACTCATCGAGGTCGACTTGGTCGATTTGTGTGAAGACGACCGCGACCGACGTGACGTCGTTCAAACGACGGATCAGTGCCTTGTCGAGCGGGGTGACCCGCTTCATCGAAGCGTTGATCGCATACCAGACGAGATGCATCTGTTCAGCCGCCCCTTTTGAACCGGCCCGCTCGACGAACCCGATGACTTCATCCGCATACGCTTCTTGGCGCGCACTGCCGATCTCATAGCCCTCACTATCGTATAGGACGATGGCAACGTCTTCACTTTTAAATTCATGGATGCCTCGCGTGACCGGTTCCCCCGCGGCCACTTTCGTCAAATCCCGTCCGAAGACGTGATTGACGACCGAGCTCTTCCCCGACCCGGTCGCCCCGGCGATTAAGATGTTCGGTTTCTTCACTTTGCCCCGTAAACGGTCGAGCTCTTCTTTCAAATCATACGTATCCAAGTTGAACGGTGCTTTTTTCTCCATCTTGCTTCCTCCTTATTGACTGAGCGTCCGGCCGAGCCGACGCATCTCTTCTTCGAATCCGCGGCGCACATCGAATTCAATCGTCTGTTTGACGACCTCATACTGTTGATTGACGGCCTTTTTGATGCCACGTTCGGCCGTCCGGCGCTTGAATGCCCAATAGATGAAGTGCACGCCCGGAATCATGCCGAGCACCATCTTTCGAATCGTCCGCTTGAACGAATAGTCGAAGCCGAGCTCGACGCGGCGCGTCTTGAACACAAGGTCGGACGGGGCACCGACGAGCGGATACCGTTCCATCAGTTGGATGTAGTGACGAATGCCTTCTGCCATCGCCTCTTCTGTCGTCTCCGCGGCCGCTTCGAGCGTCGCTTCCAAATCTTTCTCGATTTGACGCGCCTTCCAGCTGATCGTCGCCTGCGGGGTGAAGATGCGAATCGATTCGGCGACGCGATGGCTGCGGTCCCGCCACGCCTCGAGTTCGCCAAGTAGATGGTTCGTCAAGTTGAGCGGCAACTTCCGCTCGACGTCTTGCCATAAATTCACCCGATTTCTTGTCCAGACGGCATCGTAACCGAGTCGCGGGACGAGCTGTCCGCTCAGTAGCTTCTTCTCGACGCTGTTGACTCGTATCATCGCCTCGCGTGGGATACCGAGCTCGCGCATGAGGACGGACTCCATCGCCTCCGCCTTCTCAACGTTCATTGCGCTCTCGGGGTTATAGTTCGTCAAGATGATCGTCACGTTGCTTTCTTTCTCATAGAGCGGTCTCAATATCGAGTCAATCTCGTACGCCTCGACACGGCCCGAGTTGATGGACAGCAGATAGTAAATCGTATGGAACCAATCGGCGATATCGAGCGCGCCTTCCCGTTCATTGACGACGGCGAGCACCGCTTCATGCCACTCGTCCGAGCGGTCGGCCTCAAGCCCCCACGTATCGAAGAAACGGAACAGGATGCCGCGTTCGAGGTCGTAATATTCATATTCGTGCAACCCTTCCTCTGTCACCGGGCTGCCCGCTCGCGACGCCGCGATATCACGGCCGTATATATAGTTTAAAAATGCACTCTTCCCGACGCCGGTCTTCCCGGCAATCAAAATGTTCGAGACAAGCCCCGTATTGTCCATATGGTTCCCCCTGCATTCGTCGTATAATAACCATTATACTAAATGGACGGTTTCGAAACGTCCGACGGAAGGATGAGCCCGATGTTGCATCATGTCGAATTGTACGTCTCTGATTTGAAAAAGAGCCTGACCGCCTGGGACTGGCTCCTCAACGAACTCGGTTATACGCTATATCAACAATGGGACAAGGGGCAAAGTTATAAGTTCGAGAAAACGTACCTCGTCTTCGTCCAGACGGAGCCCGAACACCTCGAGCCGCCGTATCACCGGAAGAAGACCGGCTTGAACCACCTCGCCTTTCATGCCGATTCATTGGAACAGCTCGAACGGCTACGCTCAGAACTGCCGCATCGTGGATTCACGGAGCTATACGCCGACCGTTTCCCTCATGCCGGCGGGCCGAACTATATCGCGCTTTATTTCGAAGACCCGGACCGGATGAAAGTCGAACTCGTGGCGACGCTGTGAACAGTTCATACACCCCCCACAAAAGTTTGTGAAAACAATTGCAAACTTTATGGAGACCTCCTAGACTTAAAGTGTCGAAGGAGGTCGTTTAAATGGAAAAACAAGTTATCGATTATATGGAAGAAGCGGCGCATAAAAAGACGACGCTGTTGCGTCACGCGTTCGGACAATACGCGCTCCGGTCCATCGTCGCCGGATTTCTCATCGGGATCGGGGTCGTCTTCGCGTTCTCGGTCGGGAACATGTTCATCGATGTGCCCGGTACGATGCTGTTCGCCGGGATGAGTTTCTCTGTCGCGCTCGTCTTTATCGTCTGGATGGGTGGGGAATTGTTCACGAGCAACACGATGTACTTATATACAGGCGCGAAGCGGAAACGGGTGTCGTGGCGCGACCTCCTCGCCGTCTGGGGTGTCAGTTGGGTCGGCAACTTGGTCGGTGCGCTCCTGCTCGTCGCCCTCGTCGTCGGTGCCCATAGCATGGGCGAGGTCGGGAGCGACCACCTCTTGGCCGTCGTCGCCGCGAAGAAGATGGGGACCGATGCGTTCGCCATCTTCTTAAAAGGGATTCTATGTAACGTGCTCGTCTGTATCGCCATCTTCATGCCGCTGAAGACACAACATGACGTCGCCAAAATCATGTTGACGATGCTCCCGGTCGTCGCTTTTTTCGCCGCCGGTTTCGAACACTCCATCGCCAACATGGGGATTTTCGGACTGGCCCTCTATTACGCACCGTCGGAGATGGTTAACGTCGGCCTCGCATTCAACAACTTGTTGTTCGCCACACTCGGCAACATCGTCGGCGGTGCCTTGTTCGTCGCCGCGACGTACCTCCATTTGAACGCACAGACGTCGACGAACGTCGAATCGATTCGTCAGAACGCATAAAGACAGGGGCCCCGATGAGCAGGGCCCCTGTTGTTGCATCCATTATGCTTTTGATGAGTCAGCCGCGGCCGCTTGGACCGTACCTTGTGCGACTTCCTCTTCTTCCACGTCCCAGCACTCCGTGTTCTCAATGCCGAGTTTACGAGCTGAGAAGCGTGGGTTGAGTCCTTGAGCCCGTTGCTCTTCGTAGTCACGAAGGACTTTGAAGGCAACACCACCAAGAAGGATGATGGCTGCCAAGTTGATGAGTGTCATCCCCGCCATGAACAAGTCAGCGAGGCTCCAGACGAATCCAAGACTTGCGACCGATCCGATGAAGACGAAGCCCATTGTGAGTAAACGGAAACCGAAGACGGCAGCTTTACTCTTCTTGATGAACTCGATGTTCGTCTCACCGTAGTAGTAACTTCCGACGATTGAACTGAACGCGAATAAGAGGACGCTGATGGCGATGAAAGCTGGCGCCCACGCTCCGATTTGCTCAGCCAATGCGTTTTGAAGAAGTGCGATGCCTTCCCCGTTACCTGCTGCATAGCTGTCTGAGAGAAGGACGATTGCAGCCGTTGCCGTACAGACGATCAACGTATCCAAGAAAACACCGAGTGTCTGCATGAAACCTTGTTTCGCAGGGTGCGAAACTTCCGCAGTCGCTGCAGCGTTTGGAGCCGAACCCATACCAGCTTCGTTCGAGAAGAGACCACGACGTACACCCATCATGATGGCCGCACCGACTGAACCACCGAACGCCTGCTCGAGACCGAACGCGCTCTGGAAGATCATCCCGATGACTGCTGGCATTTCTGCGATGTTCACGACGACGACGTAAAGCGCGACGACCAAGTAGAGAACGGCCATGATTGGGACGACGATTGCCGAGAAGTTGGCGACACGTTGCACGCCACCGAAAATGACGAGACCTGTCAAGACGACGAGGATGACACCGCCGATTGCGGCTTCAAGACCGAACGCGTTGTCAAACGCCGCTGCGATCGTGTTCGATTGTACCGAGTTGAAGATGAGACCGAACGTGAACGCGATCAAGACCGCGAAGACGATACCGAGAACACGGTTGTTGAGGCCTTTTTCGATGTAGTATGCTGGACCGCCGCGGTAAGCGACGTCATCTTTTACTTTATATACTTGCGCGAGCGTGCTCTCAATCATCGCTGTCGCGCCACCAAGGAGGGCGACGATCCACATCCAGAAGACGGCACCTGGGCCACCGAGCGTGATCGCGACCGTGACACCGGCCAAGTTCCCTGTACCGATTCGTGTTGCCGCTCCGATGAAGAACGATTTCGCTGAACTGATACTCTTGCCATCTTTTGCGAGTGTGACGTCTGATTTGTCAGTGACGACACGGAACATCTCTTTTAAGTAACGGAACTGCATAAATCGTGTTTTGACCGTGAAGTAAATCCCGGCTCCGACAAGCGCGACGATCAACACGTACGTCCACAAGATGTTGTTTAAAAAGTCGACGCTTCCTTGCAATAAGTTTTGTACGGCTTCCATGAATAAGTTCCTCCCTGTTGTGCGAATCTGAAGTTGTTACGATTTTTATAATGTCTTATTTTGAATTATACAAAGATTCTGACAATTAGCAATAATTTTTTTACAGGTCAGTTCACATAAAATTCACACAAGTTTCGACATAAATCCCGAAAAAACGACACTTAAAGCGCTTACATATTGTTCAAAAAGAAATTATAAATCTTTATTTCCCAGCCCTATAGTGATGATACGATTCAACTTACTTCGTAATGTTCGCTTTATGAATAGATTTGTTAATGAATCTGATTGTTTTTCTATCAATATTTCCCGAATCCTGAATGAATCCCGACCTACCGGGTAATAAATAACTATAGGTGCGCGCCTTCTACAACACCACGTTCAGTCATCACGAAGAAAGAAGGGAATGAAATGAAGAAGCATCGCAAATGGTGGTCGCTTTTGTTCGTGCTCATGTTCGCGCTGTCGCTGTTGCCAATGAAAGGAGTAGTCGCGGAAGAAAGTAGTCAACAATGGTGCGTGTCGACGACATCGGATAAAACGATTTATGCGGGACAAAACATCCCCATCGGTACGGTCGACTTTGAGTTTGTCGCAAACGGGCTGAAAATCGTCATTGATTTGAATGACGGGGTCGTGCTAAAAAATGACCCTGAAAACATCAAGATTGATTTCCGTTTATTGACCGAGTCGCTTGAACGGGGAAGCCCAGGCGCATACGACTTTAAAACGTCTTCAAACGTGGATCCGACACATCTGCTGATTTCGTATGCGGATCTCGCCTTTTACCTCGGAGTCCCTGTATCGACACTCTTGTCGGACGGTTTCCAATTCAATGTTTTCCTCCATTTGGATACAGTCGTGAACGGTGAAGACGAGACCGCCTATCCAGGTGACCCTGGTGTCGGCAACCCATGGGTTCGCTACGTCACGTTGACGGTGGAAGAGTGCACACCACCACCGCCACCAATGGACGACTATGATGTGTTTACAATCGGCTTCTGGAAAAACATCTTCAATTTCGACAAAGTGACGTTCTCGTACGGCACAGTCATTACTATTGATGGAAAAGACTATAGTGTGATTCATGATCGCGCAGCCCTTGCCCTTCTCATGGATCCCGCAAAAAAAGGGATGACCGAAGAAAAACGGTTGATCATGCAGCTGACGGCCGCGAAAATCAACGTCCTGTTGAACGACGCTGATTTCCAAAACCTTGATCTCGTCTACAAAGATAGCGGAGTCGAGGTCGGTTTGACCGTGGGTGAGATGATTGCCGGTGCAGACAATGCGTTGAAATACAAGGATATCGACCAAATGAAGTACTACCAAAAAATTCTCGATGACTTCAACAACGGGCTATTCGTTGGTACGTCGCATGACTGAACATGTGTGAACGAAGGAAAAAGGCAGTCGCTCGATTGAGCGGCTGCCTTTTAGATGCCTGTCCGTTTCTTCTGGTTGTTCGGCTTCTTCGTCAACTGGTTCGTCAACGGCTTCTGCTTCGTCCCATGAAGGCCTGTCGGCACTTTCGTCTGACTTTGTTTCTTCTCGGCGAGCTTTTGTTTCATCGCCTCTTGAAAACTCATTTTCTTTTCACTCATGTCATTCACCTCCAGCTTCGATCACTTTCACTCGACCGACCTGTCCATCGCTTAAGCGTACTTTTATGCCGTGCGGGTGACGTGGCGAGTTCGTCAAAATGTCTTTGACGACGCCTTTCGTCAACTTCCCACTCCGCTGATCTTGTTTTAGGACAATCTGGACGTGGAGCCCTGGGCGAATGTCCGCGCGTTTCGTGCCATCCATACCCGACACCCCTTTCCGTATAGTCAACCTCTATCATATGCTCTTTTCCCGCTTTTGTCACAACCTATTCGACAATCCCGATTTGCGCGAGCGCCGCCGTCACATAGCTTTGATCGGTTTGAAACGTTCGAACTGACGTGTCCCGGACGAGCCGTACCGCGACCCGGCCTCGGTTGAACGTGAGCGTCAACAGGGCGCTGCCGTCTACACGGACGAGCTCGGCTGTCCCGTCGAGCCGGTGATAGGCGTCCGTCAGCGTACGCACGAACGTGACGTAGTCCGTGACGCGCACCCGTTCCTCATGGCCGAACAGCGCGATCGTCAACGTCTCACGATCCGCCTCGACGATCGTGAACGAATGCGACTCGATGTCGTTGCCGATTTCAAAGTGATGCATCGAACCCCTCCTAAAAAACACTCCCCGCTGTGGAGAGTGTCAGTTTACGTCTTTTCGTTCTTCCGGGTATTTCTTTTTCAAATCGTCCTGCGTCGTCAAGTTAGAGAGCGGGACCCCGGTCCGGTAGGCGGCACGGGATACCATCAAGGCCGCGAGCGGTGCCGTCAAGAAGACGAAGATGATCGTCAGTAGAATCTTGCCGGAGAACATCCCTTCCGCGAACAGGAAGTAGAGGAACGTCCCGACCATGACGGTGATGACGCCGAGCGTGGCGCTCTTCGTCGCGGAGTGCGTCCGTCCGTAGACGTCCGGGAAACGGATAAAGCCGATTCCCCCGACAAAGCTGAGGAATCCACCGATGAGACAAAGAATCGCAACAATCCATTCAATCGCGGTCAAAGATATCCCCCCTCTCAATAAATTTCGACAAGGCGATCGTCCCGATGAACGCTAAAATCCCGATGACGAGGATGACTTCGGCGTACGCGATCGTCTCTTGAAGGATCATCAAAATCCCGATGACCCCGATGAGCGTGATGCCGATTGCATCGAGCGCGACGATGCGGTCCGGCATCGTCGGCCCTTTCACGGTCCGCATGAACGAGATGACGAGCGAGATGGACATGAAGAACAAGGCAATCATGAGCAACACTTTAAACATTAGTGCGTCACCTCCATAATCGCTTTCTCAAACGTGTCGTGAATCTCTCGAATCATCTGTTCCTTATCCGGGACGTGAATCGAATGGACGAAAATCGACTTTTTGTCTTCAGCAAAGTCCATCGAGAGCGTTCCCGGCGTCAGGCTGATGAGCGACGCGAGGAGCGTCAACTCCCAGTCCGACTTGAGCTGTGTCGGCACCTCGATGATGCCGGGCTCGATATCGAACTTCGGGCTGAGGAGCACCTTGACGACATCGATGTTCGACATAATCAATTCCTTGATGAACAAGGCGATCAGCTTGAACGCGGCGAAGACGCGACGCATATAGAAATCGAAATGGAGGAAGCGACGCAAGACGAACAGGATGAAAATCCCGACGATATAACCGAGCAGGAAATCGACGCCGGTATAGCTATTCCAAAGCACCGCCCACATGATGGCGATGACGGTGTTTAACACGACTTGGAACGTCATGCGCCCCCTCCTTTCAAGACTGAATCAATATAAATCGACGGATCGAGCAACTGGTTCGACGCCTCGAGGAAGAACGAGAGAATCGGCTGGGCCGCGACACCGAGCACCGTCGTCAAGATGACGAGCGGGATGGCCGGGAGCAACAAGTCGCCGACTTTTGTCTTGCCTTGGGCTTTCGTGTGCTTTTGCTCGCCCCAGAACACGTACATGAAGATTTTAATCATCGAGAAGAGCGTCAACATCCCGACGGCGAGTGCGATCCCGCCGACGACGTATTGCTCCGTCTCAAAGCTCGAGACGACGAGTGACAGCTTACTGACGAAGCCACTGAACGGTGGAATCCCGGCGATGGCGATTCCGGTGATGAAGAACATCCACCCGAGAAGCGGGTGCGTCTTCAACAAGCCGCCCATCTGTTTCAAATCGGTCGTCCCGGTGATCCGTTGCGCTGTCCCCGCATAGAGGAAGAGCGCCGTCTTCACGATGATGTTGTGGACGATATAATAAATCGCCGCCGCAATCGCGAGACTCGTGTAAAGCCCGAGACCGATGACCATATAACCGACCTGCGACACGATGTGGTACGACAGGATGCGCTTAAAGTCGAAGTTCGAGACGGCTCCGAGCCCACCGATGACAATTGTGATCGCCCCGACCCAGATGAGGATCGGCTGCGTGAACTCTTGATTGTGCGGGAAGATGAGCGTGAACGTCCGGATAATCGCGTAAATCCCGACTTTCGTCAACAAGCCACCGAATAAAGCGGCGACCGCGGCCGGCGGTCCATAGTAGGAACGCGGCAACCAGAAGTAAAGCGGGAACAGCGCCCCTTTCATTCCGAAGACGACGAAGTAGAACATTGCAATGACGTTCAATACCCCGACCTGCTCGAGCTCGGCGACACGCTCGGCGAGTTGCGCCATGTTGAGCGTACCGGTGACCGCGTACGTGAACGCCATCGTCGCGATGAACAAGATCGAGGCGAAGATGTTCATGACGACGTACTTGAGCGACTCACGGAGTTGATAGTTCGTCCCGCCCATGACGATCAAGACGTAAGACGAGATGAGCATGACTTCGAAGAAGACGAACAAGTTGAAGATGTCCCCTGTCAAGAAGGCACCGTTCACACCCGTCAACAAGAAGAAGTAGAACGGGTAGAAGTAGAACTTTTCACGTTCCGGCGCAATCGTCCGGAAGGCGAAGAAGAGACAGAGCAGTCCGACGATGGCGGACATGAGCACCATGATCGCCGCGAACAAGTCCGCGACGAGCACGATCCCAAACGGTGCCGACCAGTTACCGACTTCTAACACGACGACGCCCTCGGTTCGGACGACGCTTAGGAGGTAAACCGCGACACCGAGCATAAGAATCGACGTCAATCCGCTCAGGAAACGTTGCAATCCGATTTGCTTCGAGAACAAGATCAAGATCGCCCCGATCGCGAACGGGATGAGGAATGGGAGTACGAGCAAGTTATTCATCGGCTGACCCCCTCAACTGTTCTAAATCGTCCGTCTTGAACGCTTTGTACGTCCGGTAAGACAAGACGAGTAAAAATGATGTCATTCCGAAGCTGATGACGATTGCCGTCAAGACGAGTGCCTGTGGCAACGGGTCCGCATACGCTTCTGAATTTAAATCAAGGAGCGGTGGTGTCCCGCTCTGTAGTCCCGACATCGTCAGGAGTAAGAAGTGCGCCCCGTGCGACAGCAAGATGAGTCCGAGCACGATTCGCAACAAGCTTTTCGTCAGTAACAGGTAAGTGCCGACCATGAAGAGGACACCGACCGTAATCGACATGAGTATTTCCATTACGAAACATCCTCCGCAATCGCTAAAATTATCGTCAGGGCAATGGCTACGACGACCAAGTAGATACCGAGGTCAAACGGGAGCGCCGTCGACAGCTCGGTATTTCCGAGTACCGGCAAGTCGTAGTATTCAAAAAACTGGGTCAAGAACGGGTAGCCGAACAGCATACTCGAGACGCCCGTAAAGAGGGCGACGAGCAAGCCGACGGCGATCATCGTCGTGAAGTTGAACGGGATCGCTTTTTTCACACGCTTCATGTCAAAACCCAAATACATGAGGAGAAGCGCACTCGCCGTCATCAATCCACCGATGAACCCTCCGCCCGGGCTGTTGTGCCCGGCGAAGAACAGATAAATCGAGAATGCGAGCAAGATGAACGTGACGACCCGCGTGATGCTATGGAGCATCAAGTTGCTGGCTCTCACTTGTCTCTTCATACGTCTTCTCCTCCTTTCAAGCGTAGTTTAATCAAGGTGACAATCCCGAGGGCCGCGACGGCCAACACGAGTACTTCGAGCAACGTATCAAGTCCACGGAAGTCGACGAGGATGACGTTGACGACGTTATAGCCGCCGGCAAGTTCTTTCGCGTTCTCGAGGAAGTAATCTGAAATCGATTCAAAACCGGCCTCGTTCCCGAGCGCTGCCGAACTAAGAGCGACGAGCGTCATCGTGACACCGACCCCAATCGAGATGAGGAGGTTCGCCACGTTCAAACGCGGCGTGAACTTCTCTTTCCGCATCTCCGGCAAGTGGTAGAACGCGAGCATGAAGATGACGAGCGTCACCGTCTCGACGAGGAGCTTCGTGAGGGCAAGATCAGGCGCCCGGAACACGATGAGCAACAGCGCGAGCAAGAAGCCGATGACCCCGACGACGATGACCGCCGTGATGCGGTGGTTCAAGAACGGGATCGTGACGATTGCCCCGATGAGGAGCGGGATCAAGATCCACATGAACGGCTCGATCACGCTCGTGTTTGCCGTGTCGATGGCGAACGCATCGAATCGCCAGAACGTGTAGCCGACGAGGAGCAGCATGAACGTGAAGATATACGCGAAGTAGTCACGCAACAGCCCCGTCATTTGCAGGCGTGTGATCCACTGCGAACCTGACGTGAGACCAGTGAGCGCATTGTCATAGAACCAGTTGAACGGATCACGCTCACGGTTATAAATCGCGAGTTTCATCCAACGGTGCATGAGATAGAACAAGAACGAGGCGATCAAGACGACACCGAGCGTCATGAGCAGCTCTGTGTTGACCCCGTGCCAAATCTTAATATCGACGACGAACTGTTCCCCTTCCGGCAAGAGCGTCGGCAAGATCGCTTGTTTCGCCGGCTCGATAATCGAGTACGACAACAAGTTAGGGAACAAACCGAAGACGATGACGAGGACGACGAGAATGATCGGGCTGATGAGCATCCCGATCGGCGCCTCGTGCACCTTCCGTTCATAGTTGCTCGGCTCGAACTTTCCACGGAACGTGTGGAAGAACATGATCAAGCTGTAGAGGAACGTGAAGATACTCGCAATCCAGGCGATGAGCGGGAACATGAACCCGAGTGAGCCGACGTCGAACGCTTCGAAGTTACGAACGTTCAACATCGCCGAGAAGAACTTCTCTTTACTCAAGAATCCGTTGAACGGCGGGAGGCCCGCCATCGAGGCGAGACCGATGAGCGAGACGGTGAACGTGATTGGCATGACCGTCATCAAGCCCCCGAGTTTGCGGATGTCCCGCGTCCCCGTCTCGTGGTCGATAATCCCGACCGCCATGAAGAGCGCGCCTTTGAACGTCGCATGGTTGAACAAGTGGAACACCGCGACGAGAATCGCTTGCGAGTAGATCGGGTCATCTGCCCCACCCGTCAGCGCGGCCGAGCCGACACCGAGGAGCGACATGATGAGACCGAGCTGACTCACCGTCGAGAAGGCGAGAATCCCTTTCAAGTCCTTTTGTCGGACGGCTGAGATTGAACCCCAAAGGAGTGTCACGAGTCCGACGATGGACAGCGTCCAGAACCAGACGTTCGAGCCGCCGAACACCGGCGTCATCCGAGCGACGAGATAAATCCCGGCCTTGACCATCGTCGCCGAGTGCAAGTATGCACTGACCGGCGTCGGGGCTTCCATCGCGTCCGGCAACCAGATGTGGAACGGGAACTGGGCCGATTTCGTGAACGCGCCGAGCAGGACGAGGAGCATCGCCGGTACGAAGAGCGGGCTCGCCTGGACGACATCGACGTTCTCGATGATTGTTCGGATGCTGAACGTGCCCGTCATTTGATAGAGCAACACGAATCCACCGAGCATGGCGAGTCCGCCGGCCACGGTGATGAGCATCGATTTTTGGGCACCTTTCGTCGACTTGTCTTTATGGAACCAGTAACTGATGAGGAGGGCCGAGGCCATGCTCGTCACTTCCCAGAACACGTACAAGACGATCAAGTTGTCCGATAAGACGACGCCGAGCATCGCGCCCATAAAGAGCATCAAATAGACGTAGAAGTTACCGAGCCGCTCTTTCTTCGATAGATAGAAAATCGAGTACAAGACGACGAGCGACCCGATTCCGGTAATCAACAGGACGAACAGCATACTCAGTCCGTCTAAATAAGCGGTGAACTCAATACCGAGTGCTGGAATCCAGGACACACTCGTCTCGACGACTTGTCCGGACGAGATGACCGGTAGCCAGTTCATGAAGTAGATGAACAAGGCCGTCGGCAACAACCAGACGAACCATCCTGTATGAATTTTTGAAACGTACTTAAACAAAAACGGGATGATGAGCGCGAATAAAAAAGGCGATAAAATCACCCAATGCAGTGCGGACAAAGTGTTCCCTCCTTCAAATTTTCTCATTATGCCTTGTAAGGTAATCTTTTACATTAGTGAATGCAGATTCCTTTTCTCTGATTGCGATTGATGGCATCGAATATCTTACCTTTCATACCCGATTTTCTTGCCCCTCAATCTCGAACATCATTTTGAATGCTCTCTCAATGTGTTGTTGATTCCCAGTATAGCTTACTTTTCCGTCCGTTTCATCTCTCCTGCTCGTTTAAATTCGAATTCACGTGACCTTGTTAATAAGAAGAGACCCGATATTTTTTTCTTTTATCACCGATTTATATAAACCTTAAATTGGAATTTAATTTACTTTTAAATACATAAATGGTTCGCTAAAATCTTTTATTTTCAAACCTGTTACAGCGTAAGGTTGTCTAAAAACGACAAAACGGACACTCTCCTCAGCTAGGAAAGTGCCCGTAAGTCGGGTCAAAGGCGATACAATCTCGCCTCGAACGGTTTCAATAGAAACGTCTCGGTATCAATCGGTTCCGGGTCAAGCTCATTCGTCAAGACGAGCGTACCCGTCACGACGTCCGGAAGCGTCACCATCGTCGGATTGGCCGTCAAATTCGTGACGATTAAGAAACGCTTGTCCTCGAACGCCCGCTCATAAACGAACGCTTGGCGATGATCCGGCAACACGTCACGATAGCTGCCGTACGTGAACGTCTCCTCCGCGCGACGGAGACGAATCATCGTCTTGTAGAACGATAAGATGGAGTGGGCGTCCTTCGCCTGGGCCTCCACGTTTAGCGTCTCGTACTCTTCATGGACCGGCATCCACGGCGTCACCGTCGAGAACCCCGCGTGTGGCGAGGCGTCCCATTGAATCGGGGTCCGGACGTTGTCGCGCGACGTGCCCCACACTTGTTGCATCGAATCGATTTCGCTCATCCCGTTCGCGATGCGCTCGAAATACTCGTTCTTCGTGGCGACGTCATCGTAGTCATGAATCGACGGGAGCGGCACGTTCTTCATCCCAATCTCTTGCCCTTGGTAAATGAACGGCGTCCCGTGCATGAAGAAGTACATCATCCCGAGCGCGGTCGCGCTCTCGCGCCAATAGTGATTCTCGTCCCCGACGAGCGAGACGGCACGGACCATGTCATGGTTCTCGATATAGAGTGCGTTCCACCCTGTCTCAAGTAGCCCTTGTTGCCACTTGTCGAAAATCCGTTTTAGCTCGACGACATCGAGCGGGGCGAGTCGTGACTGTCGCATGATGTCGACGTGATCGAAATGGAACGCCATGTTCATCGCCCCGTTATCCGGTCCCATCCAAAGGTCCGCCGCTTCCGGCTCAATCCCATTCGTCTCGCCGACGGTCATAATGTCATAGTTCGCGAACGTTTTGCGCTTCATCTCTTGCAAGTACTCGTGGATGCCATCGATATTGGAATACATCGAGAAGGCCGTCACGTACTTCTTTCCGTCCGGTGACGGCAGCATCGTGTCCGTCGGCTTCTTTTTGATGTGGCTAATCGCGTCGACACGGAAGCCGTCAATGCCTTTGTCGAGCCACCAGTTGATCATGTCGTAGACGGCCGTCCGCACGTCCCCGTTCTCCCAGTTGAGGTCGGGTTGCTTCTTTGAAAATACGTGTAAATAATACTGGTTCGTCTCCGGGTCGAGCTCCCACGCCGAACCGCCGAAGATGCTCGCCCAGTTGTTCGGCGGCTCGCCGCCTTGCCCGTCCCGCCAGATGTACCAGTCCCGCTTCGGACTGTCTATGGACTGTCGTGACTCGACGAACCACGGGTGTTCGTCTGACGTATGGTTGACGACGAGGTCTAACAGTAGCTTCATCCCCCGTGCGTGAACCGCCTGAAGCAACGCGTCGAAATCCTCCATCGTCCCGAACTCTTCCATGATGCCTTGATAGTCCGAGATGTCATAGCCGTTGTCATCGTTCGGTGACTTATACATCGGGCAAATCCAAATCACGTCGATGCCCAAATCCTCGAGATAATCGAGCTTCTCGATGATTCCGCGAAGGTCGCCGATCCCGTCCCCGTTCGAATCGTTGAAACTGCGCGGATAGATTTGATACGCGATCGCTTCTTTCCACCATGTGCGTGTGACCGTCTGTTGCTCCACTCGTCTGAACGCCGTCTCCATACGTCAAGTTCCCCCTAGTGACTGTAGTCAATGTATTAGACAGATACATACCTGTTTTTCGATAAATCTAATCTTACAATAGCATTGGTGCAAGCGTTTGCAAAGTAAGACGGCACAAAAAAATGTAGTCCGACGACTACATTTTCGAAACAGACGAAACTTGTTCACAATACGAGGAGATGAGCCCGGAAAGCCGCTCTCGGTCATTGTCCATCGTCGCCACATGATAGGATTGCTCGAGTACGGCACGCGCTTTCGGACCTCTCACTTGTTCGTATAACCAGACCGAGTCTTCCGGCGGCACGACATGGTCAACCGCCGAATGGATGACGTATGTCGGGACCAAGACGCGCGACACGTGCGGGCGGACGTCTTCGATTAAGGCGAGCAGCTGTCGAATCGCCGATGTCGGCACTTTGTCGTAGACGATTTCATGAACTCCTTCCGCCAAAATGTCAGGCTCGTCCTCGTCGATAAATCGACAAATTCCGTCCGCGGCGTGGCAGGCATAACCCGGTACCGACAACGCGGCGTTAATCGTGACGATGGCGTCGACGTGACCTGCGAGCGCGGCCTTCAGCGCGAGCGTTCCACCCATCGATTGTCCGACGATGATCACGTGACGACATCGCTCTCGTAGAAGACGTACCCCATCGATGACCGTCTCGTACCAATCGTCCCGCGTCGACCGTCTAAAGTCCTCTAGGTCGGTGCCGTGTCCGGCGAGACGCGGTGCGTACACCGTAAACCCACTCCCCATCAAGTCGAGGGCGACCTCGTGGACACTTTGGGGCGTCCCGTTGAATCCATGACATAACAGGATACCGGTCTCGTTTCCTTCATAATAAAATGCGCCAGCTCCCGGGATGACCGGGTAAGTCGTTGTCGTCATTCATGTCCTCCTTTTCAATCCTCAGTTCACCGATACATTTAATTTGTATTAGAGAATTGTAAAAGTTGCGCCTGATTCCGTCAACACTATTCGACAAACTAAAAACCGATTTTCCTTTGTCATCAAAATGTAATATGAACTTCGCGTTAAGAGGATTGAGTTCTGACGTCTGCTTGGTTATGTTTAACATGTAGTTTAAAAGTTGGTAAATGATAGCGAATTGCACCATTCCTGATGAGGGGAATCATCTCAGGCACATATCGTAAAGTAGAATAATGTAAGCGCTATCATTTATCTTGTCGTGTGGTGTGAGGGGGGCAACTAAACGGGACAAGTGACGTTATATTCAGCAACACGCGTATCAGCCATCTTACATAAATAAGGGAGACTAGAAACATGGGGATTCAACCATCACGCTCGTTCAAAAAAATGACAGGACTCGCCTTGTCTGTCGGACTCATCGCGAGCAGCTTGACGCCGATCGCGGCTAACGTTCAAGCAGAAGGACTGAACGCAACAGATTTATTCATCTCGGAGTATGTGGAAGGGTCAAGCAACAACAAAGCCATCGAACTGTTCAACGGAACGAGCTCGGTCATCAACCTTGCGGACTATAAGCTCGAACTGTATACGAACGGTAGCGCGACCGTCGGCACGACATTGAACTTAACGGGGACGCTTCAACCAGGAGCGACGTACGTCATCGTCAACGGAAGCGCGAGCGATGCGCTTAAAGCGAGGGCGAACGTCACGAGCGGCGTGACAAACTTCAACGGCGACGATGCGCTCGTCTTGAAGAAAGGCACGACGGTTCTCGACGTGTTCGGACAAGTCGGTTTCCGTCCGTCACCGAAGTGGGGTACGACGGTTTCATCTGTCGATCAGACGCTCGTCCGTAAAGACACGGTCACGACTGGCGACGCGAATGGCAGCGACGCATTCGAGCCAGCCAACGAATGGAACGCACTTCCAATCGATACGTTCACGAACTTAGGAAAACATACGTTCCAAGGCGTTGAATATGGGGATGGCGGCACAATCGAAGAACCACCGGCACCGGTGACACCAATCTCCATCGCGGATGCACGCACGCAAGCAGACGGCGCGACGGTCACGGTCAAAGGAATCGTCACGGCGAAGCTCGCGAACACGATTTCGATTCAGGACGCGACAGGCGGTCTGTCGATTCGACCGACTTCCCTCGCGGTCAACGTTGGCGATGAGGTCGTCGTGACGGGCGCGCTCGGGTCATACCGTGAACTCCTTCAATTGAACAACGCCGTCGTCGTCTCGAAACAAGCGACCGAAGTACCAGCCCCGCAAGTGTTGACGGGTGAGCAAATCAATGAAGACGTCGAATCTGAACTCGTCACCGTGAAGAACGTGACGCTCTCTGGTAGCGGACAAAACTTGACGGCGACGGATGGAACGAAAGAGTTCGTCGTCCGCGATGAGCGCGGCATCCTCGACCTCCAGACAGGCGTCAATTACTCGACGATCACGGGCGTCGTGCAACAGTTCGATAACACGTACCAAATCATCCCGCGCAGCGTCGCCGATACTGTCATCGATTCATCGGTTCTCCGCCCAGCCATTGCGGCACCTGGCGCCGGCACGTTCGTCGGGCCACAAGACGTTACGCTCTCGACGACGACGGCGGACGCCGAGATTTACTACACGCTCGACGGGTCGGACCCGAAAGTGAACGGTACCCGCTACACGGCACCGATTCGCATCGAATCATCGCAGACGTTGAAGACGGCCGTCAAAGCAAACGACACGTTCAGCGCCGTGACGACATATGACTATAAGATCACGGATAAGATTCGCATCCACGACATTCAAGGCGCAAGCCATACGTCACCGATGAACGGACAGACGGTCGAAGGTGTCGAAGGCATCGTCACGTACTCGTTCGTCTCAAACGGTACGACATACTATTACATCCAAACACCGGACATGGAAGCCGACCAAGACCCACGAACGTCTGAAGCCATCGTCTTGTACGGCGGACGCTCGATCCCGGGCATCCAAGTCGGTGATCTCGTCAGCGTGAAAGGTCTCGTCAGCGAATATGCGATCGAAGGCTATAGCGACCGCCAGCAGACGGACATGAAGATGACGCAAATCGACACACGTAACGGCAAAGTCGACGTCTTGAAGAGCGGGGTGAAGCTCCCGACACCGGTCAAGATTGACGAGTCGAACTTACCGACCGAGTTTATCGACAGCGACGCGCTCGCCATCTTCAACCCGGACAAAGACGCCATCGACTTCTGGGAAAGCCTTGAAGGCATGCGCGTCGAGACGGGCAACTTGAAGTCGGTCTCGCCGCAACAGTACGGGGACCTCGTCACCGTGCTCGAAAGCACACCGACAGAGACGTTCAACGGCGGTATTCTCCTGAAGAAAGATGACGCCAACCCAGAACGGATCCAGTTCCGTCTCGAACCGAACGTCGAAGCGCGTGAGTTCGACGTCGCTACGGGCGACTTGTTCAACGGACCGATCGTCGGGGTCGTCGGATACTCGTTCGGCAACTATAAGATTCAAGTCGGGCTCGATGAGATGAAGTCTGCCTTCGTGAAAGGTGACGCGAAACGGGAGACGACGTTCATCCAAGCAGAAGAAGACAAGTTGACGATCGCCTCGTACAACCTCGAGAACTTCTCGAACAACATAAAAGAGACGTCGGACGACAAGGCGCTCAAGCTCGCGAAAGCGTTCGTCGAAGAATTGAACAGCCCAGACATCATCGGGGTGACCGAGGTCCAGGACAACAACGGCCAAAGCGCGGGAGATGCAGCGGCTGACCAAAGCTACCAGCGCTTGATTGACAACATCGTCGCTGTCGGCGGCAAGACGTACAAGTACGTCAATATCGACCCGGAAAACAACAAAGACGGTGGCGCACCGAACGCCAACATCCGCGTCGGTTTCCTGTATGACCCAGAACGCGTCTCGCTCACAGAAGGTGCGCCAGAAGGTGACGCGACGACGGCTGTCGGCTATGAGAACGGGAAGTTGACGCACAACCCAGGACGCATCGACCCGCTCAACCCGGCGTTCAATAGTTCGCGTAAGCCGCTCGCGGCCCAGTTCGACTTCCAAGGCGAGAACGTCATCGTCATCGCCAACCACTGGAACTCGAAAGGCGGCGACACAGGCTTCTTCGGTTCACAGCAACCGGTCGTCCTCGGTAGTGAAGTCCAACGTAAGAAAATCGCACAAATCGTCCATGATTTCGTGGCGGATGTGAAAGCCGACAACCCGGATGCGAACGTCGTCGCGCTCGGTGACTTCAACGACTTCGAGTTCTCAGACGCCATGCAAATCTTCAAGGGCGACTTGATGACGAACATGGTCGAGAAAGTGCCGGCTGCGGACCGATATTCGTACGTCTATCAAGGCAACTCGCAAGTGCTTGACCACATCCTCGTATCGAACCGTCTCGCTGCTTCGACGGAGATTGATATGATTCACGTCAACGCCGACTTCACAGAGATGTCGGGCCGCGCGAGTGACCACGATCCGGTGCTCGTCCAAATCGACTTGAAACCTGAGCCGGAAACGCCAGAAGTCGAATTGAAACGCTACACGGTCGAGAACCATCCGGCCGCACGCCTCGTGCTTCAAGAGGACTTCATTGGAGTTACAATCGGCAAAGGTACGAACTTCAAGAACGGCATCTTCGTCCGTGGCATCCACACGGAACTCACAGGTGACCCACTTAAAAACATCGTCGTTCAAGTGAAGCCTGAGAAAGCCGGTGCCATCATCGACTTCAAAGGTGCGACCGTCAAAGAAGTGATCGTCGACGGGACGAACCTCGCCGAGATTCGCGGCGCGGAGAACGTCAAACGCATCACGTATACGAAAGGTGCTTCCGCTAAAACGGTCGTCATCACCAAATAACGCCTGAACCGCAGACAAACTCGTCTGCGGTTTTTTGTGTTTTCATTTCGCAGAATCGGGGATGTATAGGGAAGATATGAACGAAGCGGAGGATGAACGGATGGAACTGCATAACGGGAACTTGTATTGGCCGACGACGGAATCGGAAGACATCGTGTTGGAGCGCCCGATGAAACGAGAGCGCTACGACGTCCTCGTCATCGGGTCGGGCATGTCCGGCGTGTTGACGGCGTATACGCTTCATCAAGACGGCGTCGATGTCGCCGTTGTCGACAAAGGGAAAGTCGGGGCCGGCAGCACCGCCGCCAACACCGGCCTCATCCAATACTCGAACGACATCATGTTGCACGAGCTCGCCGACCAAATCGGGGAAGCGGATGCCGTCCGCTTCTATCGCCTATGTGCCGAGGCGGTCGACGCCCTTGATGACGTCGCCGCAACCGTCGGGGCGAACGATGTCTATCTGCGCCGGGACAGCCTCTGTTTCGCAAGCTGTGACGAAGATGTCACGAAATTGAAACGAGAATATGAGATGCTTACGAGACATGGCTTTTTTGCCGAGTGGCTTGACCGCGACGCGCTGAAGGCGCGTTTCCCGTTCGAGAAGCCGGCCGCGCTCGTGACGAAAGGTGACGCCGAGGTCAATCCGCTTACCCTTAGCCGTCAAGTCGTGCGTCACCTCTCAAAAGCCGGTGTGCCGTTCTTTGAGGAGACCGAGGTGACGGACGTCGTCCCGGACGGAGACGGTTGGCTCGTGATGACGCCACACGAGACGTTTTATGCGAAGCACGTCATCTTCGCGACCGGATATGGCGCTTCCCCGCTCCTCGATCCCCACCGCATCGAGTTGAACCGGTCCTACGCCATCGCGACAAATCCGCTCCCCCACTTCGATGATTGGGACGGCCAAGCGCTGATTTGGGAGACGAAGCGTCCCTACCTATACGTCCGGACGACCGTTGACGGACGCATCATCGCCGGCGGTCTCGATGAAGAAAAGCCTGAGACGCCGCATAGCGAGGCGCTCATTCGCAAACGCGCCGAACGCATCAAGCAGGAAGTCGAGACGTTGTTTCCGATGTATGAGTTGACAGTTGAATACGCTTGGGCGGCATTGTTCGGGGAATCCATCGATCAATTGCCGTTCATCGGGGAACACCCGGACCGGCCGCACCTGTATTATTTGCTCGGTTACGGTGGGAACGGCACGGTCTACAGCATGCTCGGCTCTCGACTATTAAGTGATCTCGTACGCGGCATCGACAATGACGATACCCGCATCGTCCGACTCGATCGGACGCGACAATCCGACACCGTCCGCCCCTGACGTTCAGGGGCTTTTTTGATACATATCGCAAGGAGTGAACGACATGAGACAGAAAAAGAAAAACAGACGAAAACCAACATGGGTGTACCGTACCCGAAGAGGCTTGCTAGTCCTCCCAGCGCTCGCTTTCGCCATCTACGTCTGGCCGAACGACGCCGAGAGCGAGCCGGAGTCGACGCAGACCGAATCGGTCCAAACGACGGACCGACCGTACACGATAAAAGAAAGTCGAGCCGTCGAAGAAGACGAGACGGTACGCTATGAGTACGACGTCGTCGTGCACGGCCAACCGGACGTGGAGACGCTACAGGCAATCAGTCACGACGTCATCGACGAAGTTAAACACCGCGACACGTTCCAAGCGGCGTTAATCCAATATTACGACCATGAGGCGTACATCGGTACCGACTCACCGCTCGGACAAGCCGTCTTCGGTCCCGGTGGTGACTGGGGACTCGCCGGAACGGTCGCTCCCGGCGATTACGAAGAGATGACGTTCGGGTGGCAGTTGCGCGAGAAAGAGTGGGATTCCCAACTATCCGAGGAAGAAGTTCGCGTATGGCGGGCCTGGAACGATGTGTATGAGACGAAAGCGTCGGACCACCCCGATATCCGTTCACGTGTGACCCGGACCATTTCGACCAAATACGGGATTGATCCGGAAGACGTGCAACAGATCGTCTTAAAACAAAACGTCTGGGCCGCCCTCTAATCAACGGAACAGGCAGGACTTCCCTTCTCCTTCGGCTAATGATAAGGAGAAGGTTTTTGTCGTTTTCGTTGATGTAGAAAGGACGAGATGCATGAGAAGACACCTATGTGCTGTTGTCATCGCCCTATTGGTCGGTTCGTTGTTCCCGCCGCTCGGCGCGGAAGCGGCCGCATCGGCACCGTATCAGCTGAACGTCCGAGCCGGTGCCACGCTCTATCAATTTGTCGGCAAGACGCTCACCCCGAAATCGACATTGAGAGGCGCCAAGACGTTTCAGGCCATCACGACGTCAGGGAGCTATTATCGCGTCACCGATGGCAAGACGACGTGGTACGTCCGAAAGCAAGACGGCACGCTACAGGCGAGTCACCTCTCACGCGCGACATTCTCGTCAGACGCGTACGCCCGGCTGACGCACGAATATATGCGGACGCTCACCCGCGGGGCGTCCCAATATACATATGATGTCCTGTCGCCTACGAACGCCGTCACCCGAGCCGATGCCGCCTTGCGAGGAAACTGGTATATCCCGTCCCCTCCCTACACGCTCCGGGTCCCGAACGTTGATACATATCGATTTGACACGTCGATCCCGAAAGTCGACTCTAATTCGTTCGTCTTTCAAATCCATTATTTCACGACGCTCAACCAACTGACACAAGCCTATACGGTGAACGGACGGGACGAGTACCTCCGTTACGGAAAACGACTCGTTCAAAGTTGGACGAAACAATATCCAGTCGAGGACTATAAGCGCCATACGTGGCCTTATCATGACCACGGGACTGCTATTCGGACGTTTCACCTGCTCAATTTTTGGAACGTCTACCGGACGTCACGTGTGAATGACGACCCGGCGTTCTCGCAACTGTTCGCGAAGACGCTGTATGAGCACGCGACGCTACTAGCGACACCGAGCTTCTATAAATCGAAAAACAATCACGGCATCTTTCAAGACATGGCGCTCACCGCCATCTCCGAGACGCATCGCTCGTTCGATCGTTCCGCCGGCTGGCGCACGCTCGCCACGAACCGACTGACTGCCCAGCTGAATCACAGCCTGAGTGCCGACGGTGTCCATCTCGAGCATTCGCCGTTTTATCAAATCTATATGTATGACACACTCAGCCGCTTCAACGACTGGGCCGCCGCCAATCGCTTCGGATTATCAAGCCGGATGCTAGACGTAAAGGATATGCCGAACGCGCTGACCTATATGCTTAAACCGAACGGAACGTTGCCGATGTTCGGCGACACCCCGTCGCTCGTCCATCATCCGGAGGCCATCCCACACGTCGACCGTTCCCCACACCTGCTTTACGCGATGAGCGGCGGGACGCGCGGAACAGCCCCGACGACACGGGTCGGGCGCCTGTCGGATCAATACGCGTTCTTCCGCCAACATTGGGGCGGACGCGCCGGGGCGTTCGAGGATGCCGTCCACGTCATGATGACAGCCGGCTATCACAGCAACGTCCACAAACATGCCGATGACTTATCGATTGACGTCTCCGGTTACGGACGAGACTTCATCGTCGAGAGCGGTCGCTACGGTTATACGTCCCGACCCGAGCGACAAGCCGTATTACCCGCGGCGGCCCACAACACGGTCCATGTGTCCGGCAAGAGCTTCAATTTGACCTCGAGCAATTTGGGGCGAAGCCGCATCACGTCCGTCGGGGCGTCGTCGACGCAATGGACGGCCGCCGGGACGAGCCAGTTGATCGGGAGCGGCATGGCCCATACGCGTCGACTCGCTTACGACCGGGACGGGACGATGCTCGTCTACGACCGCATCACGAGTCCCGTGACCGCTTCGTTCGTCCAACGGTTCCACCTCGGGGTCGGGTTGAACCGCACCGAGAGCGGGAGCCGTTACGCCTATTTCAAAGATGCCGCAGGACGCTCGCTCCATGTCTTACAGCTTGAAGTCGACGCCACGCCGAAGCTTGCCATCGGTTCGAGCTACGTCTCGTATCGCGATTACGATTGGAAACGACGCAACCAAGTCGCGACGACGAAGCGTGGAAAAGGCGTGACTTACTTGACGCTCCTCCACCTCGGCGAACGACCGACGAAGATTCGCTCGTATACGCTCGAGACGACGGCCCGACACTACATCGTCCGTTACACCTTGTCCGACGGGACGACGAGGACGCTGTCGATGCTACGATGAACCTTCCCCTCTTTTGAAAAAGAGGGGTTTTTTATCGTCCGGTTAGGGAAAACTCGATAAGTAAGCCAAATCGTGGCTTACACGGGTGCGTATACTTAAAGGGGAGGCAACAAACATGGGGAACAAGAAGGAAGAGCAGTTGAAACAACATACGATTGACAACGAGCAACAGGCCGGGCTGACGACGAACCAAGGGCTGAAGATGGCCGAGGACGAGTTCTCGCTCAAGGCGGGTCGGAGGGGACCGACACTCATCGAGGATTTCCACTTCCGCGAGAAGATGACGCATTTCGACCATGAGCGTATCCCGGAACGCATCGTCCATGCCCGTGGCGTCGGGGCGCACGGGGAGTTCCGGTTGTATGAGCCGCTCGCCGACTACACGAAAGCCGACTTTTTGAACGACACGTCGAAAGTGACCCCGGTGTTCGTCCGTTTCTCGACCGTACAAGGATCGCGTGGTTCGGGTGACACCGTCCGTGACGTGCGGGGATTCGCGACGAAGTTCTACACAGATGAAGGCAACTATGACCTCGTCGGGAACAACATCCCCGTCTTCTTCATCCAAGACGCCATCAAGTTCCCCGACCTCGTCCATGCCGTGAAACCGGAGCCGCATACGGAAGTCCCGCAAGGCGGGAGCGCCCACGATACGTTCTGGGATTTCGTCGGCCAAAATCATGAGACGGCCCATATGATCATGTGGGCGATGAGCGACCGGGGCATCCCGCGCAGCCTTCGCATGATGGAAGGGTTCGGCGTGCATACGTTCCGCCTCGTCAACAGTGAAGGGAAGGCCCATTTCGTCAAGTTCCATTGGAAACCGAAACTCGGCGTCCATTCGCAAGTGTGGGACGAAGCGCAGAAAGCGCTCGGCAAGAACGCGGACTTCCACCGCGTCGATTTGTACGAGGCGATCGACAAAGGGGATTATCCGGAATGGGAGCTCGGCCTCCAGCTCATCGCCGAGGAAGATGAGTTCAAGTTCGATTTCGATATTCTCGACCCGACGAAACTGTGGCCGGAAGAAGAAGTGCCGGTGAAACTCGTCGGTAGCATGGTGCTCAATCGAAACGTTGACAACTTCTTCGCCGAGACGGAACAAGTCGCGTTCCACCCGGGCCACCTCGTCCCAGGTATCGACTTCTCGAACGACCCGCTCCTGCAAGGGCGTCTGTTCTCGTATACGGACACGCAATTGTCACGACTAGGCGGACCGAACTTCCATCAAATCCCGATCAATAAACCGGTCTGCCCGTTCCATAACAACCAACGCGATGGCATGCACCAGATGGCCGTCCACAAAGGCCAGACGAGCTATCACAAGAATGCGCTCAACAACAACCAACCCGAGCCCGTCCCTGCCGACCAAGGCGGCTTCGAGCATTACCAAGAGAAAATCGATGGGCATAAGATTCGCGGACGCAGCGACAGCTTCCTCGACTTCTACTCACAGGCGAAAATGTTTTATAACAGCATGACCGACGTCGAGAAACAACACATCCAAGACGCATGCAGCTTCGAGCTCGGCAAATGTGACTCGGACATGGTGAAAACGAACGCCGTCGACTTGTTGAATCGGATCGACCGGCACCTCGCCTCTGTCGTCGCTGACAACATCGGAGTCGAGCTACCGGCTGAGAACAACGAAGTCGTCTCGGACAAGAAGTCCCCTGCCCTCAGCATGGCCAACACGATTTCGAAACCGGACACGAAGAGTGTCGCCGTCTTGTTAGCGGGCGATGTCGATGCCGGGCAAGTGAAGGCGTGGGTGCAAGCGCTCGCTGGCAACAAGGTCAACTATAGCCTCGTCGGCAAGAAAGCATACACGCTCGGCGACTTGAAAGTGAAAGAGACGTATGACACGGTCGACTCGAGCCTGTTCGATGCCGCCTTCCTCGTCAGTGCCGCCAACAAAGTCGAAGACGACGTCCTCGAGTTCATCGAGAACACGTACAAGCACTTCAAACCGCTCGCCCTCCATCTTCACCACGAGGAAGCGCTCGCGAAGTGCCGTGTGGAGACGGACCAGCCTGGAGTATTCTCGTTCCCGGAACACAGTCTCGACGGGTTCGATACGTTTATCGACGGGATTGCCAAAGGCCGATTCTGGGACCGGACTTGATTGAAATCAATTCAGAAGACGTGACCCATCCAACGGGTCACGTCTTTTTCGAGGCGAGGCGATGCGTCCGAACAGACAAACGCGCCCGCTGTTTGCTATACTCCTTTAGTTATGTTTACTAACTATTTATATTAGGAGGCGGGTTCCATGCATTTGGCCACTCAAAAACTTTGGACGAAAGATTTTCTCATCATCTCGCTCGTCAACTTTTTCTTAACACTCATCTTCTTCCTGCTCATGGTCACAATCGGGGTCCACGCCGTCTCGGCCTATGGGGCTTCAACGAGTGAGGCCGGTCTCATCACGGGCATCTTTATTATCGGTACGCTCGTCGGGCGGTTGTTCATCGGGCGGCTCATCGATTCGATCGGCCGGAGGAAGACACTCCTCATCGGACTGACGTTCTTCACCGCCACGATTCTCCTATATTTCGTCGACCTCGGTGTCGGTTTCCTCTTGTTCACCCGCTTCGTGCACGGGCTCGGCATGGGACTGTCGAGCACGGCGACCGGCACGATTGTCGCGCAAGTCATCCCAGCGGCCCGTAAAGGGGAAGGCATCGGCTATTACAGCATGAGTTCGACACTCGCGACCGCGATCGGTCCATTCGTCGGCCTACTCATGAGTCAATATACGAACTTTTCTACGATTTTCTTGCTCTGTCTCGTCATCGGGCTCATCAGCCTCGTCAGCGCCCTGACCGTCAACGTGCCGGAAGCGGACAACCCAAGCATCGTCCGCGGCTTTTCACCGAGCTCGTTCGTCGAACCAAAAGCGTTACCGATCGCCCTCATCATCGCCGTCGCCGCGCTCAGCTTCTCGAGTGTGTTGTCTTACATCAACTTTTACGCGAGCGAGCTCGACCTCGTCGAAGCGGCCAGCATTTTCTTCCTCGTCTATTCGATTGCCGTGCTCTTATCCCGCCCGATTACCGGTCGGCTCATGGACGCGCGCGGGGCGAACGTGGTCATGTATCCGGCCATCGCCGTGTTCGCCGTCGGTTTGCTCGTGTTGAGCCAGGCCACGTCGGCGCTCGGTTTGCTCGTCGCCGGCGCCTTGATCGGCCTTGGTTTCGGGAATATCCAATCCGGGACGCAAGCGATTGCGGTCAAAGCGGCGACGCCTGCACGAATGGGGATGGCCACGTCCACGTTTTTCATCGCCCTCGACGCCGGTCTCGGATTCGGACCATACTTGATTGGCTTGATGATTCCACTGACCGGGTTCTCGATGCTCTACCTCGGTCTCGCAGGGGTCGTGGCTTTATTGCTCTTCTTGTATCACATCATGAACGGACGGCATGAACGCGCCAAGCTAAAACAGGTAGCCTGACAGGACGGAACTTTCGTTTTGTCTTTTTTGAATGTTCACACATTTCTGTTCGACATACGGTAATATGAGAATGACGTGTTGAAAAGTTTTTATCGAAACGAGGGACATCATGTACGCTGACCAGACGATTCATCACCATTCCGCCGCCCTACTTCGAACGTTTGATAAGATTTCGGACTACGTGTTCTTCATGGAAGTCGACGGGGCGACCTATCGATATGTGTTCGTCAACGAGCCCGGCAAACGTGCGATCGGCTGGACTGATGACGACCTTGGGAAGAGCATTGAGGATAAAGTGCCGCCTGAAACGGCCGCGCTCATCTCTCGCTATTACAATCAAGCCATCCGAGAACGAAAGAGCGTCGTTTATGAAGATTATCAACTTGCCGATTCGTTCTATACGGATACGCTCGAATCAGAGGACGTCTTGTCGTTGCCACTGCACTACTTCGAGTCAGAAGTGACGCCGGTGTTTGACGGGGAGACGTGCACGCACGTCATTTCGGTCGTCCGGGAAGTGACCGAACGCAAGCGACGTGAGCTCGAACTGACGATTTTACGTGATCAGCATGAGTCGTTACGCCGTTATTCGCCGCACGGTATTTTTGTCCTCGATCATGATTTCCGCATCAAGTCGCTCAATCCGGCCGTTACGGCGATTACAGGTTACACGGAAGATGACTTGTTGGACCGCTCGTTCATCGACTGGGTCGAGACGTCTGAACGCACAACGGTCGAAGCGGGGCTTCGCCATGCCATGTCAGGCACTCCACACAAGTACGCCATTCGTGGACGTTACCGGTCCGGAGAACCGCTCGACTTGGCAATCTTGAACATCCCGATTGAAGTCGGTGGCCATATTAACGGCCTGTTTGCCATCATCATCGACCACACCCCGGAGAAAGATGCGGAACGGGCGATGCGAGAGAGCGAACGGCGTTACCGCCAATTGATCGAGATGATTCCAGAAGGGATTATCGTGCATCGGGATGGACGCGTGTTATACGCGAACGCCATCGCGCGCTCGACGATTGGCGAGACCGACATGCATCACGAATCAATCTTTCAGTTCATCGCCCCGGAACATCACGAGCGCATCCTAAAGCGACTCGAGGCGCTCCGTCTCGGCGACCCTGTCGATGACACGGAGTTGACGCTCGTCACCCATGGCGGCCAGCGATTACATATGGACATCACGAGCCTCGTCATCGATTACGAAGGGACGACTGCCGTCCTGACCGTGCTCCGTGACGTGACGGAAAAGCGCGAGATGGAAGAAGCGCTTCGTCAAAGCGAGACGCAATACCGTCTCATCACCGAAAATATGAGCGACCTCGTCTGCATGCTCGAGCCGGACGGGACGGTACGCTACGCAAGCCCGTCCCATCTTCATGTGCTCGGTTATACGCCGTCATTTTACGAGGGTAAAAATACGCTCGACTTCATCCATCCTCGCGATGTCGCCTCGACACGTCAAACGCTTCAAACCATCACCGCCGCTTCACCGCTTACGCTCGAGTTCCGACATGCGCACGATGACGGACGATGGATTTGGCTCGAGACGAAGATTCAGGCCATCTATAGCGACGCGGGCACGTTGCTCCACTACTTGACAGTCACCCGAGAGATCATGCAACGGAAAGTTGTCGAGAAACAGTTGCGGCATCTCGCGTATCACGATACGTTGACGGACTTGCCGAATCGCCGCTATTTCCTGGCCTACCTCGACGAGTCGCTTTCTCGGATTGAAGAAGAGGCGGAGGCACTCGCGATTTTATCGCTCGACCTCGACCGATTCAAGCTAATCAACGACACGCTCGGCCATGACATCGGAGACGAGTTGCTCCGTCAGTTGGCCAATCGCCTCACCCACGTCCTCCGTAAGCAAGACGTCATCGCCCGATTCGGTGGAGATGAATTTATCGTCTTGATTCGATACAACGACCCGATCGCCCCGCACCGTGTCGCTGAAAAAGTACTCGCTGCCCTTGAACAACCGTGGCAGATCGAGACGCACGAGTTCGTGACGACATCGAGCATCGGCATCGCCTGTTGTGACGGTGCGACGACGTCGAAGCAACTCTTGAAGCGAGCCGACCTCGCCTTATACGAAGCAAAATCGAATGGACGAAACGGTTACGCCGTGTATGAAGACCGCTGAAAAGCGGTCTTTTTCACGTGAAACATACAATTTTTAGATTAAAAACCGAACATTAAAACGTTGGAATCCTGAAACATTATCTTTTTTATGTTTTTAAAGCCATTTTGCTTTGACTTTCATCCAAATATAGGTTACATTACCGAATGGACGAAGTATTTTCACTTAAATCAATTAAAACGTTCGTAAATAGAGGTGGACTACATGGATAAAGTGTTCGATTATGAAGATATTCAATTGATTCCGGCTAAATGTATCGTCGATAGCCGGTCCGAGTGTGACGCTAGCGTGACGCTCGGCGGTTTCACGTTCCGGCTCCCGGTCGTGCCTGCGAATATGCAGACGATCATCGATGAGAACGTCGCCCTCTCCCTCGCGGAGAACGGCTATTTCTACATCATGCACCGTTTCAATCCCGAGACGCGCCTCGCCTTCATCGAAGACATGCACGGACGCGGCTTATACGCGTCAATCAGCGTCGGGGTGAAGGAAGACGAATATCGTTTCGTCGAGATGCTCGCTGAAACGGGGCACACGCCTGAATTCATCACGATTGACATCGCGCACGGGCATTCGAACGCGGTCATCCGCATGATTCAACACATCAAGCATCATTTACCGGGGACATTCGTCATCGCCGGGAACGTCGGGACGCCCGAAGCGGTCCGCGAACTTGAGCATGCGGGGGCAGATGCGACGAAAGTCGGCATCGGCCCGGGGAAAGTGTGCATCACGAAAATCAAGACTGGTTTCGGGACAGGTGGATGGCAACTCGCTGCTCTCCGTTGGTGCGCCAAAGCGGCGACCAAACCGATCATTGCGGACGGGGGCATCCGCACGCACGGGGACATCGCGAAATCGATTCGTTTCGGGGCTTCGATGGTGATGATCGGATCGTTGTTCGCCGGACATGAGGAGTCACCAGGTGCGACGGTCGAGCAGGACGGGAAACTGCTCAAAGAATACTTCGGCTCGGCGTCTGAATTCCAAAAAGGAGAGCGGAAAAACGTCGAAGGCAAGAAGATGTTCGTCGAGTACAAAGGGGCACTGCAGGACACGTTGACCGAGATGGAGCAAGACCTCCAATCGGCCATCTCTTACTCGGGTGGGGACAATCTGGACGCATTGCGCACCGTCGATTACGTCATGGTGAAAAATTCGATTTTTAACGGGGATAAAGTATACTGAAACAGGCGACTCGCGGGAGTCGCCTGTTTTTTATACGTCGCTGAGACGCTTCGTCATCATATAATAGTCGGCACCCGGTGGATAGTCACGCAACACCCCGGCGACCTCGTAGCCGTAAAGCTCATAGAACGCTTTCGCCTGGAATGAGAACGTCGTCAGTTTCACCTGAGTGGCCCCGAGCGCCTGTGCTTTCGCCTCTCCCGCCGCGAGCAACCGTGAGCCAAGTCCTTGCTTGCCATACGCTTCAGCGACCCATAGTCGGTCCAAATCGAACCAGCCCCAATAGACGCTACCATACAATCCGGCGATGATCTCCCCGTCTCGCTCCACTTTCAATTGGACGACCGGCACGTCCACACATCGAATGTTTCGATGATGGGGTGAATGCTTGTCGTTAAACGCCCGAAGTCGCTCCGTCAAGTGTTGTTGAAACGCTGCATCGTCCTGTACAATCTCTTGAATCTCCATCATGTCTCACTCGACCCGTTCACGAAGAACGTAATCAACTCCCGCTCTTCCTCATTGACCGTCCGACCGACCTTCTGTTCGTACTGAGCCGTCATCACCGCTTCATTTCCCGGGAAATCTAACGCCAAATGCGCCAATTCGCGCAACATGTCACGGTCTTTTTCAAACGCTTCACGGGATACGACTTCCCCATGCGACCACACGTACGCGTCCGCATCGAACCGGTCGAGCAGGTGGAGCAACCGGAGCGTCGCTTCTGCCGTCATGCGCCAGGACGGGGCGTACAGGTTCGCATAGAGTGCGTCGCCTAGAAACAAAACTTTCTCTTCCGGGATATAGGCGACGACCGAGTCGGCCGCATGGTCCCCACCGACGTGTTTCAAGATGACGTGGACGCCACCGAGATCGAGCGTGAGCGTGTCATCGAACGTGACCGTCGGCAAGACGACGCGCATCGTCCGTTCCGTACCGAACTCGAGACGGATGGCATCGGCACAGAATGGGATCTCGATTCCGCTTTTGACGCGTTCGTCGAGCGAGGCATCGTCCCATTCATAGGGCAAGAGACGCGCCATCCGGTTTTTCGTGTCCGTGCTCGCGATCGAGACGAGACCCGTCAAGGCCGAGAGCCCGAAAATATGGTCCCAATGCCAGTGCGTCAGCGCGACGAGCGTCGGTCGCTTTAGACCTTCGGCATCCATTGCGGCGAATAAGTCGTTCGCATGGGACTCCGAGTTCCCGGCGTCGATTAAGAGTGTATGTGTTTCCCCCACAACGACGCCTAGGATGGGGCGATCGGTCTCGGCCACTGGCGTCATGTACCAAAATCGAGGTGAGTGAGGAATGAATGTCTGCATGTGTGATCCTCTCCTTATTGGTCGTCTTTAAATGAATCATAAATATAAAACCCGTCGCCCCCACCATTTTTGGCGACATACATTGCCGCGTCCGAGTGATGGATGAGCTCATCGAGCGAGGTGAGCCCGCTCGACGAATAGGCGATGCCGATGCTCGCGGACAGACGGAGCACCAACTCGTTCCCGACCATCATTTCCTGGGAAATGAGCGTTGCTAGTTGCTCGAAGTCCGCTTGTGCGAGTTGTTCTGTTTCCAAGACAATCAAAAACTCGTCCCCGGCGAACCGATACGCCTTGCCGTCATGAAACTGACTGAACGAACGGATTCGTTTCGCCGTCTCGACGAGCACTTCATCCCCGACGAGGTGACCGTGTGTGTCGTTGATCCGTTTGAAATCGTCTAAGTCGATGAACAGGAGCGCGACGGCTTGTTTCCGATTCATCTTTTGTCGCAAGTCTGCCGTGAGCGAATGGCGATTGCCGAGCTTTGTCAGGCCGTCTTTCGTAATCAGATCGATGACTTCCTGATGTTTGCGCTCGCGGCGAATCTCGTTCTCCATCCAACGGGTCACGAGTAAAATCGTGTCCGTCATCTCTTGAATTGCGACCTGGTCGATCACATCCTCAAAGCTGCCCTGTTCCGTGAGGAAGACGAGCCAGCCGAACGTCTTGCCCTCATTGACGAGCGGCAAGCTGATCATTCCCGAGAATTCGATTGTATCGATGACGAGCTCGGCCCGCTCCAGCTTTTGGTGACCGTGCTTCGCTAACGCTTCGATTCGCTCATACGTGCCCTCCGTCCAATCGAGCATGGTGTCCCCGTCACTCGACCACGTCTTATATCTTATAACCACTTTCAGTTGAGAAGGCGATCGTATGCGAATACCCCATCCATTCCCGCAACACGGTCTGAATCCGTTTTAGCTTCTCCGGGAAGGAGGCGTGGAGCGCGGTCACTTCATATAGCGACTCGAGCGTCTGTTGCCGTCTCATGCCGGCACGCACCTGCTCGCTCAGTTCAATTTCGGCCATCACCCAGCGGGCAAAATCTTCGAGCGTCCGAACCCCTTCCTCGTCGAACGGCCGCGGTGTCTCGTCCGTGACGCAGAGCGTCCCGATGGCGTGTCCGCTGCGTGTGACGAGCGGGACACCGGCATAAAACCCTAGCCCTTCAAGAACCGGATTCCCGCTCGTCGGTTCCGTCGCTTGGACGTCTTCTAACACGAGATTCGTTCGACTCGTGACGACGCGGTCACAGAGCGTCCATTTTCGTTCGACGTACGGTGCGATTTTTTCCCCGTGACACGATTTGATCCACTGCTGGTCCGTCGTCAAAATCGAGATGAGCGTGGTCGGCATATCGAGTGTCTGGGCGACGAGACGGCTGATTCGGTCATATCGTTCTTCCCGTGGCGAATGTAAAATTTCAAGGCGTAAAATCGCCTTCAACCGCTCCGTCTCGTTCTCGTCGAGTGAAGTGATTGCCTGTTGTCGCCCCGATAACCCATGGCGCAGCGCCGCATGATGATGCTCGAGCGCATTCAGCGCCGCGTGCAAGTCGGCCGGCGGCAGCGGGCGGCTAAAGAAGTAACCTTGGACTTCGTCACAGCCGAGGCGCTCGATCGCACGATACTGCGCTTCGGTCTCCACCCCTTCAGCTGTCACTTCTAGGTTGAGTTTCTTGGCGAGCGAGACGATCAATTTGACGATCTCGTATTCCTTTAAGCCGTTGTCTTGATCGAGCTGACTGATGAACGACCGGTCAATCTTGATGCCGTTGATATCGAACAGTTTTAAATAATTGAGGGACGAATAACTGACACCAAAGTCGTCAATCAAGATACGAAACCCTTTTTCTTTTAAGTAATCAACCGTCTGGATCCCGACGAGCGGCTCCTGCATGAGTGTGTGCTCGGTGATTTCAAACTCGAACTGTTCCGGCGAAAGCCCGTGCGATGCCAAGACGGTGAGCACGTTCCGCATATACGGTTGACGGAAGACAACCAGTGACACGTTGATGGCGACACGGCGCCCCTCGAACAAGGCCGGGGCCTCGGTCATATCCCGACAGACGCGGTCGACGACGAAGGCGGTGACGTCCTCAATCAAGAGCGATTTTTCGGCAATCGTGACGAACGATTCGGGCGAGACGTTCCCGAGCAACGCGCTATGCCATCGCACGAGCGCCTCGAAATGAATCGTCCCATCATGGCAGCTGACTCGCGGTTGATAGACGACACGCAACTCGTTCGCTTTCAATCCTTTGACGAGCTCGGTCTCAATCGTCATCTCGTCAATGTAATGTTGGACGTAATCATCCTTCTCATAGATGCGAATCATTTGCTTTCCGGCCTGCCTCGCTTCGAGCAGTGCCGTCGATGCGTTCATGATGACGCGGTCGGCATCCTCGTACCCGGTGCTCAGCCCGATACAGCCGGACAACGTGAACTCGGTGCCTCCCACCTCATACGTGTAGTCAGCGATGGCTTCGAGCTATCGTTCCGCATGCTCGAACGCCGTCTCGATGTGCGTGTCCGGCAAGACGGCGATGAAGTCTTCCCCGTCGACTCGTCCAATCATCGAACCGGTCGGCAATAGCTCCGCTAGGCGGCGCGTCATCTCTTTAATCAAATGGTGTGACGACTCGACCCCTTGCAGCGACAAGACGATTTTGAACCGGTTGATATGGAGGCGCATGACGCTCGCCATGTCACGTTCCGTCGTATGTTCAAACAGCTTCTCGAGCTCGAGCTTCACTTTCATCAAGTTCGGCATCCCGGTCAAATAATCGATGTGCTCAATGCTCGACAACAGCTTCAGCTCGGCCTCTTCGGACAGGTCGGTCGTCAAGCCGAGGACGTAACAGACGTCACCGGCCACGTTCTCGATCGGCATGAGGACCGATGAGGCGAAACGTGCCGTGTTGGATTCGATGTTCATCTTCGACATGAAATAGACCGGCTCACTCGTCTCGATGACGGTATCGTAATGATGAATCAACTCCTCGGCCACATCAGCTGCGTACATGTCGTGCAAATAGCGTCCGGCCACGTCGTCTGGGAGCATCGAGGCACGCTTCCCTTGCTCACTGACGCGGACGTATCGATAGCCTTCCGGGGTCACTTCCATTAAAAACACCATGCGATATAAACGAACGAATACATCAAACAAGTAATGCGGGTCGGCCTTCATCTGCTTCATACGTTACCTCCATGCGATTTCTGTTGACTCTAGTGTAGAACTTTTCTACCCGTTTGTTCACAAATCCGTTCAAAAAAAGGGAAAGTGTTTTTTACTCAGAGCATACAAAAACGGGTAAAGATAACTGAATCAAGTCTTGAAACGAGGTGAGCCATCATGATCAGTCGAAACGTCTATCCGCAGACACGGCCAGGCAAATGGTCGGTCGGGTTGTTGCTCGCCGTCTTCCTCTTGTTGATTGTCGCCACCGTCAGCACGCAGTCCGCTCAACCGTTCAACACCGGCACGCTGTTCGACAATACGTGGGCAGCCGCCGCCTCGATGACGGCGTTCGCCGCAGCGATCGGTGCGTTCTTTGTCGGGCTGTACACGATTCTTCGCAATCAAGAGCGGGCAGCTTCCGTGTTCTTCACCGTGCTACTCGGCGGTATCGTCGTCTTGTTCGTGCTCTTCCAACTGTTCGCCTAAACGAAGACGCCCCTTCCCGATTAGAGAAGGAGCGTCTTGTTATAGCAGTTCGTTCGCGAGCAAACGATAGACGTTCAGGCGGTCGGACTGCTGGTGTTGGATGCTGCAAATCATCGCCTCGTCAAACCCGTAACGTGCCGACTCCTCTTGAAGTTGGGTCGCAATCTGTTTCGGCGTCCCGACGAGATGGATGGCCCGGTTGTTCGCGATATGAATCTTGTCGACCTCGGTGAGCGGGTACTCGTGCGCCGCTTCCGGACTCATCAGTTGGCGCAGTTGGCCACGCATCAAGAAGAGACGAGACAAGTCGGACGGACGGGCCAAATATTCCGCCTCTTCTTCCGTCTCGGCCGTCGTGACGAGATACGTCACGTTGATGTCCGGTTTCTCCATGAAAGCGGACGGACGGAAGTTGTCGCGATAGGCGTCGAGCGCTTCCGTGCTCAATTCCCCGTTGAAAAATTGAGCGAACGAATAGCCGACGCCCATCCGCCCGGCTTGGACGGCACTGTTCCCGCTCGACCCGAGAAGCCAAGCCTCCGGGCGCGTCACACCGGTCGGCGCGGCCGGCGTGTGTTTATACCAACGTTCTTCTGGCGTCTCGTCATTGATGAGTTGGAGCGTCGTCGCTAATTTTTCATACAATCCGTCCATCATCGGCTTCTGGCCTTGTGACATCGCATAAATCGCATTCGCATCCCCGCCCGGCGCCCGTCCGACCCCAAAGTCGATGCGTCCTGGCGCGAGTGCGCTCAGCGTCTTGAACACCTCGGCCATCTTGAGTGGGGAATAGTGCATCATCATGATGCCGCCCGAGCCGAGCCGAATCCGCTCCGTTTTGGCCGCGATGTACGCACTGACGACTTCCGGTGCCGAGCTCGCGAACGACATGCCGCCATGGTGTTCGGCCATCCACATGCGGTGATAGCCGAGCGCTTCACCTAGTTGCGCGAGTTCGACGGCGCTCGTCAACGCATGCTCTGACGTATGGCCAGACGTGACCGGGGCTTGATCGAGTATGCTTAATCTCATGTTCATCTCTCCACTTCTATTATATATGCTGAATATCTCGAATTTGTAACACTCGCTGTCATCATACTAAAGTGAGGCCGAGAATACGAATCGTACGCTCATGAGACCGTTCATTTTTTTCTGAAAATTGCAACGGATTGTTGTCCGTCATGCTTTCCCTTCTCTATAATGAATGAGAAGAACACATTCCTTCATCGTCATACCGTCTCGCGTGATGGGGACACGCGAAGACATACTACACTCTCGGGGAAAAGGGGTATTCACTATGAATCAACCACCAAACAGGACGAACGAAGACAATCCATCGTTTACGTCCAACGATTTTTTGAAATTTATCATCCCGTCTCTAATCGGTCTCATGTTTTTCATCGTCCCGATTCCGACGGACGACGGCTTTACCATCCCGGTCGCCTTCTTATCGAACCAACTCATCGACTTGATTGGCGACGTCGTACCGACACTTGCTGTCATCATGATGGGCCTCTCGGTGCTCGGGTCGCTATGGACGTATTTGGCCAAACCGGCGTTCGTCTTGGAGCGTCCGCACTTCAATTCGTTGTTGAACGTCACACCGTTTTGGTTCGCCATGCGCGTCGTCGGGTTCATCGCCGGCGTCATGACACTTCTCGTCCTCGGCCCTGAGATGATCACGTCCGAGTTCACGGGCGGACTACTCCTTTACGATTTGATTCCAATCTTGTTCGCGACGTTCCTCTTTGCCGGCATGTTGCTCCCGCTCCTCTTGAACTTCGGGTTGCTCGAGTTCGTCGGGACGATGCTCATCAAAGTCATGCGTCCGCTCTTCAAGCTCCCGGGCCGGGCCTCGCTCGACTCGCTCGCATCATGGGTCGGGGATGCGACGATTGGGATTCTGTTGACGACGAAACAGTACGAGAACGGCTACTATACGAAGCGAGAAGCCGCCGTCATCGCGACGACGTTCTCGGTCGTCTCAATCACGTTCACGATCGTCATATTGTCGTACATGGAACTCGATGCCTACTTCCTACAGTATTACGGAGCGATCGTCATCTCAGGTATCGTCGCGGCCCTCATCATGCCGCGGATCTATCCGCTCTCGAAAAAAGCGGACACGCCGTATGAAGGGACGGAACTGAAGCCGGAAGAGCCGGTCCCAGCAAACGTGTCGATGCCGAAGTGGGCGCTTCGCCAAGCGCTCCTCAAGTCGCAATCGAGTAAGAGCTTTGGTGCCACGCTGAAGGACGGCTTCCAAAACGTGCTCGACATGTGGCTCGGCATCTTGCCGATCGTCATGGCCGTCGGGACGATCGCGCTCGTCATCGCGGAGTATACGCCGCTCTTCACGATTCTCGGCAAGCCGTTCGAACCGATTTTGATGTTGCTCCAAGTACCGGAAGCCGAAGCCGCCGCCCAGACGATGGTCGTCGGGTTCGCCGACATGTTCTTGCCGGCCGTACTCGGTAGCGGCATCGAGAGTGAGATGACGCGCTTCATCATCGCGACCGTATCGGTCACCCAGCTCATCTTCATGTCCGAAGTCGGGGGGCTGCTCCTCGGCTCGAAACTGCCAATCTCATTCGTCGACCTCATCCTCATCTTCTTGCTCCGGACGTTTATCACGCTCCCGATTATCGTCGGGATCGCCCATTTGGTCTTTTGACGACAAACGCCTCTTCTCGTATTTCCTGGGAAGAGGCGTTGTTTGTATAATGAATGAATAGGAGGGATCGGTGTGGAAGAGCATTTTGCCGGACAACTTGAAACCGCAAAGAAAGGCTATGCGGGCATCGTCAATCCGCAAGCTTATGTAGACGACCGGTATCACGGCCATTGGACTGTGAAAGAAGAGAAACGCATCGACGGGGTGCCCCCCCTTCTTCAACGCGCGTTTAACGGCGGGAAGAACAACTGCACCCTCACATCCATCACAGCCATTTTTCGCTACTACCGTGATCACGGCTACACGAACATCCCCGACGACCCGTTTGTCATTCAACAAGACGCTCGAGCGATTGCGATTGAATATCAGTTCAAAGACGAGAAAGGCACGCCTCCGACACGAATTGCGACGATCGTGACGAAACTTTGGGAGCGGTACGGCTATAAGGGACGCGGCAGTTCGCGCTACTTATGGAAATGGTCGACGTTCGAGCGCGAGCTCCTCGCCGATCGTCCGTTCATCTTGAATATGGCGAACGGGTTCTATAAAAATCATTCGGTCACAGGCATCGGCTATATTATTTATAAAAAGCCCGGCTACGCTGACGTCGTCTTGCTCGAAGTGCTCGACAACCGCTCCGAGGACGTCCGTTACATCGACTTCAACGAGTTCAATTTTTGGGGCAGCATCACGCGCGTCTATCCGCCTGCGAAGTAATCTTTCAGGAGAAGAAAATGTCTGCCTCCTGACGCACGTGCGCCCCGATTCGCATTACGTGCTCCCGCTTCGCATATGCGCCGTGGTGCAGACCGTTCAAGTCGACGCCGTTGCCGAGGCCGACGAGCACTTCGGACGGTTTGAAGTGAAGACCGACCATCGGGATGCCCGCCGGATGAAGGCCGAGCTCGTAGACGGCGCTCGGATAGCCCGTGACCGTCCGTTTTTCGGTAAAGCCCGTCATGGCCACGCAGTTGTCGCGACCGAGCACGATGAGGCGTTCTGGACGGATGAGACGAATCGTCCGTTCTAAAAGCGCCAGCGAGTCGGGATGTTCCATCCAACGACGCCCGTCTCGAATCTGCCCCATTTGCCGATAGGTCGCATATTTGAAGAAGTCGACATGGATGGCGGTCCCATCGTAAAACGATCGACCCATGCCTTCGAGTAACGCTTCAAGTTTCGCCCCGTCTGGCTTGCCGAACCAGCTCGTCGTCGCCCGCCCGGCCTCAAAATAGGCCGTTGCGTATTCAATTGTCGCGTCGAGGGCTGTCTCGTCCTCTAGATACGCTTCAAATGACTGGTCACGCCAATAGAATTTCTGCGCGTCGTCACTTCTGACTTTGCCGTCTCGTTCAAAGAATTCGCCGCGCGACGGGTTCGTGCCGATGGTCAGCCACTGGCCGTCTGTCGGACGCCCGTACCAAAGGACGGGAGATGCCCCCTCAATCAGCTCCTTTTGAAACGGTGACGCCAAGAGCCGTTCTTGAAATCGAAGCGCCTCTTTTAATAAATCTCGTGCGTGCTCCATCGTGTCACATCCCTTCTCTCCGTTCGTTTCCCGCTTTCGGCGGTATGTAAAATGCGTTATAGTGAGAAGACGAAGCCAAACAAAGGACGTGAATCGATGCGTATCAATAAATTCATCAGTGAATCAGGCAAGGCGTCCCGCCGCCAAGCCGACCGTCTCGTCGAAGAGGGACGCGTCACCATCAACGGGAAGAAAGCGAAAATCGGCGACCAAGTGAAGCCTGGGGACGAAGTGCTCGTCAACGGCTCGGTCGCCCGTGTCGCCCGCAACAACGTCTACATCGCCGTCCATAAACCGGTCGGCATCACGAGCACGACGGAGAAAAAAGTGAAAGGCAACTTGGTCGACCTCGTCAACCATCCGCTCCGTATCTTCAATATCGGGCGCCTCGACAAAGACTCTGAGGGGCTCATCTTGATGACGAACGACGGCGATATCGTCAACGAGATCCTTCGCGCCGAGAACGAGCACGAGAAAGAGTATATCGTCTCGGTCGATAAGCCAATCACTCCAGAATTCGTCGAGCAGATGGAGGCCGGCGTCAAGATTCTCGGGCAGAAGACGTTGCCGTGTAAAGTGCACCAACTGTCGAAGTTCGACTTCAACATCACGCTCACGCAAGGACTCAACCGTCAAATCCGTCGCATGTGCGAAGAGCTCGGGTACGAGGTGTACCGCTTGCAGCGCGTCCGCATCATGAACATCACGCTCGGCAAGCTCCCGCCAGGCCAATGGCGCGACCTTTCGAAGAAAGAGCGCGAGCAGTTGTTCCGTGAATTGAATTACGAACCGAAAGAATGGTATTAAAACAAGCCCAGACGCTTATTTGTCTGGGCTTGTCATCGTTCATGGAGCGAGGCGACATGGTCGGTCTCACGAAGAATGAACCGTTTGAGTTGGGCGCTGAGGTCATCGAGTTGTCCCATCGTCGTCTTGAATCTGAAGGCCGCACGGAAGTGGTCGAACGGGTCGTGTTGCCACTCATCATGGATATGGACGTCGACTTGGATCGTCCCGGTCCGATCAATCAGCGTGAAAGTGAGGCTGATTTTTTGCTCATCCGCATCCGAGTCGAACAACTCCCAAATCACAGGTTTCTTCCCCCAAGTGTTATTGAATCCAGCAATCGAGTCAATCAGTTCTTGCAGCGTCTCGTCCTGCATATACACCTCTTGACTGCTAGAACAGACGGAGGCGTGGAGCTGGAGTCTGACTTGGTAAAATAGGTCGGTCTCATCCATCCAAATGCGTTCTAACTCAAATTGAGTTTTCAGTTTCTGCACCCACTTTCTTGTTTTGGTCTGGCGATTTAATCCGAACGAAGCGATTCGACCAGATTGGTTTCACGCGCCAAAAAATTCGATAGTTGTCGCTGCAAGTCATCAATCTGACCCATCGTCGTCTCGAACGAGAAAACAGCCTTCATGTCGCCGCCGTCACCTTTCATTTGGTCGACCATCGCGGTGACACGAACGGTCCCTCTCGTGTTCGCCAGCTCGAACGTCAAAGAGACGTGGACGAGTGGGCTATCAAGTGTCCACGTCCGAACCAATTTTCCGTTTCGAGCATTGAATGCTTGTAGCGCAGAGACGAGCGCTTCAATCTCGGCTACTGTGACATACTCGTTTACCGTGACCTCGCACCACTTTGCTTTTAACTCGAATGTCACATTCATCTCGAGTGCATCTTCCCATAAACGTTTCATCTCAAATTGATGCACCATACCTTCACCTCTTTTTTCTGAGATACATGATGACAAGTCAGTAAGTTGTTTCGAATAGTTGGAGCAGACAAAAGAAGCGCCATGCTATCGTTTAGCCGTTTAAATACCCGTCCCAATCGTAGTCTTCAATTTCCTGAAACGTCCCTTCCTCGTCCCGTTCATATGCACAAAGCGGGGGTTGTTGTACGATTGATAAAATCGAATCATCCATATTCAACACGACTCCAATCGACACGATGAGAAAATTCTCGGTATCACTTAAATATGCGTCGTCCTCATACCCGCTCAAGAAAGACCAACCTGAATCCTCTTCCCCGTTCGGATTATCCCGCAACATAAAATGAAATTCTTCGCGCTCCAACACGTCCGCACTGACGATTACAAATGTATTAGCGTAATAATCCCATTTCTCCCCATCCGGCTCCTCGTATTCGGTCTGACAAATGTGCTCTATTCCAAATGAAAGTTCCGTGCCGACTTCGATCGGTAAATAATATGGCTCATTGTCGAGCACACCCTCAAATTGATTACCTTGAACGTCTGTGATTTTCACCCACATACGTTCACCACCATATCCATCAGAAGAAGGATGTTCGTTCATAAAAATCAATTTTACTAAATCACCGACTTTCAATTGACGGAATACTTCTTCGCTCGGGATATAAAACGTATACGGTGCAGCCGCATGCATCTCGCGTACGTCATCTAAACACCACTTCATCAAATCCCTCCCTAATGTGAAATCATCCTCTTGTCAGTATAGGCTTTCTGACACGAGACAGACAAAACGAATTTCATCCTTTAGTACCACTTCATACACATTCACGTCTCAACGAAACCGCTTTGACACGTTATAATAGCTACACAACAAAGAGGTGATTTCATGAGTAAACGACAACAGAATAAAGAAGAACGTCTAAATCGCATTATCGAACAAGCCGAGATTTTGTTTCTACAAGACGGGTTTGAACGGGTGCAGATGCAAGACATCGCGGACGCAGCTGAAATCGGCGTCGCGACATTGTTTCGTTATTTCCCTAAAAAAGACCAACTGATCGTTGCCGCCGCAGTGCGCAACTTGACCCCGACACTTGAGACGTTCAAGCAATTGACGACAACGCCCGGAGACGCCTACACGCGACTCACGGCGGTGCTCGACCATATGCTCGACCAACAGATGAAACAGACGAACCATTCCCGTTTTCGCGAAGCGTTTGAAAGCTATGCGTCGTTCGTCGCGAGCCCGTTACCGGACATCGACGACTACATCGACTTGCAATGTGAGATTATCAAGACGCTTGACCCTTTAATTGAAGAAGGCAAGATGGACGGGTCGTTCCGAAACGACATCGATGTGAGGGCGACTCTCGTCACGATCATCAACGCGTTCGGGACGTTCGGAAACAACATCATCTTAAAGTCACACATCAGCTATTTAGAAGACGACATCGAGCCTATCATTCAGCAACGGGTGCTTCGAGAGATGCTCTTGTCCTATGTAAGGCCATAACGAAAGCCCCTTCGCGTGAAGGGGCTTTTGTTATGGTCGTTCGAAGCTCTTAGACACCTAGACGCTATAGTCACGTTTGTCCGGCCGAACATGCTCGCGGATGACGTCGAACCCGAGGATGTCGACATAGAACCGTTTCGCCTCATTATAGTTCGAGGCGATAATCGCCACGTGATGGATGGTATGTAGTTGCATCATAATCCCCCCATATACAAAAAAATGAGCACCTCTCACTAGAGGTGCTCTCGAAAGTCTACCGCGACGGACCACGCTCCACAACGTGCTCCCAAAAGGAATGTCCGCCGTCTTACATAGACCAGCTCATCGCATGTACTCAACTATAGGTGAATCCGAGCCCCGCGTCAATCTTTTGTTTGATGCGTCTTGACATCTTTCTAAAAATTAGGATAATCAATAGTGTTAGCACTCTTATATATAGAGTGCCAAAATCGAACATACAAAAGGAGAACGATCATGACAAAGAAACAGTTTCAAGCCGAATCGAAACGAATTTTAGAGTTGATGGTCCACTCAATCTATACGCATAAGGACATCTTCCTCCGTGAGCTCATCTCGAACGCGAGTGACGCCATCGACAAGATGTATTACCGGGCCCTCTCGGACGAGGCACTCGACTTCAACAAGGACGACTACTTCGTCAAAGTCGTACTCGACAAAGACGCTCGGACCATCACAATCCGCGACACCGGGATCGGGATGACGGCTGACGAACTCGAGTCGAACCTCGGGATCATCGCCAAGAGCGGCTCGCTCGCGATGAAACAGGCGACGAAGATGGAAGAAGACCATAGCCTCATCGGCCAGTTTGGCGTCGGCTTCTACTCGGCGTTCATGGTCGCGGACCGTGTGACGGTGCGCACCCGCTCGGTCGACAGCGAGCAAGGTTACTTGTGGGAATCGGAAGGCACGGACGGCTACACGATCGAACCGACGGACAAGGCCGACATCGGGACCGAGATTACGTTACATGTGAAAGCTGACACGGACGACGAGACGTACTCGACGTTCCTCGAAGAGTACGAGATCCGCTCGCTCATCAAGAAGCACTCGGACTTCATCCGCTATCCGATTAAGCTCGATGTGACGAAGCATCGTCAAAAAGACGACTCGGAAGAATACGAGGACTATGTCGAAGAAGAGACAATCAACAGCATGGTGCCGATTTGGCGCAAACGGAAGAGCGAACTCTCGGACGAGGACTACAAGGCGTTCTATCATGAGAAGCGCTACGGCTTCGACGAGCCGCTCAAGCACCTGCACTTGAACGTCGACGGCACAATCCGGTACCAGTCGATCCTCTACATCCCATCGACGGTCCCGTTCGACTATTACACGAAAGAGTTCGAGAAAGGGCTCGAGCTGTACTCGAACGGTGTCTTGATCATGGAGAAGTCGCCTGACCTGCTCCCGGATTATTTCGGTTTCGTCAAAGGGATGGTCGACTCGGAAGACCTGTCGCTCAACATTTCCCGGGAGATGCTGCAGCAAGACCGTCAACTTCGCGTCATCGCCAAAAACGTGAAGTCGAAAATCAAAGGCATGCTCGAGAAGATGCTCCGCGACGAGCGTGAGGACTATGAGAAGTTCTTCGAGTCGTTCGGCCGTCAAATCAAGTTCGGCGTCTACGACCAGTTCGGTGCGGCCAAGGACGAGTTGAAAGACTTGCTCTTGTTCCACTCGTCGAACGAGAAGAAGCTCGTCACGCTCAACGAGTACGTCGCGCGCATGAAAGACGATCAAAAGTACATCTATTATGCAACGGGCGAATCGATTCACCGCATCGACCTCTTGCCGCAGGCGGAACGCTTGAAAGAAGAAGGCTTCGAGATTCTCTACTTCACAGAAGAAATCGACGAATTCGCCATCAAGATGCTTCAGTCGTATGACGACAAGGAGTTCAAGTCAATCGCGAGCGGTGACCTCGGTCTCGATGACGCCGAGGCCAATTCACTGAACGACGACAACAAAGACTTGTTCGCCTTCATGAAGCAGGAACTCGGCGACCGCGTCAAAGAAGTGCGCGCCTCAACACGACTCAAGTCACATCCGGTCTGCTTGACGGTCGCAGGTGACGTTTCGATTGAGATGGAGAAGATTTTGAACGCGATGCCAAACGGCGGCGGCATGAAAGCGGAGAAAGTGCTCGAAGTGAACGCCGACCACGCCATCTTCCAGACGTTGCAGCGCGTCTATAAGGAAGACGAAGCGAAAGCAAAACAGTATACGGACCTCCTCTATCAGCAAGCGCTCCTCATCGAAGGGCTACCGATTGAAGACCCGGTCGCCTATTCGAATGCGGTGTGCGCATTGATGGCGGAATAAGTGAAAGGCAGAGGGCGACCTCTGTCTTTTTCGTTCATTTCGTTAGAGACATGGTACAATTTGTATAAATGGAACTCTAAGGAACGAGGTGCCGCATGCTGTTCGAAAAAAATAAATTGTACAAGCGTTCTGAACTTCACGATCGTTATGGGGGAAGTCGTCAACGAGGAATTAGCACACCAAATAAACATAAACTGATCTTTATCTTCGATAGTGGAATGGATGAAGAGTTTGGTTATAAAAACGGTTGGAATGAAGAAGATGGTCTCTACTATTACAGCGGGGAAGGACAAGAAGGAAATCAATCGTTTTCTTTCGGTAACAAAGCACTCCTTAACCATGTCGAAAATGGCGAAGATGTTTATTTGTTCGAATCACTTGGACGCGGCACTTATCGCTTTGTCGACCAACTCATTTTAATTGGCTTTGATATTCAATTTGGAATTGACAAATACCACAATCAACGAGAAGTGATCGTCTTTGCGTTTGAGCCTCTGCACGTTATTCAGGAAGAAGCGCATCAATTTTCCTCGATAATGCGCTACAAATCGATTGAAGAGTTAGAAGAAGTCGCATCACGCGATCCGAAACGAGCAACAGGTTTAAGTATGTCTGCCCGAAAGTTACAAGTACGCGAACAGACTGCGGCTCTATATTACTACGTACTCGCTCGTGCGAATAATCGTTGCGAAGCGTGTGGACAACCGGCTCCTTTTGAGACTGAACATGGTCCTTACCTTGAACTCCACTCGGTCTTTAAAGAATCCGACGATGGGTTGTCACAACCGGATCAAGTTGTAGCCGTATGCCCAAACTGCCATGCCCGCCTTCACAAAGGCGTACACAGAGTCGAATTTAATCAACAGCTTATAGATAAGATTCAACAACCTTAATCGAATTTGGATTAAGGTTGTTTGTTTGTAATTGATAATGTCATGATTTTTTACGAGAATCCATTTGTGATTTCTCAATAAAGTGAGTGAATTCCAATCCCATTTTGTTTTTCTCACATAAGGGATTGAAAACAAAAGCACATTTATTTTGTAATCGTTTTCTTTCCTTTCATCAAGCGTTTTATCCGTTCGACGTTGATATATCAACATTTTACCATACATGCAAACGTCTTGACATTTTTGGCGGGTTATATGAAGTTAGTATTACATTATAATTATTCTAGTAGAGACGAAAGTCCACTAGAGTAAAAAAACAAGGAGGACATATCCCATGTCATTAATCGGCAAAGAAATCTTACCTTTCAAAGCACAAGCATTCCAAACAGGTGAATTCCTCGAAGTATCGGACAACGACTTCAAAGGTCAATGGAGCGTCGTTTGCTTCTACCCAGCTGACTTCACATTCGTCTGCCCGACTGAACTTGAAGACCTTCAAAACGAATACGCGACACTCAAAAACCTCGGCGTCGAAGTCTACTCAGTATCGACTGACACACACTTCACGCACAAAGCATGGCACGAAACTTCTGAGAAAATCGGTAAAATCGAGTACATCATGATTGGTGACCCATCACACACAATCTCACGTAACTTCGACGTCTTGAACGAAGAAGATGGCCTTGCTGACCGCGGTACGTTCATCATCGACCCAGACGGCGTCATCCAAACAGTTGAAATCAACGCAGACGGTATTGGCCGTGACGCAAGCACGCTCGTCAACAAAATTAAAGCGGCACAATACGTCCGCAACAACCCAGGCGAAGTTTGCCCGGCGAAATGGGAAGAAGGATCTGCAACACTTCGCCCGAGCCTCGACCTCGTCGGCAAGTTGTAAGGAGCGGATTTCATGTTAGAAGCAGATATTAAACAACAGTTGGACCAATATCTCCAGCTCATGGAGGGCGATGTCGTCCTCCGTGTCAGCGCTGGAGACGACGCGGTCTCAAAAGAGATGCTCGACCTCGTGAACGAACTCGCGAGCATGTCGTCACGCATTTCGGTCGAGAACGTCACACTCGATCGCACACCGAGTTTCAGCGTGAACCGCCCGTCTGAAGAGACAGGGATTGTCTTCGCAGGGATCCCGCTCGGTCACGAGTTCACGTCACTCGTCCTCGCGTTGCTCCAAGTGAGCGGCCGGGCGCCGAAAGTGGACGCGGATGCGATCAAACAGATTCAAAACATTCAAGGCACGTACCACTTCGAATCGTATATCAGCCTCAGTTGCCACAACTGCCCGGACGTCGTCCAGGCACTCAACGTCATGAGCGTCCTCAACCCGAACATCTCACACACGATGATCGACGGTGGCGCGTTCAAGGCAGAAGTGGAAGCGAAAGAGATCATGGCTGTCCCGACCGTCTTCTTGAACGGTGAGGCGTTCGGCAACGGACGCATGTCACTTGAAGAGATTTTGGCGAAACTCGGAACTGGTCCTGACGCTTCGGCGTTTGACAACAAAGACCCGTATGACGTCCTCGTCATCGGTGGCGGCCCAGCTGGTGCGAGCGCAGCGGTTTACGCGGCTCGTAAAGGCATCCGGACCGGCATCGTCGCGGAACGCTTTGGTGGTCAAGTGATGGACACGATGGGGATTGAGAACTTCATCGGCACATCTTACACGGAAGGCCCGAAACTCGTCGCGAGCTTGGAAGAGCACGTGAAAGAATACGGCATCGACGTCATGAATCTCCAACGCGCGAAGCGTCTTGAGAAAACTGACCTCGTCGAAGTCGAACTTGAGAATGGTGCCGTCTTGAAGAGTAAGAGCGTCATCCTGTCGACTGGTGCACGCTGGCGTAACGTCAACGTCCCAGGTGAAGCTGAGTTCAAAAACAAAGGTGTGGCCTACTGCCCGCATTGTGACGGCCCTCTCTTCGAAGGCAAGCGCGTCGCAGTCATCGGTGGCGGCAACTCTGGAATTGAAGCAGCGATCGACCTCGCTGGGATTGTTAAACACGTGACGGTGCTCGAGTTCGCTTCTGAACTCAAAGCCGACCAAGTGCTTCAAGACCGTCTCCACAGCCTCCCGAACGTGACCGTCGTCACGAACGCACAGACGACAGAAATCACGGGTACGGACAAAGTGAACGGCATCTCGTACTTGTCACGTGAGACGAACGAGACGCATCACGTCGAACTCGAAGGCGTCTTCGTCCAAATCGGCCTCGTCCCGAACACGGACTGGCTCGACTCGGTCGAGCGTAACAACTTCGGTGAGATCGTCGTCGACCGTCATGGCGCGACGAACGTCCCAGGTGTGTTCGCAGCAGGTGACTGCACGAACAGCGCCTACAAACAAATCATCATCTCGATGGGATCTGGTGCGACTGCCGCACTCGGTGCTTTCGATTATATGATTCGCAACTAATAGGAAGAGGCTGGGACATAACTCAGTAGATTTATAAGAAAGAGGCCACCTGGCGCGACTCGTTCGCGCCAGGTGGCCTCTTCTCCTTTTTATGGGTTCTTACGCACATTTCGATATAAACAGATAGGGGCGACCTCTGATAAAGTTAAAGTGACCAAACCATAACTTTGGAGGTGCCCCTATGTACAAAGAGTATACCATGAACCAGTTGGTTTTGCCCCTAGATTTAGAAGTTCGGCTCCCGGAGAACGACATCGCCTTCGCCGTCCACGACCTCGTCGAACAGATCCCGGACGAGGCGTTCGAGACGTTCTGGCGAACGACGGGCTGCCCGGCCTATCACCCGCGGATGATGATGAAGATCGTCCTCTGCGCGTACACGCAGTCCGTGTTCTCGGGCCGGAAGATCGAGGGCCTTCTCAAGGACAGCCTGCGCATGATGTGGCTCGCCCAGGGACACGAGCCGAGCTATCGGACGATCAATCGGTTCCGAGTCCATCCGGCCCGCCCGAAGTACAAAGAAGGGGTCCGGTCACCGAAAATCGGTGACCGGACCCCTTCTTTTTGATTGAAATACTTTAGAACTGGCTAGTTATGTCCCAGCCTCTTTTATAATGTCTCCCGAATCGGGTAAAAACAAGACTCGGTCCCCTGAATCGATTTCAAACAAGTAGACGCGATTCGGTCGAAATGGGTTCCATCCCCTGTCCGATACACCGAGATCATTCACATATGTCACGTTCTTGTGTCCTCTTTTTCAAACCGTAAAAAGTAGTTTCGTATTGTTTAAGAACGTGCCTCAAACCCGCATGAAATGGGGTTTTGTTGCAATCTGATTGTGTATTGTACATTTTCGTTTGGACCCTTTTTGCAAATTAAAACACCGGATAAACACCAACTATTTCTCTTATGATTACGGCCATTAGAATGTACCAGTCTTGCAATCTTATTTACCAAAGAGTGACAAACAATTTACCAAGTGATGCCAAAGCCCCGACCAACCTTCATATTGCCTCCTTATGATTAATGTGCACACCTAATGGTGTGACATCGTTACATGGGAGGTTTTTTATGCTTCGGTATTTAGCTATTCTAAGACTTAGGGAGCAAGGGCTGAGCCTGAGAAGTATCGCGGCTAGCACTGGCAACTCGCGTCAGAAAGTGACGGAGGTGATTGATCGGGCGACAGACAAGGGCTTGATGGGACCTTTCGATGATGACATGACCGACAAGTGGATTGAAGAGTTCTTATTCCCTGAGAAGACGCTTGAATCTTCCGGTAGACATCCGATCGATTTTGACTATGTACACAAGGAATTGGCAAAGCCGAACGTCACCCTGTCGCTCCTGCATCACGAGTACGAGATGGAGTGCCGCACGAACAAGCGCATTCCTTACTCCTATCGGAGTTTCGTCCGACATTACAGCGCCTATGCGAACAAGCATAGGGCTACGCTCCGGATTCGTCGCAAACCAGGGGAAGTGATGGAAGTCGACTGGGCCGGTTCAACCACGTTCATCATCGATCGGGACACAGGAGAAAAAGTAAAAGTATACATATTCGTAGCGACATTGCCCTGTAGCCAATTGTCTTATGCCGAGGCGAGTCTCTCGATGGACTTGTCTGCATGGATTACGTGCCATAACCATGCCTACAGCTATTTCGGTGGGAGCACCCAGATTCTCATCCCTGACAATCTGAAGACCGGTGTCACGAGAAACACGTCACGTGAACTCATCCTCAACCCGACATACCGAGAGATGGCTGAACATTATGGGACGGTCGTCATGCCCGCGCGTGTGAGCGCACCTAAGGACAAACCGAGTGTCGAGGGTTCCGTCGGTGTCATCTCCACTTGGATCATCGCCGCCTTGAGGAACTCCCACTGTTTCAGCCTAGAGGAGTTGAACCGTGAGGTTCATGAAAAGCTGGAAGAATTCAACCGTCGTCCGTTCACCCGGAAACCCGGTAGCCGTCTCTCCGCATTCGAGGAAGAGGAAAAGTTCGCGTTAGCACCACTGCCGAAGCATTCGTACAAACAATCGAGTTGGCGGGACGCGAAGGTCCGCCCGGACTACCACATATCCGTCGAGAGCATGTTTTATTCGGTGCCCTATGAATATATCAACTGTCAGGTCGAGGTGCGACTGACCGAGCAATTGGTCGAGGTGTATTTCAACGAAATGCGGATTACCTCCCACAAACGGCTGATTGGACGCTTCGGACAATTATCGACCAACCGCGATCACATGCCCGACAACCATAAGCTCTACATCGACCAGACCCCGGAGAACGCAAAAGACTGGGCAGACGAGATCGGTCCGAACACATTGAAAGTGATCGATTTCCTTCTTGGCACTGCTCAGACCGAGCGATTGGCACTCCAATCCATCTTCACGCTGAAGAAACTGGAGCGACGTTATTCCAAGTATGAGATCGAGCGCGCCTGTAAGATGGTCGTCTCCATAACCAACAGACCGACGGTCAAGGGCATCCAGAGCATCCTGTCGAACAACAAGAAGAGCGACGCCGAGCAGGAGTTGAAACGCAAGACGGAAACTGCCAACAATCACTATGGCTTCATGCGTGGTGCGGCATACTATGGGGGAGCTGATAAAGATGAATGAACAGACGATTGCCAAACTGATCGAGATGAAGATGAACGGGATGGCCGAAGCCTATGAGGAACAGTCATCCAATCGCGATTTTCAACGCATGGACTTTGATGAACGACTGGCACTACTCGTCGATTTTGAGCATTCCAGACGAAAGAACGGCAAGCTGCACCGGCTGATCCAGGCTGCCTCGTTCATCAACTCGAATGCTTGCATCGAGGACATCGAGTACCATGCCGACCGTCGATTGAACAAAGAGCAGATCCTCAGGTTGGCAAGCGGAACTTACATCTTGGACGGCCACAATTTGATTCTGAAGGGACCGACAGGGTCCGGGAAGACCTATCTCGCGACCGCGTTCGGGGTCTCGGCCTGTCGCCAGTCGTTCAAGGTGAGATACATTCGTCTGCCTGAATTGTTGGATGAACTGACACTGGCGAAGCTCGCAGCCGATGGGAGCTACCGACGACTCCTCAAAAAGTATACAAAAGTCGACCTACTCATCCTCGATGAATGGCTATTGACCGACTTGACGACTGACGAGGCGACGATCCTCCTCGAGATTTCCGAGTCGCGCCATAAGACCGTCTCCACCATCTACTGTTCTCAGATCGACCCGAGCGGATGGCATCTTCGATTAGGAAACGAGACCATCGCAGAGGCTATCCTCGACCGGATCATCCATGACTCTTATCAAATCATGATCGACGGTGAAATATCGATGAGGGAACGCCATGGCATATCAGCACGCTGACCGTCCGAGCCATCCAAGTGATGGCTCTTTTCTTCGCACTAGGTGGCTCAGTCGTCCGCAATCGATGGCTCACAATGCCGCAATCCCTTGTCCAACGGACTTTGAGTCACATGATGGTCGACATATGTCACTGAGTGGTACCGAACATGGCATTTGATGGTAAATAAAATGGCAGAGGCGGTAAAAACTCGTGGCCGTAATCACTCTTAAAGTACACTTTTCTATAAAAAATGTACTGCAAGGATTTTTCTAACCTTACAGCACACTCGAAATTGCCTTGTGTACCCGTTTGCAGCACACTATAATATTTTCCAACAAATGGGGGAAACTAATTTGTATGGAGGTGATATTTTATGGGATGAATTATAAAATTAAGTGCAACACCTGAACGTGAACGCAAAAAAAGCCCATAGCGACGGCCTCGTGTAGAATGAAGTTACCAGACAAACATTCAGACTGAGGAATCGCTATGAGCTACACCCATCTTACCACAGCCGAACGCGTGAAAATAGAGACCTATCTGGAGCTCGGGATGTCCATCCGCTCCATCGCGAGACGGCTCGGGCGACAGCCCTCAACCGTCTCGCGGGAGATCAGACGGAACCCCGGGTACAAGTCGGACCGTGCACAGGAACGCTACGTGAGGGCGAAAGCGAACTGCGGGGCCAAGACGAAGCTCGACGACAGGATGCGTCAGACGATCATAGGGAAGCTGCGGGCGACGTGGTCCCCGGAACAGATCGTGGGGCGGCTCTTCAACGGAAAGATCGCCTTCTCGACCATCTATCGCTGGATCTACTCGGGGCTGATCGATGTGCCGACGACCGCGCTCCGCCAGAAAGGCAAGCGCCGGAAACCGGTGGAGACACGCGGGAGGTTCAACGTCGGGCTGACCATCTCGGACCGACCGCAGGAGGTGCGCACACGCGAGACGTTCGGGCACTGGGAGCTCGACACCGTCGTCTCCGGACGAGGGAAGTCGAAGGCCTGCGTCGCGACGTTCGTCGAGCGCAAGAGCCGGTTCTACCTCGCCCTGCCGATCGCGGACCGTAGCGCGGCCTCGATGGAGGGGGCGATCCACACGGTCCACGCCGCCTTCCCGGAGGGCACGTTCAGGACGGCGACGACGGACCGGGGCAAGGAGTTCAGCTGCCACGAGAACGCCAACGGCCTCCTGCGCGAGTTCTTCCCGAAAGGATCGGACTTCGCGACGGTCGGCCAAGGAGAGATCGTGGACGCGCTCGCCAAGATCAACGGGCGGCCGAGGAAATGTCTCGGCTGGAAGACCGCACACGAGGCCTTCGCGGAGGAAGTGTTGCGCTTAATTTGACAAACCGTCCAGAGTAATTAGCTTAGTTAATAGGGGTGTTTTGCTAATGAATTATGCAGTTGACACAAGTTTATGTCATCTTGGTAAAATAAGTGCCAAATAAGTAGCCATTTCTCTTTCTTTTTGTAGATAAACATTGTTAAATCAACAAAAATTAGCAATCCATTTTATATGCTAATTGGATTGCTAAAATGTTTGTTATTTTATGTTTTGTACTATTAAACTTAACACGTTAATGATGGCACGCTACTCTGCTTATATTTATTTAGTATGAAGTAACAATTGATCTAAATCCATTATTTTAATTTTCTTTTTCGGTAACTGTTTAATCAATCCAAGTTCTTCTAGAGTAGTAAATTTACGGCTGATTGTTTCTGGTGTGGTACCAAGATACGAGGCTAAATCCTTTTTGGACATTGGTAAGATAATCGTTGGACTATTGCCACTTCCCTTTTCAATATTCTCAGCTAAAAAGGATATAATGCGGGTTTCTACATTTTCAATCGCTACTTGTGTGGTTTGTTTTTCAGAATCCTTTAAACGCATCGTTACTTCTGACAGTATTTTTAATGAGATCTGCGGATATTCCACCAAATACTTCTGTAAATCACCTCGTTTAATTAAACAAATAGATGTATTTTGTAGTGCTTCCGCATAATTCTCATGAATACTTCCAGGTTGGAAAATGGCGACTTCACCTGTAAAATCACCAGGATTTAAAATGCGAACAAGTTGTTCTTTTCCAGAATCCGATAAGCGGTAAATCCGAGCCTTACCTGAATTGATAATATATAAGGTATCATCTTCCTCATCTGCACGGAATAACATTTCCCCTTTTTTAAGATGAAGTGTCTTGGCAGATTCCGCAATCAAATCCATTTGTGAGTCTTCCAAATGGTTGAAAATGGGGACAATACGAATACATTCTGCATGTCCATGTTGGTGATGACAACATTGGTTTTGTTCCAAAATAACCTCTTCCTTTTATAAAAAGCCTAAGAGGGCATCGTAGGCTTCCTTTCTATTCACTCGATTAAGCAGGCTTTACCTTTGATTTGACAACAGGATATCCTAAGTCTTCAATTGCCTTTTCGATATCGTTAATAGCGACTGCTTCTGAATCAAAATCTACTTTTACTTTACTTGCATTGAACATTACTTTCAAGCTATCTTGATTCACACCGTTTATTCCTTTCACTGCATTTTCAATCTTTTGGAGACAAGATGGGCAAGATAAGGTTTCTAATTGAATCGTTGCTTTTTGCATAAATCATTTCCCCCTTCATTTTTTAACGACCGTAAACCAATCTATTCTTTTGTTTTTGAGTTACTTTAAGCCTGATATGCTTTATCTACTTCTGATAACATCTCGAATGTGCCTCCATACGTTTCACATACATCTCCAGGAATGGTGTAGTTGTCTGTGATTTTTCGTAATTGAGCAAATTCAGCATCTAAGTCAGGTTTGTTCGTACCTGCGTCTTTTACTTTTCCACTAATTGTTTCAAACAATTCACGTACTTCAAAGGCTTCTGGGTGATTCTTACCATGGGCCCGTGTAATTGCAGTGGTGTATAAATCCAGCTTTTCAAAATGGTTTGTTATTACTTCGTTAAATGTCTGTTCAGACATTATTCGTTCCCTCTTTCTTGTGGTTTTTTGGTCTTAGGCCGATTTTACTTTTGATTTGACGACTGGATATCCTAAGTCTTCAATGGCTTTTTCGATATCGTTAATGGTGATCGTTTCTGAATCAAAATCTACTTTTACTTTACTGGCATTAAATAATACTTTTAAGCTATCATGATTAACCCCGTTTAATCCTTTCACCGCATTTTCAATCTTTTGCATACAAGATGGACAAGACAATGTTTCTAATTGAATAATTGCTTTTTGCATGAATTATTTCTCCTTTCATCTTATCTTTTATTTTTTTGTTTTCCCTCTTCTTCTTTACAATTTAAGTATAGTTCAGGTTCAACGAAATGAATTTGATGCAAATCAAGTTTTAAGAAAAAGTAGGTGAGTATTTTGTTCTTCCTACCTGAATACTTCCCCTTTATCATTCATCAAGACTGCTTTCTATTAAAATTATTCTCTCAAACGGTATCGAAGCAATCTCATACCATTCAAGATGACTACTAAGATACTTGCTTCGTGAACCAACATCCCGATTGACATATTCATCCATTCACCAAATAGTAGGCTGGCAAGTAAGACTAATACCACACCAACTGCTATGGTAATGTTCTGTTTCATGTTTCTTGAAGTTGATTTTGTTAAGCCTAATGCGTGTGGTAAACGACTAAAGTCAGAATTCATTAAAACAACATCTGATGTTTCAATTGCAACATCTGTTCCACTTCCCATGGCAATTCCGATATCTGCTAAGGCTAGTGAAGGACTATCATTCACTCCGTCACCGACAAAGGCAATGATCCCGCCTTCTGCTTGCATTTTTTCGATATAAGCAGATTTTCCTTCCGGTAGCATATGACCATGTGCTTCTGTTAACCCAAGTTCTCGAGCAACTAAATCTACGGTTCCTTGGTTGTCCCCAGAAAGAACGACAAGGTTTTTGACCCCTAGTTTTTTCAGTTTTTGAAGATCTTTTTTAACACCTGGGCGGATTTGATCCCGAATACCCATCAGAACGTTTAATTCTCCGTCGACCGCAGTTAACACAAGAGAATTCCCATTTTTCTCAAAGCGTTCGACGTCTTTTTTAGCTTTTTCGCTTAATTTCACATTTTTCTTTTCCATTAAAGCTACGTTACCAACGGCTATACGATGAACACCTATTTTTGCTACAATTCCGCCACCTTTAACGACTTCGGTTTCTTCAACAGTAGAGAAAGTTATCTCGCCAATATCCTGTAGGACAGCTTTCGCTAGTGGGTGGTCCGATTCACGCTCCACACTTGCTAAATATCCTAGAACCTCTTCAGTATTTTTTCCGTAAAATTCTTTTTCGGCAACTTCAGGGTTTCCTACTGTCAATGTTCCTGTTTTATCAAAAACGATAGTATCTACTCTGCTAAAGTCATTGATAACTTCACTACCTTTTAAGAGGACACCATTACGTGCACCGTTTCCGATACCGGCAACGTTGGATACAGGAACCCCGATAACTAATGCACCTGGACATCCTAAAACAAGAATCGTGATAGCTAGTTCAATATCTTTTGAGAAAAACCAAACAATAAAACCAAGGACTAACACAGCTGGTGTATAGTATTTTGAGAATCGGTCAATGAAACGTTCTGCTTCTGATTTGGAATCCTGTGCCTCTTCCACTAATTCGATAATTCTACCAAATGTTGTATCTTCTCCAACACGATCAGCTCGAATTTGGATCGTTCCATTTTCTAAGATAGATCCTGCAAATACTTCCGAATCAACCTTTTTACTTACAGGTAGAGATTCTCCAGTAATACTTGCTTCATTAATGTGACCTTCACCAGTTAACACTGTTCCATCTACCGGAACTTTTGCACCCGTTTTAACTAATAAAATATCACCTTCGTCTACATCATCGACATCTACTTCTTCAAATTCTCCGTTTTCCATTTGCTTTAAAGCACTTTCTGGTGCCAGCTCTGTTAATTCTTTAATGGCAGAACGTGTTTTGTTCAAGGTACGCTGCTCCAAGTAAGAACCAAATAAGAATAAGAAAGTAACGATGGCTGATTCCTCATAATTTTGAATCAATACTGCTCCAATAACTGCAATGGTAACTAAAACATCAATACTGACAACTTTTACTTTTAATGCCTGATAGGCTTGGATTGCAATCGGCGCCACACCAAGAATGGATGCAATGATGAGCGACCAATTGAAAATGGCCATGTTGTCTAAGGAAAATCGTCCGAAGAATGCAAGTGCAATCAAAATTGCACTGATCAGTGTAATGGAATTCTTTTTACTTAATATACATCTTTGCATGTTGATTCCCTCCAATTTCATTTTCATTTGTATTCCTTGTTGATGACTCTAGTCTAGGATGTTTCTATGAAATAAAAATTGATTCGAATCAAGTTCTATTGTAAAAGTGAAAAATTATAAAAGAACAGCAAAACAAAACCAACTGTTTTACGGAATAACTCTTATATATTATCGAACATCGACATACAATCACAAAAATTCATTATATTGTACATTCTTTATTCAGCAGGCTTTAGAAAAGTAGTTAGTTTAAGTGTACTCTTTCACATTATCCATTGGCGTTACTCAGAATTTGCTCCAATTACTAAACAAAAGCTAATGAAGATTATGGAACAACATGATCCAGTTACCGTTTTTTTTTGGAATATCCGCCATAGGCTCAAATAGTTTGTTTAACAAACAGCTATCATACTAATCACCTAAACAGGTAGTTTTGTTTAAAATTTTGTCGCGAATGTGTGAATAACTCAACTATTTAACGAAACCCTCCAAGCTATAATAAAAAAATGGTGCTCATCCAAACACTAACAGAAAGTGTAAAAAGGGCCGTTTTGTATTTCATCATTAATTTTCGTTTATTATCTTTAAACACCAAACAAACACCAACTCTAAATCAAAAGCGCGTAAGATAGCGTGTTTTCGGGCTTTGTTCCGTATCAGTGTGAATGTTTCAAAGTATGTTCCGCCTCGGCGACTGAATAACTCGGCAACCCAAAGTAAATCGCTTCAGCAATCAATAATGAAAAGATGACTCCCATTCTTATCCGATATCGGTTTTCTAAACTCTTTAGGCCAATCAACGCCACGATAATCATACTGGTCGCCGTTCCAAACGCCGCCGAGTTTCCATACCAAGCCTCATTGACGAACATCATTCCTCCAATGGCCAATATCCCGAACATCCACCACCACTTCATCCCCATCACCTCATGCCAATTACCCCAAAAACAGGAAAATAGGCAACTCCATTTTAATTAACTCCGACCGATTCAAACGTTTGATTCCCCGGGAAAGTGGAATATCGGACAAGAGAACGGATTTTGAATGAGGAGGCATTTCATGAACATCCCAACCATCAAACTACATGACGGCTACGAGATTCCGGCAATCGGGCTCGGCACCGTTTATTTACGAGGTGAACCGGGCGTCGACGCCATCACGAGCGCTATCCGCAACGGCTATCGTCTCATCGATTCGGCAATTCGCTATGACAATGAAGGAACGGTCGGCGAAGCCGTCCGGCAATCCGGCATCCCGCGCGAGCAACTGTTTTTGACGTCCAAGCTTCGCGCCCAATACTTCGACTACGACGATGCGCTCGAGATGATTCGTGAGTCGCTCTACCGGGCGAATCTCGACTATTGGGACTTGTTCTTGTTGCATTGGCCGAACCCGAAACAAGACAAATACGTCGAGGCGTGGCGTGCCCTTATCCAAGCGAAAGAGAACGGGTGGATCCGCTCCATCGGCGTCTCGAACTTTATGCCCGAGCATCTCGACCGTTTGATTGAGGAGACGGGTGAGACACCGGTCATCAACCAAATCGAGCTCCACCCATACTTCTCCCAAGTGGAGCAGCGTCAGGCTGACAAAGAGCGCGGCATCATCACTGAGGCATGGAGTCCGTTGAGCCGAGCCCGGACCGTCACGCATGACGAGACGATCGCGGAACTAGCAAGACAAAAAGGCAAGACCGTGTCCCAAGTCATTCTGCGTTGGCACGTCCAACTCGGTGTCATCCCGCTCCCGCGTTCGTCGAGCGAGTTGCACCAAAAAGAGAACCTCGACGTCTTCAACTTCGAATTGACCGAGGACGAGATGGAGACGCTCAACGCCCTGACGAAGCAAGACGGCCGCATCGATAATCAAGACCCGAGAGAATACGAGGAATACTAAAAAAGATTGAGCCGTCTGGGCTCAATCTTTTCTCGTTAAAACGCCGGAATCGCCGTTTCTTCGTAATTTTCTTCCAAGAACGCACGGACTTCGTCACTTGTGAGTGCTTCGCCGAGTTTCTGGATGGCTTCTTCATCTTTGTTGTCTTCACGGGCCACGAGTGTGATGGCGAAGTCGTTCTCGACACCTTCCGTCAAGAGGGCATCACTCTTCGGCGTCAAGCCGAGTGGCGCCGCATAGGCCGGCGTCATGAGGACCGCGTCGACGTCGTCATACGCACGCGCGAGCATGAGCAAATCGACTTCCTCGAACTTGAGGTTCTTCGGGTTTTCCGTGATATCGGCTTGCGTGTAATACGAACCGTTTTTCTCACCGAGCTTGATCACATCGTGTTGCGCGAGCAATGAGAGCGAACGGTCGATGTTCGACACGTCGTTCGCGATGGCAATCGTCGCGCCTTCCGGGATGTCGTCCATGTTGTCATACTTTTTCGAGTAGACACCGTAGTTGGCGAAGTAAATCGGTTCGATTGGGAAGAGGTTAGCATCATTGCTGCGGTTGAACTCTTCCATGTACGGGACGTGTTGGAAGAAGTTCGCATCGACTTCTTCTGCCGCGAGCGCCGTGTTCGGCTGGACGTTGTCCCCGAGGACGACGATCTCAAGCTCGATGTTGTCTTCGGCAAGCTGTTCTTTCGCGATCTCAAGCATGTCCGTCATCGGCGGGATGAGCGATGCGACTTTGAGCGTCTGCGGCTCGTTCGACGGGGCTTCCGTCGTGTTCGTTTCTGAATCGTTCCCACACGCTGCGAGGACGAGCGTGAGTGAAGCGAAGAGGGCCATTAATTTTTTCATTGGTTTTCCTTCTTTCTGTGTTTGATTAGCGTTTGTCGATGAGACGGGCCACGGTCGTACCGGTGAACTGAATCATCTGGACGAAGAGGAGCATGATGAGAATCATGTACATCATGAGCTCCGTCTTGAACTGTTGATACCCGTAGCGGATGGCGAAGTCACCGATGCCGCCGCCCCCGACCACCCCCATGATGGTCGAGTACGAAATGAAGCTGATGATGGACGTCGTCAGCCCGAGGACGAGACCGGAACGGGCCTCGACGAATAAGAACTTGAAGATGACGTCTTTGATGGATGCGCCCATCGATACCGCCGCCTCGACGACGCCGCGCGGGACGTCTAAGAGCGATTGCTCGACGAGGCGCGAGTAATGGGCGATCGCGATGATGGCGAGCGGCACGGTCGCCGCTGCTGTCCCGATGGCCGTTCCGATGATGAGCCGTGTGAATGGAATCAAAAACACGACGAGTAGTAGGAACGGGAACGACCGGACGATGTTGACGACCAAGTTGAGGACGGAGAAGACGGCCCGATTCTCTAAGAGCTGCCCTTTTCGAGACAAGTAGAGCCATGTGCCGAGCGGTAGACCGACGAGGACGGCGGCGAGGATCGAGACGCCGACCATGATGAACGTCTCGCCGATTGAATGCCAAATCTCGGTCTGGTATTGGACGAGCACTTCAGGCATCGGTCTCACCCGCCTTCTTCAGCTGGTCGACGAACCAGCTCGGATTGTTGTCGATGACTGGCACACCGCTTGGGACGAGGTCCATCGTCTCATAAACAGACCCGTCCGCCATGACGGTCACGCGGTCACACACTTGTTTAATGACGTCCATCTCGTGCGTGACGATGACGATGGTGACGCCGAGTCGCTCGTTAATCGACTTCAACACGTCGAGCACCTCGGCCGTCGTGTTCGGGTCGAGCGAGGACGTCGGTTCATCGCACAATAAGACGTGCGGCTCGTTTGCGAGCGCCCGCGCGATGGCGACGCGTTGCTTCTGTCCCCCGCTCAGTTGGGCCGGATACTTGTCCTTGAACGATTCGAGCCCGACGAAACGGAGACATTCGAGCACCCGTTCCTTGTGCGTCGCTCTCGATCGACCGGCTAGCTTGAGTGGTGCGACGACGTTGTCATAGACGGTCTTATTGGCGACGAGGTTGAACTGCTGAAAGATCATCCCGATGACGTGTCGCTTTTCGCGAAGCTGCCGTGTCGAGAGCGAGGTCAGCACGGACCCGTCAATCTCGACCGTGCCGCTGTCCGGCGTCTCGAGCAAGTTCATGAGCCGGAGCACCGTCGACTTACCGGCACCGCTCGCCCCGATAATGCCGTAGATTTCCCCACGGTCGACGTGGAGCGAGACGTCCTTTACAGCTATATCGCGTCCAAACTGTTTGCGTACATTCGTTAACGTAATCATCGACTGTCCCTTTCCTTATGAAATCTGTGTGATACCCGTATCCCATTTTAGCGAAGTAAAGGACAAATGTCAGTTCTTCCGCTCCATCCAATCGGCTTCAGAACATTTCACTTCCCAATCGCCCACCTCGGCCTCTATAATGAAAACAGATAATACCATAGGGGGTATATAAAAATGACAATTGAAATCGGATTGACCTTCGCCGTCCTGGCGCTGGCGATTTTCCTGTTTGTGACCGACAAGCTCCGGACCGACCTCGTCGCCGTCTTAATCATGGTCATCTTGCCGTGGACCGGCGTCATCACGGCGAACGAGGCGTTTTCTGGATTCGCCTCGAACGCGGTCATCTCGGTGATTGGGGTCATGTTAATCGGATATGGCGTTGAACGCTCCGGTATCATGTCCGTCGTCGCGGGCTTCATCACGAAACGTGTCGGCGTCAAAGAAAAGAACGTGATGGCAACGACGTCGACGACCGTCGGCCTCATCTCGGCGTTCATGCAAAACATCGGTGCGGCTGCTCTATTCTTGCCGGCGCTGAAACGCATCAGCAAGAATGCGAACATCCCGGCCTCGAAACTGATCATGCCGATGGGCTTCGCCGCCATCCTCGGTGGGACGCTGACAATGGTCGCCTCGGGTCCGCTTATCATCTTGAACGACTTGTTGACCGAGTCGGGATTTGACGCCTTGAACTTGTTCGCCGTCACGCCAATCGGGCTCGCCTTGCTTGCGACGGGAATTCTATATTTTTATTTCGCGGGAAATCTCGTCTTACCGAAAGCTTCAGGTGAGAAGCTAGCGACGAGCGCCTCGTTCATGCAAGAGACGCACAACTTGACGACCGACATCCATGAGTTCGACGTCAACGCCCGGCTTACCGGCTCGACGATTGAACAACTCGATATTTGGTCGACGTACGGTCTCAACATCCTCGCCCTTCGTGAAGATGCGAGTCACGTCTATGGCCCATGGCGGAAAACGCACCTCGCCGAAGGGCAGACGCTCGCTGTTCTTGGGACGAAGGACGCGGTGGAGCGGTTCGCAGACGATTATGGTGTGAACATTAAGCCCGAGCTCGAACACTTCGCCTCGCTTGAGAACGAAGATGAGAGCGGCTTCGCCGAAATTATCATCCCACCGACATCGCCGTTCATCGGCAAGACGCTTCGCGACATCGGCTTCCGGAAAAACTTCCGGCTCGAACCGCTCGCCGTCGTCGGCAACGACGGAACGAAGACGGCACTTGAGGACGTCCCGTTTGAAGCCGGGATGCAGCTCATCGTCTACGGTCGTTGGCAAGATTTAATCAACCTTCGTAACGGTCGCGAAGTCGCGGTGCTAAGTGACGTGAAAGCACCCGAACTCGCACCACAACAAAACAAGAAAAAGCCGGCACTGTTCGCAATCGTCGTCTCACTCGGACTCGTCTTCATGGGCTTTCCACTGTCGCTCAGCTTTTTCACCGGCGCCTTGCTCATGATCTTGCTCGGCGTCATCCCGAAAGAAGAGATTTATCCGGCAATCGATTGGAAGACCGTCTTCTTGCTCGCCGGGCTCATCCCGCTCGGTACGGCATTCGAGAAGAGCGGAGCGGCCGCCTATACGGCGAACGCCATCGTCAACCTCGTCGGAGGATGGAGCACTCTCGCCATCTTGTTCATCATCGGGCTCATCACGATGTTCTTTTCGCTCTTTATGTCGAACGTCGCCGCAACGGTCTTGCTCGTCCCACTCGTCCTCATGATGGCCGACACGTTCAGTATGGACCCAATCGGACTCGCCCTTCTCGTCGCCGTCTCGGCCTCGAACTCGTTCATCTTGCCGACGCACCAAGTGAACGCCTTCATCATGGGACCCGGTGGTTATCGGAACGCCGACTATATGAAAGCCGGCGGCATCATGAGCCTACTTTTCCTCGTCGTCTCGGTACTGATGGTGTACGTATTGTTCATGTAACACAAAAAAGGAAGAATCCGCAGATTCTTCCTTTTTTGATGCGCTTAAATCGGATGACGTTTGAAGTGTTCGGCGATGTGGGCGCGCATCGCCTCCCGATTCTCAGCAAAGATGCGATGCCGGTGTCCGTTCCCCCCGGAAGGGTGCGGAAACCCGCTCACGACACGTGCTGGATCGATCAGATCGCGGTCGACGAGCGTCTCGACGGCGCGGCGCACGTTGATACCCATCGGCAAGATCAGCGCGTCTTTCAGTAAAGCCATCTCGTCCGCGAACATCCCGTAGATATAGGAGCGGAACAGATCCGTCTTCAACAGATCCGGGCTCGCCCCATTATAGTTTTTCCCTTTATAGAACACCGGGTACGGCAAGACGGCCGTGTTTTGGACGAGGTGGTTCGCAGGCCCGAACAAGTCGAGCGTCGTCTCGATGCCGAGGTGACGATGTAAGTCCAAGTCGTCGAGCATCGTCACCAAGTTTTTTCGAATCGGCCCTGAGAAACTCCCTCGTTGTTTGACGGACCGGAGCGCCTCCTCCTCCGGGGCATTTGCCAAATCACGAATCGCCTCGAACGACTGACGCATCTGGTACAGGCCCGGCGTGATGCCGGCGATGACGACTTTCGCATCCGGATTGACGTATTCGAACGGCGCGTAATAAATCTCGAGCGGTTTGACCGGGTCTGCTTCGAACAAGAACGTCTCACTCTTCAACGTCGCTTCTTCTAAGTCCGCCAAATCGAGAATCTTTTGTTTATAGGCTTGAAAGTGGTCGGTTCTCATCGGCATGGTCGTCCCTCCTTTATTGTCTGTTCTCAATAGTGACTGTATTGAAACGCCGACCGTCGCCTCAGTTTGACGCTTACGCCTTGCTTTTGTATAGTTAGGAACGACAAAAACGAATGGAGGAGTGCCATTTTGACTCCAAACGAAACGAGCTCGACCCGGCTGCTTGATTTGCTCGCCGCACGCCACGATCAAATCCGACGCATCAGCGAGCAGGCTTGGAACGACAAGCACGACATCTATATCTCGAACTCGGAATGGTACGTGCTCGCCCGGATTTATCAAAAGAAACCGACCATCGCCGAGGTGACACGAGGCGTCCACGTCTCCCGCCAGGCCATCCATAAACTCATTAAAAACTTGGACACGAAAGGGCTCGTCCTCGTGACCGACCATCCGACGAGCCGAAAAGATAAATGCATCGAACTGACCGCGCTCGGCGTGACGTGTTACGAACAGAACGAGGCGCTCAAGGCGAGCCTCGAGCGAGACATCGCCAACGCCCTTGGTGACGAGGCGTTCCAACAACTGCAGACGTTGCTTCAAGCCGATTGGAAACTGTAGACCCTTCAACGGAAAGGGTCTTTTTTTCACGGACCACGTCTTCCTCTAAATGTCAACCGAGTTGACATTTTATATCATGAACTACTATACTTGATGAAAGGGAGAGGTGATCGATTTGTTCAAAAAAGGTGATTTAATGATTTATTCGACCCACGGCGTCTGTCAAATCGACGACATTTCCGATAAGACAATCGCAGGTGAGACCAAGTCGTACTACACGCTTCATCCAATCAACAACACGCAGAAGCTTCAAATCAGCATCCCGGTCGACAGCGACAAAGTGATGATGTTGACGCTTCTTGAAGCGACGGAGGCAAAATCGATTCTCGAGTCGTTTCGTTCCCCTGGCGTCGAGTGGAATCCCCACCCGAACAACCGGAACCGTGAATTTTTGAACGTCGTCCATTCAGGCAATCGCCAAGAGATTGCACAAGTAATCAACACACTGGCACGTCGGAAGGCAGAGGCCGATTTGTTGAACAAGAAACTGTACGAGCAAGACCGTAAAATCTTAGAGAACGCTAAAACGATTCTCGTCAAAGAGTTGTCGCTCGCGCTCAAGCAGTCAGAAACTGAAATCGAACAACAGATTGCCTCGTATTTAAGCGAAGAAGCCATCGCTTCCGTTTGATTGGACCCTTCCGTGCGAAGCGGTCTTTTTTTATTTGAAAATGTAAAGGAAAAAGCGAGAATCTTTTCGTATTCTCGCTTTTGCTCATTTAATTGTGGACGACGCCTTTCTCTTTCAAACCGAGCGCCATCGCCGTCGATTCGTGAATCGTCTTGAACAGCTCCGGATGCTCCGAGAGCGAGACGCCGTAAGACGGCACCATCTCTTTGATTTTCGGCTCCCATTCCGGCATACGTGTCGGGAAGCACTGTTCGAGCACTTTCAACATGACGTGAACGGCCGTCGACGCGCCCGGTGACGCGCCGAGGAGTGCCGCGACCGATCCGTCTTCGGCGCTGACGACTTCCGTGCCGAACTGTAGCGTCCCTTTGCCTTGTGGTGTGTCTTTAATGACTTGGACACGCTGTCCGGCGACGACGATCTCCCAGTCCTCGTTCTTCGCGGTCGGGATGAACTCGCGGAGCTCGTCCATTCGTTTGGTGTGCGACAAGAGCACCTGCTCGATCAAATATTTCGTGAGCGGCATCTCTTTCGCGCCAGCCGCGAGCATCGTCATGAGATTATACGGCTTGACCGATTGAATCAGGTCGAGGTTCGATCCCTTCTTCAAAAACTTCGGCGTGAAACCGGCGAACGGTCCAAACAACAGCTCTTTTTGATTGTTGATGTAACGCGTATCAAGGTGCGGTACCGACATCGGCGGTGCGCCGACCTTCGCCTTGCCGTATACTTTCGCGTGGTGTTGCTCGATGACGTCACGGTTCTTACAGACGAGGAACAAACCGCTCACCGGGAAGCCGCCGATATGCTTCGATTCCGGAATACCCGTCTTTTGAAGGAGGTGCAAGCTACCGCCGCCACCACCGATAAAGAGGAACGGGGCCGTATGTGTCTCGATCGTGTTCGACGCGATGTCCTTCACTTTCACTTCCCAGAGCCCGTTCGTGAGCCGCTTGACGTCCTCAACGCTATGCTTGTAGTTGACCTCGACACCTTGGTCCGTCAAATGATCGAACAGCATGCGCGTGAGCGCGCCGAAGTTGACGTCTGTCCCCGTATCGATTTTCGTCGCTGCGATCGGCTCGTCGACGGGACGTCCTTCCATGACGATCGGCATCCAGTCACGAAGCTGTTCCGGATCGTCCGATAAGACCATCCCTTCGAACAACGGATTCTTTGTTAGCGCTTCCAAACGTTTTTTCAAGAAGCGGATATCTTTCTCGCCTTGCACCATGCTCATATGTGGAATCGAGCGGATGAAGTCTTCCGGTTGTTGAATCAGTCCTTTGTTGACGAGATGCGCCCAAAACTGACGCGAAATTTGGAACTGTTCATTGACGCTGATCGCTTTTGCGATGTCGAGCGTGCCGTCCGGCTTCTCGGTCGTATAGTTCAACTCGCAAAGGGCAGCGTGGCCCGTCCCGGCGTTGTTCCATTCATTCGAACTCTCTTCCCCTGCACTTTCGAGCTTCTCGAACACTTTGATTTCCCACTCCGGTATAAGCTCTTTAAAGAGCGACCCGAGCGTCGCGCTCATCACTCCTGCACCAATCAAAATGACGTCTGTTTTCTTTTGGACACTGCTCATGAAAACCCCATCCTTCTCCCCTGAATTTGTGCGGGAGACCGCCGTTTAAATCCCCATTCATCGGCAGTCCCGTTTATAATCGTTATACTGATTATAACGCTTTTGTGATGAATGATAAGAGTTAAGTACGGAATTCTTTAATTTGATTCCTGCTTAATTCTACATGACGAATAGGAATGATATGATTGACGTAATTGAAGAATAAATAGAGTGGGGCGATTTGATGAAAAAGACGGTAAAAGTTGTGGCAGCGGTGATTGAAAATCAAAATAAAGAAATCCTTTGCGCCCTTCGCTCAACAAATATGTTGATCCCGAACATGTGGGAGTTTCCTGGTGGAAAAGTTGAAGACGGCGAAAATTTGCAAGAAGCACTTGAACGCGAGATTTTCGAAGAATTAGCATGTGAAATCAAGGCGCACGAAGTGATTAATGAACATGTACATGAATATGACACGTTCATCATTCAATTGATTTCATTGCGTGCCGAGTTGCAATCAGGAACGCCTGTTGCGACAGAACACGATGCGTTAATTTGGCTGAAACGTGAAAACTTGCATTCACTTGTTTGGGCTCCTGCAGACATCCCAGCGGTCAATGATGTCATCAACCAAAAAACGAAAGCCGAGACGTGAGTTTACACGTACTCGGCTTTCATTAATGTGTCTGTTCGTGTAAGTAGTCGTAGATTTGTTGATCAACACGTTCTTGGAGAAGTAGATTCATCGTAACAACAGACAATTCTTGTCTGTCTTGACTCATCATAGTCGTATCTCGTACGGATTCAAGATCCGGTGTAACTTCTCCTAAATAGTAGAAGTCTCCACCTTCATCGTCATCTTTTTTCACAAAAAGATGAATATCGATGTTTCTTTCCTTCGATTTTATAATCTTTTGTACTTCCTCCGATTTAGTTGTTCTTCTGCTTCGTGTGTACCAATGAAATACTTCAGGATTAATAAACGCATCGCCATAATTCACACTGGCCTCCACATCTTTGCCTTTATGGTAAGTTACAAAGATTGGACATGTTTGATGCTTAATCTTATAGCCATACATCGTTGACTGTTCTTCTTTGTCCCAATTTAGTAAGCGACAAGCGTCTTTCCTCGTATATTTTTCAAGTCTCGTTAATGGTTTTGTCTGATCATATCGTTGACCTCTAGCTAAGGAAGCTGTTAACACATCATTAAACAGTTGAGTGAACCATTCATCTTTTAATAAAAACTGCATATGAGATGAAAATCTATACTCTTCATTTTCCCAAGAAATTAGGGAATGCCCTCCATATTTTAATTGATCCGCGTCTTTAAAAAAGTTTAGTGATAGTACGTTTTCTAAAGATTGAATGGTAGCTTTATCACTTCTTATTCCCTGCTCACGCAAGCGATAAATAAAGTCCTCTTTGCTTAAACTTTCTTGCTCCAACAGAAGTTCCATTAACAACACTTCATGTACTCGTTTTCCTGACAATAACTCTTGAGTCACCATCAACAGAACTTTTGAGTGCGCGGAAGAAAGGTCAGGAAGATCGTGCTCCACTATATTTAAAAAGGCACCGTAATGACCCTTCTTTGTTCCAATAACAATGGGATCCATTGAATAATGTGCCACAAAATCGCTTAACATCGGAGGTCGTCCTAAACGGTTTTTTAAATTGTGATAGGCTTCTTTTAAAACCTTTAAGTCAGTTAGTTTTGCTTGATTAATCGATTCGTAAATTCGTTCTTTTGCGATGGCTTCAAAGTTAATGGTCGACGTGCCAGAAATATAGCTACGATCGATTACTTTTCTCCGAATCGAATCTTTGTTTTGAGAGCGGTCTCCGGATAAAGCGATTGGAATCAAATAGTTATTTTTGTAGTTAGCAATGAAATCAATGACTGTCACATACTGTTTCGAATGATGTTTTCGTAGTCCACGTCCTAATTGCTGAATAAAAATGATACTTGATTCTGTCTGTCTTAACATGACGACTTGATTAATGCTAGGAATATCAATCCCTTCATTGAATATATCAACCGTTAAAATATAATCTAAACGACCTTCTTCCAAGTTAGTTACTTCAACTCGTCTTTTTTCTTGAGAATCATCTCCCGTTAAAGCACATGTTCTAAAACCTCGATGATTCAATTCCTCAGAAAGTCGTTTCGCTTCTCGTTTTGAACTACAGAACATCAAACCACATAAACGCTCTCCAGAAAAACCATAGTAATCAATCTTCTCGATAATCCGTTCTACACGTTCCTCTGACACGAGCTGAGTGAATACATCAAACTCAACTTGATTTCCACTCACTTCAAGATCTGTCACTCCAAAATAGTGGAAAGGACACAACATGTCCTCTTCAAGCGCTTCTTGTAACCGAATCTCATATGCAATGTTGTAATCAAACAACTTAAATAAATCATATCCATCTGAACGTTCAGGAGTTGCTGTCATTCCTAATAAAAATTGTGGTGTGAAATGTTCTATAATTCGTTGATATGTAACCGCTCCTGCTCGGTGACTCTCATCAATCAATACGTAGTCAAATGCGTCTCGGTCAAACTGATCTAATGTTTCTTGTTTAGAAATTGTTTGGATCGTTGCAAAGACATACCTGGCCCCCATTGCTCGGCTCGAACCTGACAGGATACCAAAATCACTTTCATCACCACCAATGACTCGATGAAAATCATTCTTTGCTTTTTGCAAAATCTGTTCGCGATGCACTACGAATAGCATTCGCTTCGGTCGATAGCGACGAACATCAAAAGCTGCTAAATATGTTTTTCCCGTGCCCGTCGCTGATACGACGAGCGCTCTTGTATTTCCATGCGCACGAACGGCCTCAATCCCACTTAAAGCTGCTAGTTGCATCGAATTAGGTTCTACTTGTAACGCTTCTTTTAATCGATTTACTCCATACGAGTCTGGAAACTCAGCTACACGTTCTCCAAAGACTGGACGATACGAACGTTCGTAAGCTGAAATCCATTCAAGTGTCAATGGAATTGAAACACTCCACATTTCTTCAAACTGATCGAGGAAGTGTCCGACAATTTCTCCATTCTCGTGAGAGGTCAACTTCAGATTCCACTCGTAATTTGTCTTTAACGCTCCAGACGTCAAATTAGAGCTTCCAACAATTAATGAGTAGTACTCTTCGTGTTGAAAAATGTATCCCTTAGAGTGGAATGCCTCAACTTCTGAAATGCGAATATCTACATTCTTCAGTTTTAATAGTTCTTTAAAGACTTTAGGTTGATTAAAGTATTGGTATGTTGAGGTCATGATTTTTCCACGGATACCTTTGTCATGTAAGTCGGAAAGCGTAGATTTTAACGTAGCTAAGCCAGCTTCCGTAATAAACGCAACAGAGAATAAGAAAGATTGGCATCCCTTTAGTTCGTCTAGAAGCGAAGTGAGTACATCTTGTCGTTTATGTTTTTCATTCATTAATAACTCAGGTTTAAATGGACTCACGTGATGATGATGCTTATCAATGAACCCCTTTTCTAACGAATTTTTGAGTTGTTCTGTAAAATGAGTCATATGTACCTCCAACATAATTTATACTAAATTCAAATAATTTCAATACCAGTATTTTATTTTACATATATTTCATTATTATCTTCTGCATAAAAATGATCAAGGAGGAACTTTATGTCTACGTTCTATCTCATCCGCCATTGCTCGGCCACCGGTCAAGAACCGGACGCCCCACTCACTGAAGCCGGCGAACAACAAGCACTCGCCCTCGCTGACTTCTTTCGAGACATTCCCGTCGACCGCATCATCTCGAGCGACTATACGCGAGCCATCGCCTCGATTGCACCACTCGCCACATCCAAACAGCTGACCATCGAGACGGAGCCGAAGTTGCGCGAACGCATCCTCTCGCTCGAACCGCGCGACGATTGGTTCGAGTTGCTCCGTCATTCGTTCACCGATGCCTCGTTCCGTGTGCCAGGTGCCGAGTCAGGTCAAGATGCGACGGACCGGATCTTGAGCGTCATCGACCCACTCGACGACGTAAACGGCACGACCGTCCTCGTGACGCACGGCAACCTGCTTGCGCTACTCCTTCAACATGTGGATAACCGCTATGACTTCGACACGTGGCGCACGCTCAGCAATCCCGACGTCTATCGTCTCGAAATTGTGGATAACTCTTGGTCCGTGAATCGCGTCTGGTCCGTCCCTGCCTGTGGATAACGTTATCCACAGAAAAAGCCGCCTCTTGAATGAGACGGCTTTCGTTTTATTTCTCTACGAAGAACATTGAGATGGCTCCGAGGCCGACGTGCGTCCCGACCGAGACGCCCATCTGCATGAGGTAAATCTCGCCGTCAAAGTCGGATTCGGCTTGAATCTTCGCCTTCAAGTTCTCGGCAATCTTTTGATCCGACGTATAGCCGATGATGACAAAGTTGGTGATGTCCTTGTCGCAACGTTTGATGAACTCGTCCGTATAGTGGTTGAGCACTTTACGCGTTCCGCGCTCTTTGGCGACGATGGCGCCTTTCCCGTTCTTCATGCTCATGATCGGTTTGACCATCAACAGCTTGCCGATGATGGCGCTCGCATTCGAGATACGACCGCTTTTAATCAAGTGGTCCAAGTCGTCGACCGACAAGAAGTGCTTCACTTTCAGCTTATACTTCTCGTTGAAGTCAACGAGCTCCTCGAACGTCGCCCCGGCTTCACGCATCTGGGCGCTCTTCATTAACAACCAGCCGCTCCCGTGGCTCATCGAACGTGAATCGACGATATGAATCTTCACCGTCGAATCGGGATGCGCCTCTTCGAAGTATTCTTTTCCGAGCACGGCCGATTGATACGACCCGCTCGTCCCGCTCGACATACAGATGCAAAGAATCTCGTCATGTCCGCTCTCGACGACCTCTTCCATCAGCTTCATAAATGTCGCCGGGCTCGGCATCCCCGTCGTCGGGAATTCCGGTAGCGCTTCCAACATTCCGTAAAACTCATCGGGCTGGATGTCGACACGGTCCTCATACGATTTATTGTCAATCGTGATGATGAGCGGCGCGACGCCAATCTCATATTTTGTTAAAATCTCATCGGATAAATCGCAAGTTGAATCTGCTAGTAATTTAATCATAGTACCCTCCAAAAATCGCTCCTGAGTGACGAGAATCGTCCTAGACCACTACGTCGATTCAGACGTCACGATAGGACTTCTCCATTGTATCAGATATGGAGGGGTAGATGTTTTTTTGCCAGGCTCGAATATGCGTTTGTTTGCTCGTGTCGGAGCAGCCATTCCTTCCGCCAGAGTCCGCCCGCATAGCCCGTCAACGTCCCGTTCGATCCGATGACGCGATGGCACGGGAGGACGATGCTCAATCGATTGCGCCCGTTGGCGCTACCGACGGCACGCACAGCGCGGTCCCGGCCGAGTGTCATGGCCAATTCGCGATACGAGGTCGTCTCGCCATATGGAATCATGACCAGCGCCTGCCACACGTCCTGTTGAAACACCGTCCCCTCGACTTCAAACGAGAACGTGAACGATTGGCGACGTCCGTTGAAATACTCTTCGATTTCTCGGTAACACGTTTTCAACACGTCCGGTGTCGTCTCATCCGCTTCAAAGCAGACGTCATCACGTTCGACGAACAAGATGGAACGGATGGCCGTCTCTGTCCCGACAATCTCCAGAATCCCAATCGGACTCACATAGTCCAGTCTATACGTCTCCATACAATGACCTCCATAAATAGAATGTGGCGTATGCCTCCCACCCGGCAAACCGTTCCCCGTACTGTCTCACTTCGTCTGCCGTCAACTTGTCGCTTCGCCCGAGGTGATACTTCAACGCTTGATGCAGACCGGCGTCCGCGGCCGGGAACGCCGTCGGATCTTGGAAACACTTCATTCGAACATATGCGGCCGTCCACTCCCCGACACCGCGTAAGCTCAGCAAACGTTCATGCATAACGTCGGATGATTCGCTGCGTAACTGCTGTTTCGACAATCGTCCGTCCGTCATTTCCTGGGCGATGCCGATGATGTATTCTGCTTTTCGGGTGCTGAATTGAAGCTGTCTCAGTTCACTCGGGTCGAGCAGCGCGATCGTCTCTGGGCTCGGGAACGCCCAGTACGTCACGCCGTCCACTTCCCGGGATGGTCCGTACTGCTCGACGAACCGTCGTTTCAGCGTATAGGCGAACGACAGCGTGATCTGTTGGCCGATGACGGCCCACGTGAGCGCCTCGAACAAGTCAGGGAACCCGATTAGACGTAGCCCCGCGTACTCTCGGACGAGCGGACGCAACAGTTCATCCGTCTCGGCCATCTGCACGAACGCCGCGACGTCTTGGTCGAGATCGAACCAGTCGTGGACGTAGCGCTCCACGTGTTTCTGTTCCGAGCTCGTGATGTCGTCTTCTGGGAACGCGATGACGAGGCCGTGAGCCGTCTCCATGATATTCCCTAGCAACAATCGTCCGTCCACATCGAACAGTTTGGAGACGGACGTTTCGCGGGCGACATGCATCACTTCATCGTTTGAGCGTCGTAAAAACTGCAGACATTGTTGAAAGTCAAACGGAGCGGTGACGTGAATCTCGAACGACGAGCGACTCATCGGCTCCCCCCTTTCGATACATGCTCGGTGAACAGCCCTTTAGCCGTCGGAAAACGCGATAAAAGTTGGATGGGGTTTGAAAGCCGACCTCATAACAGATGGCGAGATTGCTCATGTCCGTCGTCCGCAACAGGTGGGCCGCCTTGTCGATGCGAATTTTTTCGAGCAGACGGCGCGGCGTCTCGCCCGTCGCTTGAGTGAACGTCCGCTCGACGTAGAACGGGCTCAAGTTGACGTGCTCGGCAATCTCCTCAAGTTTGAGCGGCCGTCTGTAATGCGTGAGCACGAACGCCGTCACGTCATGGACGAGCGCGCTCGCCGGACTGCGGTCGACCTCGGGTTGACATCGTTTGCACGGCCGAAAGCCGGACGACTCCGCTTCCGCTTTCGTCTCATAGAAATCGATATTCTCCCGCTTCGGTTTCCGCGAGCGGCACGAGGGCCGACAGTAAATCCCGGTTGTCTTGACCGCGGTATAGAACTGTCCGTCATACGCCGCGTCACAGGCGAGCACTTTCTCCCACTTCTCTTCAAACGTCAGCATCTCAGTCCCCCCTTTTGTTTTTACTGTATCAGATTGATTTTCGTTCACTCGTCCTGTTTCTTGCACTTACAGTCTATATTCCCCCGGTTCACGAATCTCATTTATTTTGAATCCGTCTCTCCCTCTGACTCGTACTATGATTACGCGACTCGATTGAGTACACTTTAGCTAATCAAGTCAGAAGGAGTACATACGATGCATAAGCGATTTTCCTGGAAACAACTGAAATGGTTGCTTCCATTCCTATTGATTGGATTAATTCTTTACCAGAGCGGCCAGGAACTCCAAAACCTGTCGCTCGCTGCGGCGTTTCAAACATTAGAGGCGTTGACGGGCTTCGAACAAATCGCCTTGATCGGACTCGGACTCGTCGCTGTTTTGACGATGACCGGCTACGACTATTTTTTACTGCGTTCGCTCGACGTCCATCTCCCGCTCTCGAAGGTGCTACGCGCGGCATGGATCACTAACGCGATGAACGGCATGATCGGGTTCGGCGGCGTCATCGGCATCGCACTTCGGACGTCGCTGTATCGACCGTATACGGACACGTTGCGTTTGCTTCGGGCCATCGGTTGGATGACCCCGACGCTCATCAGCGGCTTGTCGCTGCTTGCCGCAGGGGTGCTATTCGGGCTCTTCCCGGCCGGTGTGCTCACCGAAACAAAACAGTGGATTTGGCCCGTGCTCCTCGCGACACTCGCCGTCCTGCCGCTCTACATCTATGTAACGCGGAAGCGGTCGAACTTGGATTGGCCGACATTGCTCGGCTATATTGCGACGTCGCTCGCCGAATGGGTGACGGCTGGACTCGTCGCCTTGTATGCCCTGCATTTACTCGGAGGCGAGGCGCCGCTCGTCGCCATGATGGGCGTCTTCATCGTCGCGACCATCGTCGGGGTCGTCTCGCTCGTCCCAGGTGGTGTCGGTTCGTTTGATCTATTATACCTCGTCGGGATGACCCAGCTCGGCATCGACCAAGAGATTGTCTTGTCTTCCTTGATCGTCTATCGCTTCGTCTACTTCATCGTCCCGTTCATGATCGGGCTGTTTTTGGCGGCACTCGTCTTCGGAGACCAGGTCGTCAAACAGATTGAGTATAAACCGATCATCGGGTCGTCTTATGAGATTGGGACCGTCGTCTGGCGCATCGTGTCGCGTACACTCGCCAAGACGGGACGGCTCGCCGGAAGCCTCATCGCATTGATGACGAGTCTCGTCTTGTGGTTCCAGACGCTGTTACCGAGCGTGTCACCGCTCTATTCGACCGACCTTTGGTTACAGTGGGTCGGTACGCTCGCGCTGTTCACGGCCGGTCTGTTAACGCTACTGACCACGTTCGAGATGTACATCCAGACGAAGCGTGTGCTCTGGCTCGTCGGGGTAGCAGTTTTCATTGCCAGTATCGGTGTCATCACACGAGGCTTCAATCTGTTCGAAGCGTTCGTCGTCGGTGGGTTCGCCCTGTTCGTCTGGTTGACACGGACCCAGCACAAACGCTATCGCTCCATCGTGACCGTCAGCCGTTTCATCCGCAACGTCGCCTATGTCGGCCTCTATGTCGGTACGCATGCGTTCCTGCTGCAATCGTTCAGTCAGACCGACTCGATTTTCTTCGATCCGGAAGCTGCCGCCGGGTTGAGCATCGCTGCCGTCGTTTTGTCCGGACTGCTGTTGATTGGCATTTTCACGCTGTTCAACCGATTGAAACGTCCAAAGCTCGGCTCGTCGTTCGACCCGGCTCGTTTTGCGACGTTTCAAACCACGCACACGACCACGAGCGCGTTCGATTTGGCCTATATGAACGACAAGCTCGTCTATTATGGGCCGGACGACGAGGCATGTCTCTTGTTCGCCGTATCCGGCAATCACGCCATCGTCCTCGGGGATGTGCAAGGAGCTCGAGACGCCGCATCCCACCTGTTGCTCGCCTTTATCGAAGAGACGGACCGACTCGGCTATATTCCGCTCTTTTATCAAGTCACCCGGGACTGGATGCCGCGCCTGCACGATGCCGGGTTCACGTTCTTCAAGCTCGGTGAAGAAGCGACGGTCGACGTCGCCACGTTCTCGCTCACCGGTAAAAAGCGCGCCAACATGCGCTCGCTCCATAATCAATTCATGAAGCGGGGTTACACGGCCGACATCGTCACGGCTCCGTCGTCCGAGCTAATCGCGTCACTGCGCGGCATCTCGGACGATTGGCTCGGCAATCGAAGTGAGAAAGGCTTCTCGCTCGGCTTTTTCAATGAGCAGGCTTTGGCTCACTATCCGGTTGCCCTCCTTCGTGACGAGACCGGACAAGTCGTCGCCTTCATCACGTTGCTCCGCGGCAATGATACCGTCTCCATCGATTTGATGCGTTCCCATGGTGAGGCTCCGCCCGGATCGATCGAGGTGCTGATTCTGTACGTGATTGAGTGGGCACGATCAAATGACTATGCCCATGTCGGCCTCGGCATGGCACCGCTCGCCTCGGTCGGTGAGCAACCGTTCGCGTACTGGCCGGAGCGGATTGCGGCCGACATCTTCGAGAACATCAGTTACATCTATCCGTTCAGTGGGCTCCGTCAATTCAAACGCAAGTTCACATCAACATGGGAAGCCAGATATTTGGCCATCCGCAAGCGTCGAAAACTACTCCCGCCCTTGCTGCGGACGGCACGGTTGATCAGCCGGAAAAAAGGACAATGATATAAGAAAGGAGCCCTGTTTATGTCCCAGGAAACACCGCGTATCGGTTCACCAGAAATCAATAAAGTGATTCGTGAACACTTGTCGCTAACTTTGCGAGAACAAGGTTTTCAAAAGGTGAATACACGGCACAATTGGAAATTTAATCAGCACAACGTTTGGGTGATTGATGTAACAGCTGTCGGGGCATATTTCTCCGATGTCACCGGCTGGCCATCAATGTCTCTCTTTGTTGAATGCGGAATTTACTACCCATTTTTAAATACCGACGATTTTGACGTGAAAATCGGAAAGAAAGGAGAATTACTACCGAGAGCCCATCATTGTCACTTGCGCCTATCCCTCGACAGTACACTCGACCAATCGCCTTACACAAAGACGTTAAAGAATCCAGCTGAACGAAATCGAAAAGACCTTTGGTGGATTGAGCCCGATGGTTCAAATATTGACGATGTAGTCATGAATATACGTGATGTTACTCTCAATCAAGCCATCCCTTGGTTCGAGAAGCATATGGACTGGTCACTCGTATTGGAAGAGTTCAAAAACAGTCACAGTCCTTCATTCTTTCAGGAACTAAAAGAAAAAATTGATCACTATCGAAATACTTGAACATTGTTTAATGCAATCGAGTAGGAGGGAGTGATTAACTCCCGACCTCTCACACCACCGTACGTACCGTTCGGTATACGGCGGTTCAATTAAGATGTATGACGCAAAGTTTCATAACGTGATACCAGACTTTTGAGCCCTTGGGAACTCCAGTAGGAGTTCCCGAGGGCTCTGTGCAGTATCGGACTTTTTGAAATCCGCCAGTAACCCTTCCGTGAGTTGCCCCATTCATGGGCCTTCCCTTTCGGGATGCCCAGTCCGGTGAGCTTTCTCACTTTTGTGCTCGGCTTCTTCCAACTCTTCCACACGCACATGCGTAGCCTTCTTCGAATCCACGACTCGAGGGTCTTGAACACACTCGGTGTGTCTGCCAACGCAAAGTATCCGCACCATCCCATCAGGTATTGGTTCAGCTTTTGGATACGGACCTCCATCGAGTACGGTCTCTTTCGCGATGTGATGTCGCGGATTTTATCTTTCATCCGGTTCACACTGGCTTTGGCAATCCGTATTTTCGGTTCTCTGTGCTTCGTGAAGCTGAACCCAAGGAACTTTCGTCTCCATGGGCGGTCCACGGCGGACTTGTTGCCGTTCACTTTCAGCTTCAGCTTCCCTTCGATATAGGAGGTCACCGACCTCATGACCCGATTTCCCGCTTTTGGTGTTTTCACATAGATGTTGCAGTCATCGGCGTAGCGGACGAACTGATGTCCACGCTTCTCGAGTTCCTTGTCCAGTTCGTCTAGGACGATGTTCGAGAGCAGCGGGCTGAGTGGGCCTCCTTGCGGAGTGCCTTCCTCGTTGTCCGTCACGACTCCGTTTATCATGATTCCGGTTTTCAGATACTTGTGGATGAGCTTGAGCAGACACTTGTCCTCGATTCGCTTCGCCAGAAGCCCCATGAGCTTGTCATGGTTCACCCGGTCGAAGAATTTCTCCAGGTCGATATCGACCACCCAGCGATTTCCCTCTGCGATGTACCCTTTTGCTTTCTTGACCGCCCCGTGGGCACTCCGATTCGGTCGGAATCCATAGCTGTGGTCAGAGAACGTGGGGTCGTAGATAGACGACAACACCTGGGCGATCGCCTGTTGAATGAAGCGATCCATCACGGTAGGGATGCCGAGCAGTCGCACACCGCCGTCAGGTTTCGGGATTTCGACCCTGCGGACCGGTTGCGGCTGGTAGGTCCCCGACAGAAGCTCCACCTTCATGGTGTCCCAGTGTTCGATGACATGCGCTCGCAGGTTTTGTACGGGCATTCCGTCGACACCGTGGCTTCCTTTGTTCCGAACCACTCGGTTCAGGGCACGTATTAAATTTTCCCGTGACAGAATCTGTTCCATTAACATTCGTTATGCCTCTCTCCGTGAACAACGCTTCTTCTTTATCCAGTCCCTGCTCCACCCTCTTGACGTCCCCAGTGGAATTCACCACGTCCTCCATTCAAGCAAGCCCTAACGGGTTGTCTGTGTTCGTCACAGCGACTGCCTGCCAAGATGTTGTTCTCTCTTAATTGTTCGGCCCTTCCCACTCGTCTCGAGACAAGGTGGTACTATGGCCTCTGCTGACTTCTGATTGTTCAGCCGCCCATCACTGGGCGGGTTACCAAGTGTACTTGGCGTTCCAATCAGAGCTCCCCGGGTAAGGACGCAATCTTTCCCTCCATCTATCTGCTCCATTTACTGCATGCGACCTTCGGCAGAAAGGGCTTTACCTTGTTCAGCAGGCTCACCCAGTCGCACATAGCCTCGTATGAAGTTCGTGTACCTCAGACCGGAGGTTTGCCGCCCGCTTCCTTCAGATTCCACGTCGCCGTGGACACCCTTGCGCTTGGCTAACTGTTACTTCTGCCTTCACAGTTCGGGACTTGCACCCTATAGATTACGCCCATGCCGGGCACACTGAAAAACGCCTCGACATCATGTCGAGGCGTTTGCATTATTTTACGGATACTTCAACGTTATCGATCGTCACATCGTGCGCGCCGAGCGGCGAGCCTTCCGTGCGGCCGAGCAAGAATTTCATCGCTGTCATGTCCGTCTGGCCCATCGTGAGCTCGAACTCGTACGACTTCGTCTCCGGAGTGACTTGGACGATCTCGCTCAAGTAACGCGTGTAGGCCGCGTTCTCGATCGTCACTTCCATGTTGCGGGCCACAGTGGATGAAGCGTCAAAGCGCACGACGTACGTTTGGCCTGCATGCAACTCGAGGCCGCCTTGCTCCATGAGCACGCTCCACGGCTCTTGTCCTTCTTGTGTGATGGACAAGCGAGCCGCCTCGTTCACCGCTTCGACTGCCGCTTGGGCGTCAAAGTGGACGTATGAGCCCCAGTGCGTCAATCCATCTGTGAATGAACCGTTCTTGAGCGGTGACGGGTCAACCTCGACCGGTGTCACATCCAGTAATTGTACATCGTCGAGCGTGATTTCACCTTTCGCTGACCCGAGGACGAATTGGAGTTGGCTCAACAAGTCCGTCTCTTGTCCCATCGTGAACGGGATTTCGATTGACTGGAAGTCGCGCGTCAACGCCACGTCTTGGAGTGGAAGATACGCGTCTCCGTCCAATCCGTTCAAGCCGACTTGAAGCGATTTGATGCGTTCTGACTTGGCGTTGAAGCGAAGCACGTACTCATGGCCTTCCGTCAATTGAATGCCGTTTTGGACGAGTGTTGCCGGTTGCCCTTTCTTCGCGTTCGTCACGAACTCGAAATGACGCGCTTCCTCATCGACAGTGCCGGTGCCTTTCGTCGCACCTGGGTCGAACTGCCAGTACGTCAAGCGGTCCATCGCCCCTTGATCGAACGTGCCGTTATAGACGTGGTTGCCGTCTCCGAGCGCCGGTTTCGTCGCGTTCGGGTCGAGCGCTTCACGTGGCGTCTGTTCGACGCGGACGTTCCCGATTTGGACGCCTGCCGTGCTGAGACCGACGTTGAACTCGAGGCGTGCCGCGAGATCCGTGTCTTCTGCCATGTCGAACGTCATCGAATATGTCTGGACGTCGGTCGTCAAATCGAACGAGCCTTCATCCGAATATTTGGCGTAACCACGGTCCGGTCCGCCGCCGACTTTGACAGCGATTGAGCGAGCCGAGTCGGCACTCGCGTCGAACGTCACTTTGTAGTGACCGCCTTTGCCGAGTGACACGTTTTGAATCAATTGGTGCGAGTACGGCTGACTGCCCGCTTGTGTGATTGAGATATCCGCGAAGCGCGAACCTGCCTGCTCAATCACGTCAATAGTTCCAACTCCACCGAAGTCCGGGAGCGCCACATAGTTCCAATTCACCGGGTCGAGCGCCTGCGAACCGTTCGTCACGGTCGTGATCGGCTCCGTGTAGTCTTGGTCGTAGACGAGGTTGCCGTCTTCAGACGGTTGTTTCGCTCCGTCCGGAAGCACGATCGTTTCATCCGTATACACCGGTTCGACCGCTTCGCGATAGTCGCGGTTCTTCAAATCGAAGACGCGAACGTAATCGACTTTCATATCAGCCGGGAATGGTGTCGTCGCATCGACGTCCCCGTCAAACCAGCCGCCGACGGCCAAGTTCATAATCAAATAGAAGTTTTGGTCGAACGGTGCCGGATAGCTGTATTTCGTCGCTTGGTTCAACCCTTTCGAGTACCAATCGTTTTGAGTCTGATACAATTTTCCGTCGACGTACCAGCGCAACTCGCCTGGCTCCCACTCGACCGCATATGTATGCCATTTGTCGATGCCGTCGCCTTCTTCGAAGTGGTAGTCTTTGCCTGTATATTTATTGTTCGGCCAGTTCTCGCCGTAATGGATTGTCCCGGCGACCTTGTCAGGCTGGCTGCCCCATGCTTCCATGATGTCGATTTCACCAGACGCGGCCCAGGCGCCGTAGCGGTCCTGTTCCGGCAACATCCAGAATGCCGGCCATAGCCCTTTGCCGGTCGGGAGCTTCGCCCGCATCTCATAACGGCCGTACGTTTGACTGAACTTGCCTTTGGTCGTCAACTTCGCTGACGTGAAATCGTATGACCCGAGTTCGTCTGTCACTGGTTCTTTTTTGGCACGGATGACGAGGTTCCCGTCTTCTACGAAAGCGTTTTCGTTTTTGTCCGTGTAAAATTGCTTCTCATTGTTTCCCCAACCTGGTGTGACCGGCGTGCCTTCGGCGTCTTTCAACCAGTTCCCCGTGTCAAAGTTCCATTTGGTCTGATCGATTTCTGATTTGTTGAACTCATCCGACCAGACGAGCTTCCATTTCGTGTTGTCTTTTTTCTCCGGTTTTTCGGCAGATGCGCCTTGTGCGGCAGATAGGACAAGACCAGTCCCGAGTGCAAGTGCGACCCATTTCTTCATTACATTTCCTCCCTTGCCTCTTCTAGTGACGTACAGTTTGAAACCGCTTTCCGAAAGCACTTTCGTTAAGTCCATTATAAATTTTTCCCATGCCTCGATTTAACCATTTTCTTGAAGTGAAATGAAAATGACATAAAAAAGCATCGACAATGAATCAAGTCGATGCTTCCGTAACGGTCCAATTTGAAATCGTGACGTTGAATCCAGGCGCCTCCTCATCCGGACTACAGGCGTACGGTCCGACGCGTAACGTCGACACGTCATGGAGATGGGCAATCCGCAACTGTTCACGCGTACCATCCTCGTATTCGAAGAACACCTCGACATCGCCATCTGTATAGACGAGTTCGAACGTCAACCGCCCGTGAATGTCCTTGTTCGGGAAATCGCGCGTCGACCAATCCGAGTAGCCAAAGGACGTGACGACGGCCCCGAGATGTGACGGTCCGTCCGGGATATACTCGACGGACGTCTTGAGCCAATGGTCGTCGTTGACGTACAACAGGATGCCGGCCTGATCGTATGTATGACTCGGCTCTATCTGAATCGTCGCCCGGCACGTGAAGCGCTCGGCCGACACGTCCGTCACGAAAGCGTGTGCGGTCATCCGGTTGAAGCCGTAATGGGTGTTCCGCCAGAAGTCGGTGTCTGGTGCCGTCCGGAACGTCAGGTGCTTACCTGCGTTCACTTCATTCGGTTCATTGATCCATGTGTATGGCTGCCACATGATTGATTCCTCCCCATTGTCCTCGCATCGCGAACAATAATGGAATCATCCCCTCGTGATACGGAATGAATTCGCCTGAACGGATCATGTCGAGAATCGTCGCCTCATCCGCCCACTGCACGGCCTGTACTTCTGATTCCTGTAACGTCAACTCATCGAGATCGACTTCTGTCTCGACGAGGTAGATGTCGTCGAACCCCTCGTCAAAGTTGACCGTCAAATGCGGTCGTGTGTGCGATAAGTCGAGTATCAGCCCGATTTCTTCTTCGAGCTCGCGCATCGCCGCCTGTTGGCTCGTATCGCCGACTGTCGCGCTACCGCCGACCGTGATGTCCCACATGTTCGCCCACCCGTCCTTCAACGGTTGGCGTTGCTGAATCAACATCTGTCCGTCTTTGTTGAAGATACAGACGTGGATGACGAGGTGATAGTCACCGTTCACGAGACGGTTGCCCCGTTGCCATGTCCGCCCTGTTTTCTCGCGATCGACCGTGTACACGTCCCATAATTCCATCTTGCGTCCTCCTTTACGTCGCAGCGCTCGAAGATGCCGCTTGGTCGGCTTTGACGCAGTCGATGGCGACGACGATCGAGATGAGCAAATGTTCCATCGCGTCATCCATCACTCGAATCTCGTACGTATCGCCCCACGTCAGCCATTTCTTTTGGACGCTGCCGATGACATGCCCGTCCTGCTTCACTTCGAAGTCCATGTCCCACCAGTTGCCGTCGACTTCAATCCCGGCCGCGTCAATCGTATAGCGCGGTTTGAAGAACGTGAACTCTTTTGAAATCGTCAACGTCTCTTCTCCCTCGACGTCGACGTAAAACGTCGGCAAGAAACTGAACGTCTTCTTCGTAATCGTCGTGATTTCGCGTCCGCTCGTATCCGAGATGGTGAACGATTTCGGTAGCTTCATGAAGCTCCCTTCGACAACATACATGTCGTGCTCGTCGGCATCCTTAATCGTAAAACGTCCGCGCAGACTAAACACTTTCTGTTTCATGTAGAGCGTGTTCATGTTCATCCCTCCGGTTCGTTGATTATTCTTTTCTCTATACGACTGTTTACCCGAATATGGTTCAACCTTTCATGCTGCAAAACAACTGTTTATACGAAACGTGAAGAGCGTATAATGAGAGAAGGGGGTGGGAACATGGTTTCTGACGTGATTAACCAAGCAGTCATCGAAACGATTCGACAGAAGACAGACGCGGAATTCATTTTGTTGTTCGGTTCATTCGCAAAAGGAACAGCTCGAGATGACAGTGACGTAGACCTCGCATATTTCAGTCAGAAACGCCTCTCACCTTATGAACGATTCACGTTGGGGAACGAAGTGGCCCTCTTATGCGGTCGAGACGTCGATCTGGTCGACATCCGTGAAGTGGACACCATCTTCGCCATGCAGATTTTCTCAGAAGGTATCCCTCTGCTCGTGCAGGACGAAAATGAATGGGTCCGGCAACGGATCAAAGCATATCGAATGTATGCGGAGTTGAACGAACAGCGCCAAATGATAGTAAACAATATTCAATCTAGGGGAAGTGTGTTTGATGAATGATGTGATTCTAAACAAAGTGACGACAATTGAGCGTTGTATCAAACGGGTTCATGAGGTCTATGAGGGAAATCCAGAGCACCTTCACGATTTCACAAAACAAGATAGCATCATCCTCAACATTCAACGCGCGTGCGAAGCGAGTATCGACATCGCGATGTACCTCGTCAGCCAAAAGAAGCTAGGGGTGCCGAAAGCGAACCGAGACGGATTCATCATGCTCGCGGACGCAGGAATCATTGATCACGACCTAGCCAAGACGCTCATCAACATGGTCGGCTTCCGCAATGTCGCGGTCCATGACTATCAAGCGCTCCAACTAAATATTTTAGAGGCGATTCTTGAGAAACACATTGATGATTTCAAAGCGTTCACAAAAGTTATTCTCCAGTTGGATGTGTGACAATCATGGGGGAGCAAATTTCAATTGAACTAACGATTGATTCATTAACTTATGACACCCAAATCGTTGGCAACATCGCCTTCGTCATCAATTCTTATGATTATTTCCCGGGACAAAGCTGGTCCGATTTTGTCGCCATCGTCTTGAACTGGTGGATTGATAGTTGTCGTGCCCTTGTATTTGCGCCGTTACATGAATCGTATTCATTCTCCTTTATGGACGGATCAGTCAAAGTGGTTGCGAGGAAAGTGAACGAGACAGAAGCCGAACTTTTCTACGTGGATTGCGATGCACGTCACGCGCTCATGGGGACGGTATCGATTGAAGAGCTAAGACTGGCCCTCATCAAATCGACATACCAGCTTCTCAACGCAATCGACCGAAACGGCTGGGAGAACGAGGAGGCCGAGACGTTACGTCACACCGTAAAATCCATTGAACGCATATAAAAAAGCGCCGCCTCTTTTCGAGACGGCGCTTCGTTCGTTATCCGTTTTTCATGCTGAACGAGTCGGCGAGCGTGAACGTGATGTCTTTCACGTCGAGACCACCGAGCGCGAAATAGAGCTGCAAGTAGTTGTGTTGATTCAAGAAGAACACTTGCTTTGTCTGTGTCACCCATTCCCCGTCCGTCCCATTGAACGTGAACGTCGGTCCTGGGATGTTATTCGCGAACAGCGTCACCGGCATCTGGGCGAGTTCGCCCGCGTCCGACTTGGCCGTGATCGTCACGTCATACGTCCCCGTCTCATCGACCGAGACGGCGAAGACGTGCATGCTCCCTGTCGATGTGTCGGCATCACTCAGGCTGACGGGCTCGCCGCTTTCAAGATGACGATACGTCACATCGAAGTCGATGGCCTGGTCGGCTTCCTCGTCGAGTCCGATCACTTCGACCGAGCCGTCGTGGATGCCGAGCGCACGCTCCATCGCCGGCGACGTCAACACGAACCGACAGATGTTCGCCGCGCTCCGGAGCAGTTCTCCGCGTGTGAGCGAGCCGTCGGCAAGTGCCGCCGCCGTGTTATCGTCGAACGAGTTCGTGTCCGGACGGTCGACGACCATATACAAGTCGTTTTGTGAGCGCACCATCGCCGCCGTGTTCTGGCGGTTCGCCGGCTCGTCTTCATGATGGTTCACTTTCGCCCACCAGTCGGTCATGACGATGCCGTCAAAGCCCCACTCGTCGCGAAGGACGCGCGTGTTCTGGTCATACAGACCGGCCGTCCAGATGCCGTTGACGGCGCCATACGTCGTCATGATTGAGGTCGCCTTGCCTTCCTTCACCGCCATCTCGAACGCTTTCAAATAAATCTCACGAAGCGCCCGCTCGGAGACGACCGAGTCGATGTCGTGGCGATGGGCTTCTTGGTTGTTGGCACTGAAATGCTTGAGCGTCCCGGTCACCCCGACACGGTGCATCCCGTTCAACTCGGCGATCGCTATCTTGCCCGTCACGTGCGGGTCTTCCGAGAAGTACTCGAAGTTCCGTCCGTTGAGCGGGTTGCGGTGAATGTTCATCCCTGGTCCGAGGAGCGTATCGACCCGGTTCTTCCGCATCTCAAGTCCTGTCATCTCGAACAAGTCTTCCACTAATCGCGTGTTGAACGTCGAGGCGAGCAGCGTCCCGTTCGGAAGCGCGAACGCTTTCGTCCCGATGTCCATGCGGATGCCGGACGGGCCGTCCGCACAACAGGCGGCCGGGATGCCGAACGTTTCGAGACGGTCCGACACCCCGCCGAACGCGGCGGCCGTCCCCGGCGTCACGCGTGGTGAGTTCATGCCTTGACCGCGGACGATGCAGGCGAGGTCCTCATCCGTCAGTTGGTCGAGGAATGTCTCGAGGTCTGCTTTCCCGTGATAGACGTCTGCGAGCTTCACGCCTGTATCGCCTGTCTCTTCACGCACGACCGGACGTTCTGCTAGATAACGTGCCTCGACGTCGACGCTGCGGAGCGGTGTCGCCTCGTAGCCGACCGTCAAGCCGGTTTCCGTCGCACGCGGTTTGATGCGCTCGAACGATGTGACCGGAGCCATATTCTCGCTGAGCGTCTCGACGACCTCGAGCGCCTCGACCGCATAGTCGTAGAACGCCTCGGCCGAACGGACGTCGGTGCCGGCGTAGAGGCGATACATGCCGGCCTCTAACACGAAGCTTGATTCGTGACCGGTCGCACCATTGTCGTCATAGCTCGCGAACTCTGTGACGGGAACGCTCAGCGTGAGCGTCTCCCGCTCACCCGGCGCCAAGCGATTTGTTTTGTCGAAGGCGACGAGCGCACGGGCCGGGTTGCCGAGCACGCCTTGCGGCTTCTCGACGTACAGCTGCACGACTTCTTTCCCGGCGACGTCTCCCGTGTTCACGACGTCAATCGTCACCGTGATGACCCCGTTCGTCTCATCTGAAGACACGACGTCCGTGGCGAACGTCGTATACGACAACCCGAATCCGAACGGATAGAGCACATCGTCTTTCGCGAACGTCTCAAAGTAGCGATAGCCGACGTAGATGTCTTCTTGATAAATGCCTTTGTCGGCATGTCCGAAGTTTTTCGTCGACGGATAGTCGTCGATCGATTTCGCAATCGTGTCGGTCAATTTACCGGACGGGCTGACCGTTCCCGTCAGTACATCGACAAGTCCGGTGCCACCTTCAAGACCACCTTGCCAGGCGTAGAGGATCGCGCTCGGTTCGTTCGCCCAACGCATATCGATGATGTTTCCGACGTTCAAGACGACAGTCGTCTTCGAAAACGTCCGCGATACTGTATTGATCAACTCGAGTTCGATGTCGGTCAACAAATAACTGCCCGGGTCGGCCGTGTTGTCACGGTCTTCCCCAGCCGTGCGCCCGATGAAGACGAGCGCGACGTCTGATGCGGCAGCCGCTCGCTCAACGAGTTCATCTGTCACCGCCATCTCCGGCTGTGACCACGGTTCGTCGGCCCAGCCGACACCTTGGTCGAACGGGTTCTCCTCGACCCACGCCTCGTACGTTTCGAGGAGCGACTCGTTGACGTCAATCCCTTCTGTCGCTTGAAGCGCCTCGAGCGGGCTCGTCACGTGGGAGACGTTGACCATCCCGCCAGAGCCGGTGCCGCTCTTGTAGTAGTTGAATTGACTGCGGCCAAAGACGGAAACGGTCGTCCCCGCTTTTAGTGGAAGCGTCGCCTGCTCGTTCTTTAAGAGGACCGCCCCTTCTGAAACAGCTGTCCGTGCCAGTTGCTTATATGTATCCCAGTTCAATGTATATGTCTTCATCTTGTCATCTCCTTTAATCCATTTGCGATTTCAGCCAGGCAATCTTCTGCTTGGGGATAGTCACCGAGTTTGTCCATGAACGCGTGGTCCACCCCCCGGTATTGAATCAACCTCGTCTTCACCCCATCACGCGCCAACTTCCGCGCGTACGCCTCACCTTCGAGCCGAAGGTAATCGTATTCGGCCGTGATGATCAAAGCCGGCGGCAAGCCTGTGACGTCTTCTGCGAAGAGCGGGGAGACGAGCGGGTCGGTCAGCTCGGCCTTGCCTTGTAGATAGATTTGGTTCAACAGATTTTCTGAATCTCCGAGTGCCATCACGACGCCACGGATCAAGTCGTGATGATGCTTGATTTCATAGCGGTCGAGCGTCCATTCGTAATCTTCTGTCGGAATCGACCCTAAATTGACGACCGGATAAACGAGCGCTTGGAAGGTGATCCAGTTCGTCCCTTGCGCCCGGTCCATGAGACAACACGCCGTCGCCAAGTTCCCACCGGCACTGTCACCGGCGACCGCGATTTGATGGCGATTGACGTTTAACTTTTCTGCCTGCAGATACACCCATTCGACGGCGGCGAAGCAGTCGTCTAGCCCCGCTGGGAAGGGATGCTCCGGCGCAAGCCGGTAATCGACCGAGACGACGAGAGCGTTCGCCTTCTCGGCGAGCCGTTTACACGGGTTCTCTACCGTATCGAGCGTGCCGCCGAAGAAGCCGCCACCGTGGAAAAAGAGGATCGCCGGTAACGTCTCGGTCGTGTCCGGGCGATACATCCGAGCCGGAATATCCCCGTCTCCACTTGGAATGTTGACTGTCTCCGTCGTGATGACGGTCTTGGTGACGTCCCGGTTCGGCCAGCCCATGTTCGCCCGGGCACTCGCCAAATCGAAAATCTCGGGTCCGTCAGACGGCACAAAGGCGCGCATCGTGGCGAGCACCCTCGGGTCGAGATCACCCGGGACGTCCGAATCCGGGATCGGTTTTGTGATCGTCTCGACACCGTCAATCGTCTGAGACGGACGTGCGGTTTTGAGTCGCTCGACTAACCGTTCATACACTTCAACATCGTTCGACATATCAAGTTGCCCCTTCCAGTTCAAAATTAGGAATATAGTTAAACGATGATTCAATCATGCACAAGAAGAAATTGACAATTGCGTTTCTTTTCCCTACCATTTCTACTAATACCCAAATGGAGAGGGATGGATGGAATGACTGATATACAGTATGACGTCGCCGTGATTGGGGCCGGGACGATGGGGATGGCGGCTGCCTCGTTTTTGACAGCACGAGGTGCGCAGACGCTCGTCATCGATGCCTTCGACCCGCCCCACGACAAAGGGAGTCATCATGGTGATACGCGAATGATTCGCCACGCTTACGGAGAAGGACGGCAATATGTCGCGCTCGTCGAACGGGCCCAAACGTTGTGGGAAGAACTCGATCGCGAGGCGGCCTATCCGGTTTTCCAAAAGACAGGTGTCCTCGGCCTAGGTCCAGCCGATTCTGTATTCTTGAACGAGATGATGGCCTCGGCCGATGAACATAACTTGTCGCTTCAACGTCTTTCGTCTACGGACGTCATGAACCGGTGGCCCGGTCTATCGATTCCCGACGACTATATCGGCTGTTTCGAGACGGAGTCGGGCCTGCTCTATAGCGAGAATGCGATTCGGGCGTATCGCGAGCGTGCTGTTCGAAACGGTGCCACCCTTGCCATGAACACGCCGGTCGTCTCCATCACACCGACAGCCGTCGGCATCACAATTGCGACACGGAACGAGACGTTCCACGCGAAGAAAGTGATCGTGACGGTCGGGGCTTGGGCGAAACAGCTCCTTCCTGATCTCTCACTCCCGCTGCAACCGACAAGAAAAGTCGTCGGTTGGTTCGATGCCGATGAAACGTTGTTCAGCGACATGGCGTTCCCTTCTTTCTTTATCGAGGACGACGAACGCATGTTTTACGGCTTCCCGAGCCTAGATGGTTCCGGCTTAAAAGTCGGCCGTACCGATGGCGGACAACCGATTGACCCGGGGCTTCACACGCAAGACTTTGGCCGCTATGACGCGGACGAAGGTGACTTGCGACGATTCCTATCCGCCTATATGCCGGCGGCGAACGGTCCGTTGAAACAAGGGAAGACGTGTCTTTATACGATGTCGAGCGACCATGACTTCATCATCGACTTTCATCCCGAGCACGACTCGATTCTCTTCGCATGCGGCTTCTCCGGTCATGGGTTCAAGTTTGGTAGCGTCATGGGTGAAGTGTTGAGTGAACTCACGTTAGACGGTGAGACACCGTTCGATTTATCACGCTTCTGCTTGGCCCGTTTTCAGGCATGAACGACGAACTGCATCGTTTCGTGTATAATGAGGCGTAATCCAAATCGCTAATGAAAATTTCGAATACAGAAGTTTCTTACATGAAAACGAGGTAAACACATGAATCAACCACAATTTGCAGACTACCGCTTAAGCGAAGAAATTCAACGCGCACTCGGTATTATGAAGTATGTCGCCCCGACCGAGGTCCAACAAAAAGTCATCCCGCTTGCACTCGAGCGTCAAGATCTCGTCGTCAAAGCGCAGACCGGGAGCGGGAAGACAGCCGCCTTCGGGATCCCAGTCACGGAACTGATCGATTGGGCCGAGAACAAGCCGCAAGTCTTGATTCTCACGCCGACGCGCGAACTCGCCGTCCAAGTCCGGGAAGACATGACGAACATCGGCCGTTTCAAGCGCATCAAAGCGGCAGCGGTCTACGGGAAAGAACCGTTCTCGAAGCAACGTGAAGAATTGAAGCAAAAGACACACATCGTCGTCGGGACACCGGGACGCGTCATGGACCACATCGATCGTGAGACGCTCGCTTTAGACAAAATCGAATACTTGATTATCGATGAGGCGGACGAGATGTTGAACCGCGGCTTCCTCGCCGACGTCGAAGCGATTCTCGAACAGTTGCCGACAGCGCGCGTGACGATGGTCTTCTCGGCCACGTTCCCGAACGATATCGAGCGTCTCTGCCAAAAGCATATGAATGAGCCAGTCCGTGTCGCGATCGAATCTGCTGGCGTCACCGCCTCAACGATTGAGCATCGTTTGATCGAAGTCCGCCGCGAAGAGAAACTATCAGTCTTAAAAGACGTCACCGTCGTCGAGAACCCGGACAGCTGTCTCATCTTCTGTCGGACGAAAGAACATGTCGACACGGTGTACAGCGAACTCGACCAAGCTGGCTACTCGTGTGAGCGACTTCACGGCGGGCTCGAGCAAGAAGACCGCTTCGCCGTCATGAACGGCTTCAAGATGGGCAACTTCCGCTATCTCGTCGCGACCGATGTCGCCGCTCGCGGCATCGACGTCGACAACGTCGCGCTCGTCATCAACTATGACGTGCCGATGGAAAAAGAGAGCTACGTACACCGGACGGGCCGAACAGGGCGCGCCGGTAAGCAAGGAAAAGCGATCACGCTCGCCACACCGTATGAAGGCAAGTTCGTCCACGCCATCGAGTCGTACATCAAGTTCGAGATCGAAGAGATGGACGCGCCGACCGAGAGTGAAGTCGCGAAAAACCAAGCCGCGTTCGAAGAGAAGTTGAGCGGGCGCCGCGTCGTACGCAACAACAAGACCGCGCGCATAAACCAAGACATCATGAAGCTTCACTTCAGCGGCGGGAAAAAGAAAAAGCTCCGCGCCGTCGACTTCGTCGGGACGATCGCGAAAATCCCAGGCGTCACGGCCGACGACATCGGCATCATCACGATCACCGATCAGATGACATACGTCGACATCTTGAACGGCAAAGGATCGCTCGTTCTAGAAGCGATGGAGACGACACCGATTAAAGGGAAGAAGTTGAAAGTAAGCAAAGCCCGGAAATAAACGATGCCTTGGAGGACGTGTTCCTCTAAGGCTTTTTTATTGTCATCCACATATCCGAAAGCGCTTTCGATAAGGTGTAAAAAAATAAGGGTGATCAAGAGAACGCTTTCAAGAGCATCATACCGATATTGATGTCTAAATTCAACCGCCCTTACGCGATTGTCATAAAAAAGCCCAGGAGGAAATCGCCTGGGCTCGCTTCATAGAAACAATCTCTGCCTCTCTGTGAATCTCAAATCAGTCAAGCAACTCTTCCGAGATCAACTTGAATCCTTCAATCTCCGTGTCGTCCTCCACTTCAATCAACAGGCACGGTCTTCCTTTATAGTTCACTTGCTTCACGTATTTCAAGTCTTGTGGGCTGATGGCGATATTGGCGACTTTCGTGTTGATTTTAATCGATTTCGATGTATATTTCGGGATGACGCTGCTCGCTTTCATCTCGTATTGACGGTCATCGACGACTTGTTGGAACGCCGCTTCGACCTTTTCCGTCGTCACGTCCTCGACCCCGCTCGCCTTCAATACGATCTCGACCGTGCGGGCATCCATGACCGGCACCGTCTGGTCCTCTTCCTCACGCTCGGCCTCGGCGACGATGATTTGGTTGATCTCGTCATACACGGTCGCGAGCGTCGCCAAGTTGACCTCTTCGCCGATGACGGTCTTGACAACTTCTTCGAACATCGCCTTCTCCTCGACCGCCGTCACAATCTCGGTGCCGTTCAACACGTTCTCGATGAAGCGATAGTCCGGTTGATGCGGTTTTTGCGCCGCATACAAGATATGATTGACGTCGGCCGCGTTGTCCGTGAAGCTCGGGAACATGAACCCACCGACCGGCGCATCGAGCTTGATGACCGGGTTGATGAAGATGTTCGACTTGAACTCGCGTTCGATGAAGTCGAAGACGAGCGACTGTTTCGGCAGCTCCGTCTGGTTGATGCTGCAGAGGATGAACCGGGACGTCCACACCTCGTCACGCATATCGATCTCCGTCTCCTCCGAGTGACGGCGTGTCGGTTTATTGTATTTGAAGCGGATGAACGTGATGACCATGTCCTTCTCGAACGTGGCGTCCTGTACCGTCTTCAAGGCGACCTTTTGCATCGAAGACGCCCATCCTTCGATTTCGTCCGTCTTCAACCCCTCGTAAAGAAGCGTCTGCGTATGGTCACTCTGCCCGGGTTCCGGATGTTGGAACTTCACCTCGAACAGCTTCTCGTCCATCTTCCCGCCGAGCACTTTCTTGAAGTTCGCGAGGAACAGCTCTTGGTGCTCCTGCTCGAGAAACGGGAACGAGCGCAACTCCTCATGGAAGATCTCATTGCTGTCCTGTCGGATATAAATATTATAAATGTCGGCGATTTTGACCGCCTCGGCATTCAATTTGAAATGTTTGCGGATTGCCGCGACTTCTTTTTGATTCATTCATCCCCACTCCTTCGTTCTTTCCTACGAACCGACTCCATTATACCAATAGTTGCGACTCTCGCGAGTATGACTAGGGCTAAAGCCGGGACGTCTGATGTCATATATTATGTCTCTCATCTTAACTTTTCTAATCTTTCTATTCATTTTTGTAAATTTCACACTTTCTTCATCCCAGCCCATGTATAGTCGATGTGCGTCCACCGATTGGGCGCTTGATTTCGTCGTCATACATATGAGGAGGCTCACCTATGTTGAAGAAAATGCTCAGTTCTTTATTCGCCATCGTTCTCGTTTTGACCACGCTCCACTTCAGTACACCGACCGCTTCGGCCTTGCCGCCGAACATTCCGTCGAAAGCCGACGCACTCACGAAACTGAACGCGTTGACCGTCCAAGCGGAAGGGCCGATGACCGGCTACAGCCGTGACTTGTTCCCCCATTGGAGCAGTCAAGGGAACGGCTGTAACACCCGTCACGTCGTCTTGAAGCGTGATGCCGATTCAGTCGTCGACACTTGCCCGGTCACGACCGGAAGATGGTACAGTTACTATGACGGTCTCGTCTTCACGTCCGCTTCTGATATCGACATCGACCACGTCGTCCCGCTCGCGGAAGCGTGGCGTTCAGGTGCGAGCAGCTGGACATCGACGAAGCGTCAAAGCTTCGCCAACGATTTGAACGGGCCGCAGTTGATTGCCGTATCCGCGACATCAAACCGTTCCAAAGGGGACCAAGACCCGTCGACATGGCAGCCGCCGCGTGCCGGTGCGCGTTGTGCCTATGCGAAGATGTGGGTTGAGACGAAGAGCCGTTGGGGACTCACGCTCCAATCGTCAGAGAAAGCAGCGCTTCAAACAGCCATCAACGCCTGCAGCTATTGATTCAAAAAGGAGGCCATTATGGATCAACAATCGTCTATCTTTAAAGCTTCTCACGGTGTCATGACCGAAGAAGTCGGCGTCATCAGCGGAGAACTCGAACTGAAGACGTCGTGCCATGATGATGGCACACTCGAGCTCGCCGTCACGTACGTCGGGGCAGCCGAATGGTACACATTACCCGGGAAAGACTACAAGCTTCACGACGTACGCGACCACGCCGTCGTCCATCAACTGCTCGTGAACGTGCTCGAGCGGGCGTAACATGAAAAGGAGCCTCGACACCGCATTTTGGTGACGAGACTCCTTTTTTGTGCGGGCTCATTTCATTCTTCTCATAATGGAACGAATGATTAGGAACAGGATGCCAATCATAACCCCTGTCAACAGCAAGCTGGCGCCCCCGACGATGCCGAATGTGAACATCGTGGTCCTCCGTGGTGATGTGATCATCGTTACTTCCCTACGATATCATTTGTCCTACTTCTACATAAGCTAAGTTTATTTTTACATCGTTGTTCAACGCTTGTATTTCTCAAGCAACGCTTGCGGGATGTGACAATAATCGTCCGGACAGCGGGCGAGACGGTCCTGATGCTCCGCTGCGCTCGGAACGTAATTCGTAAGGGGCAACACTTCGACCGCGATTCGGTCCGCGTCGCTTCGTTTTTGGATAAACGCACGGGCCGCCTCTACATGTTTCGCATCCTCACTATATAAACCGGTCCGGTACTTCTCTCCGACGTCCTCGCCTTGTTGGTTGACGCTATACGGGTCAATGATTTCGAATAGGTATCTCATCAACGCTTCAATCGTCACGATTGTCGGATCGAACGTCGTTTTGACGCATTCAGCGTATCCGTCGTAATCCCCTTCAAGCGTTATCGTCTTCCCGTTCGCCCGTCCGGCTTCCGTCTCGACGACACCGGGTAACGTCTTGACGAACGCCTGCACACCCCATAGACAGCCTCCGGCAAGATATACAGTCTGCATCACATCATCTCCTTTTAAAAATTAGTAAAAAATCCCACTATTATGCATCAATACGCTACACTAAAAGAAAGGTCGCACTCACTTGGGAGGAACTCATATGAAAAAACTTATCTTGACCACATTTTATACGATGACGCTTTGTTCAGGCATCTATTATATGGCGACAGGTGAATCGTTCGTCACGATCAGTCAGTCCGTCCCACTCGATCAAGCCGAGGTGGAGCGCTACTTGGCGACCGAAGTGATGGCGCCGAGCTTTGGTGGTAAGGTCTATACGACGTATAAAATTCTCGACACGAGTACGACGAAGAACGAGATTTACGTGTGGGCACTCATTCAAGAATATGTGCGAGAAGGTGACCACATCGAACCAGGTACGGGCATGGCGGGCCCGCTCGTCCTCTACGTCGACAGTGAGGCAGAGACGTTCACGATTACAGGGCATGAATCGCCACGTCCTGGAGATTATTACCCGGGCGATGTGCGACGAATGTTCCCGCTTTATGCCGAACTCTCTGTCCTGCCGAATCCAGTCTCGCTTGGACAAAAACTGCATGATCAAATGGAACAAAAGCTTTCACGAAGCCCACTCGTGAAAGAATGAAAGGACGTTTTTATGAAACGACTGACCCGTGTCGCCCTCATTTCGGCGGTACTTCATTTCATTTATGTTATTGCCACGTTCGGAATCGGCTTTCTTCGGACGCTCACGTATGAGCCCGACATCATCGCGGAGGCGAACCACGTCGTCGTCTTGCAAGACAAGGTCGTCATCGGGATGACCGGCACCCCATTCCTATACGTCTTCACATGGATTGGCCTCGCTCTCGTTCTAGGACTCGGGAGGCTCGTATTTAAAGATAAACGAGCAAAGAGTATCCAAATCAACTTAACGTCTACATCCAATGTGTAATCAGATGAAATAACAAATCTGTGGGCGTGTTTTCTTATGCAATGAATTATAAAAAAACCAACAAGCTGGAAAATAATCAGCTTGTTGGTTTGAATCTTCATAACCATCAAATATTTTAACTTTTTTCTAGACCCATCCTTTACTTCTTATGAAGATTGTTTAACTTTCTCCTCATTTAACTTTCGATTTTCACGATCTTCTTTCATTCCTACAATTAAACTATATATAACAGGAATGATTATTAAAGTTAGAATTGTTGAAGTAAACAACCCTCCAATAACAGCAATTGCCATTGGTGCTTGGATTTCTGCTCCTTCACCCGCTCCAATCGCAAGTGGAAGTAAGCCTAGCATCGTTGTCAATGCAGTCATGATGATTGGACGCAATCTTGTTAAGCCTGCTTCGACTAAAGATTCACTGACAGTCATACCTTTCAGCCTTAGCTGATTCGTATAGTCGACAAAAACTATGGCGTTATTCACTACAATACCAACTAATATGATTATGCCTATAAAGGCAGTAATCCCAAATGAATAGCCGGTAGCGAGTAAGCCCAAAATAACACCTGTAATTGCCAATGGTAGTGTAAACATAATGATGAGCGGCTGTATTAAAGACTCAAATTGACTAGCCATCACCATGTAGACGAATACAATCGCTAAGATCATTGCAAGGAGTAAACTGTCAAATGCCTCATCCATCATTTCAGCTCCACCTGTTACCTTGATGGTGTACAACTCAGTATCTATATTCAAGTCCTCAATCACCTTATCAATCTCAGATTGAATTTTTGTAGTGATTGTACCTAATGACTCTCCTTCAAACGAGGCATTAATATTCACAGAGTCTTGTTGATTTTCTCGAACAACCGTTACAGGTCCTTCTCCTCTGACGACTTCTCCAATATCTTTCAAAGCGACTTCTTGACCTGTTGGTGTAGGGATCAATAAGTTTTCTACTGCTTCTTTTGAATTTGATACATTTTGAAGTTGAACTTTAACATTTGTATCAAAAATCGTTCCAGCTACTTCGCCTTGAAGCGATCTGTTAACAAACGAAGCAACCTGATAAGTTGTTAATCCATTCTTAAATGCTTCTTCTTTATCAACAATAAATTGATATTCAGGTTTTCCAGATTCGATGCTATTTGTGACAGTTTTAATTTCATTTAAACCATCCAGCCTTTTCTCAATTTCAGTAGTGTATTCTTCAATTTCCTCTTTGTTTTGTCCTAATATGAGGATTTCTACTGAATTAGGCATTCCACCCATTGCCTGTAATGAGTTACTTAAATTGAATGTCAGAGTTGCATCTTCTACAGAGTTCAGTTTGGATTCAAGTTCACTCATCACTTGTTCGGTAGAACGACTTCTCTCATCTGCGTCCACAAGTTTTATCATGATGGTTGCATTATTTTCACCACTGCCTAAAACAGATGACATCAAAGGATCGTCATTTCCAATCGTAGCCGTAATCACATCTACTTCAGTGATTTGGGAAGCTTCGTTTTCAATGGTTTCTACAACTTCTAAGGTACGATCAAATACAGCGCCTTCTGGAAGTTCTACATCAATCGAAAGCATTCCCTCGTCTTGCGTTGGCATTAGTTCCGTTCCAACCTTAGGAGCTAGAGCAATAGAGCCTGCCAGTACAACAAATGCCATAAATAATGTGGCAAAACGATGGTTTAGTGCCCAATTAATTATATTTTTATAAAATTTATTTGGTTTTGTTTCCTTTACCATATTTGGATTGAGTAATAATCCAGACAGTGTAGGGACGACGGTAAGTGCGACTGCCCAAGATGCTAACAGAGCAAATGTTACAGTCAATGCTAACTCTTTAAATAAATCACCCACCATTCCACTTATGAAAACGATAGGCAAGAAGACAGATAGGGTTGTTAACATAGACGCTGTAACAGCACCGCTAACTTCCATCGCCCCATCAATAGCTGCTTCTCTACGTGTTTTGTTCTTAGTTAAATGACGGTATACATTCTCTATCACTACAATTGCATTATCGACAAGCATTCCAACGCCTAATGCTAAACCACCTAGAGACATTATGTTGAGTGTCATTCCTGAAAAATACATCAAAACAAACGTAGCAACGACAGAGAACGGAATTGCAATTCCTACGATTAAAGTTGCATTGACGGAACGTAAGAATACTAGAATGACAGCTATTGCAAAGATAGCACCGAATATAAGTGCTAGGGATACATTTGAAACCGCCTTCTCTATCACTTCTCCCTGGTCACTTGACATAGTGAAGGTTAAGTCTTCGTGATTACTCTTGATAGTTTCTAAACGTTCCTTTACATTTTGAGAGACTTCCGCTGTATTAGCTGTACCTTCCTTTTGAATACTAATTAACAAGCTTTCTTTCCCATTATTTCTGGCAATTGACATAGTGTCTGATGGTGCCATCGCAACATCTGCAATTTCATCAAGTAAAACAATATTTAAATCTTGACCCACTACGTCAATACTTACTGGTAACTGTTTAAGCGCATCAATTGAATCAACTTTACCGAGGACTCGAAGATTTAGTTTTTCCTCGTCTTCTTCAACTATCCCACCTGGAAAAGTTAAATTATTCCCTTGTATTAGTTGTAATACTTCATCTTGTGTTAGATTATATTCCCTTAGACTGTCTTCATCTAAATTTACAATTATCTCTTCTTCAAAGCCTCCTGATACACTAACATTTGCTACTCCATCAATACTTTGAAGTTGAGGAATCACTAATTCATCAACCAATTTTTGGATATCATCAATATTTTCACCATTTGAAACTGCAAATTGCATTATTGGCATCATCGTCGGATCGAATTTCACAATCATTGGGCGATCGACACCTTCAGGAAGTTGGATTAAACCAAGTCTTGAATTTAAGTCTTCCCTTACTTCAGACATATCCATTCCCCAATCAAATTGGGCTATAATCAGTGAAGAATTCGAACTACTTCGAGATTGCATCATTTCTAAACCTGAACTTGTACCGACCACTTCTTCAATTGGTTTAGTCACCATCTCACTTACTTCTTCCGGACCAGCACCAGGATACGTTGTCATGATAGCTGTTACAGGCGGATTTAAATTAGGCATTAAATCTAATTTTAAATTAGTAAAAGATACCAATCCTAGTAATAAAACTAAACACATGACCATAATTGTCGTAACAGGGTTTTTGACTGCAAACTTAGGTAATTTCAAGATTTTTTTCCTCCTCATAATTCGCTATAATTCTCGCTATTTTTTCGAATGTTAGTACAAATTGTTTTAACTCTGCTTGTTCTAGCTTAGACATATATTTTTTGATAAGTACTAATCTTTTCTCTTCAGATTGCTTTAACACTCGCTGTCCATTTTCAGTTAATGCAATAAAAACTACTCTTCGATCCTCTTCATCTCGCACCCTAGTTACAAATTCATTTTTAATAAGTCTATCAATCATGACTGTAATGGCACTGGGTCTAACCCCCAACTCGTTTGCTAACTGAGAAGAAGTTATTCGCCCACTTTGATTAATCATACGAAGAAGGAAAAACTGATCTATTGTTATACCTTGTTCTAATTGGTGGGATACTTTTGAACTGATTTTCTTTAAATTGTAATGCAATGCAGTATCGAATCTTTCAATTTGCTTATCTAATTCTTCTTTATTCAAAATTCTCCCCTCCTTAAAATAATTTCACAATTTAATATTTATACTGTTTAATAAACTCCCTTTCTAAATATAATAACAATTCTAATTTTCGTCAAGTAATCTACTCTTGTAAGTCTTTTCAATCATAGTCTCATGTCCCTTATAATATTTTTTATCGTGTGCGACTGTTTGCCGAGACGTTTCTTACATCGCCCGTTGACCTTCCAGCGAGACCTTTTCGAAGCCCGTTTCTTTTAGAAGAACCCTCGATTGTCAACACTTAACTAGACGATTTTGATTTTTCGAATCTGTTAACTCGCTAAGACTAGCATATTTTTTGATCAATCTGTGAAGAACAGACTAGTGGCTGATGTGACGTTTGGAGCAAATCTCCAGTTTATTGAGACCTCCGAGATAGTCACAGACGGCCGTAATTTTCTGTTCCATTTTTTGTGCGATCGTCTCCTATCTGCCGGCCATAAAAAACACTCCCCAATCAGATAAACAGATTTGTTATTTCATCTGTCTACCTATTGCGGAGCATATCACTGACGTGAATGAGTCCAATCGTTCTTTTCTCTTTTCATGATTAGATAAAGTGGAGCTTTTTCAGTGCCTTCCTGAATAAGTCAAGTTACCCATTCTCTTAACAAAAACCTCATTTATTTATGATACGGTTCATTCCGATTGATTCGATAGGCACGGTAAATCTGCTCGCATAAGACGAGTTTCATCACTTGGTGCGGGAACGTCATCTTCGAGAACGAAATGGTATCGTTCGCGCGTTTCATGACGTCCTCGGATAAGCCGAGCGAGCCGCCGATCACGAAGGCGATTTTACTTTTCCCATACGTGGCGAGTTGATCGAGCTCACGGGCGAACTCTTCACTCGTCCGTTGTTTGGCGTTGATGGCGAGTGCGATGACGTGTGTATCGGGACTGATTTTCGCCAAAATTCGCTCGCCTTCTTTTTGTTTTACTAGTATCATATCTGCCTCACTCAAATGCTCGGGCGCTTTCTCGTCTGCGACCTCGATTTCCTGCACTTTTGCATAGGCAGACAGCCGTTTCGTATACTCGGCAATTCCTAGTTTCAAATACTTCTCTTTCAGTTTGCCGACCGTGATAATTGAAATATTCATCCAATTCTTCCTTTTTCCACAGTTTTTTCGGAGTTATCCATAGGGTTATCCACAGAGTTATCCACAAATCCACATGTTGATAATCATTTTTTGCTTGACACAACATATGTTGCATCGGCGTCACAGAACGCACACGTCACTTGTCCACTTGTGGATAGCTCTTCGAGCACCGGGTATTCCCCCGTCTCATCGACGATGATGTCTAAAGCGATTTCAACATGTTCCTTGCATACTTTTTTTTCCACAGGTTTTCCTCCTTAAAAAAGAAGCGTCGCCGCTTCTTTATCTCGCTTCTGTTAGCGTTGCCTCGGTCTCGTTCCGCTCACCGCGCCGCGTATATTCGATCGTGACCGTATCCCCGACCGTCGCATCCCGGTAGAGCGCGTCCCGTAAGTCGACGTACCGTTTAATCTCCCGGTCGCCAATCTTCACGATGACGTCCCCGACTTGAAGCCCCGCCTGTTCAGCCGGACTGCCGGGTGTAATCTCTTCGACGAAGACCCCGTCCTCATTGTCAAAACTGATGCCATACTCTTCCCGGACGTTGCCCGGGACCGCGATGACCTCTTGAATCGTGACGCCGAGCTGGGCCCGCGTCACGCGCCCGTCCCGTTCTAGCATATCGATGACGGGGAGCGCCACGTTGACGGGAATCGAGAACCCGACCCCTTCGACGCTCGCTTCTGCGATCTTCATCGAGTTGATGCCGACGAGTTCGCCTCGGATGTTGATGAGCGCCCCGCCGGAGTTGCCCGGGTTGATTGCCGCATCGGTCTGGATGACCTCGGCGTTGTAATCCATGAGCCCGTCACTATTCGTGTCGACCGGCACGGTGCGTTCGACACCACTGACGATACCACGGGTGACCGAGTTTGAAAAGACACCGAGCGGATTGCCGATCGCCATGACCGTCTCGCCGGCTTGAAGCGTCGTCGAATCGCCGAGGACGATCGGTGTCGCCTCGATGTTGTCCGGTAACGTAACGGCCGCGACGGCCAAGTCGTTCAGCGGATCTTCGCCGAGGACGGTCGCCGTGGCGACTTGTCCGTCCGAGAAGGCGATGCTAATCTCATCGGCCTGTTCGATGACGTGGAAGTTCGTGACGATATAGGCCGTGTCGCCCTCGACTTTATAGATGACCCCGGAGCCTGCGCCCGCCTCCCACTGCGAGTTCGATGTAAAGGCGCGCTGGATGTTCGTGATGCTGACGACGGACGTCTTCGCCCCGGTCACGGCCGTCGTGATATCCGACTCGGTGAACGTGACGGCCTGTTCGGTCCGAATCAACTCGTTCGTCACAAAACGAGAGGTCGGCGAATCCCAGAGCATCATCGCCAAAAAGAACAAAGCCGCTCCTAAGAATCCGCCAACCCCTCCGAGTAACAACGGTTTTATATTCGTTCGCGGCTTGTGGCGCACGCGTTCCTCACTTTTCGGACGCCAGTCGCTGCGAGATGGGTAAGTCGATTGATTGTTCATCGTGTCTGCTTCGTGCGGTAAAGGTTCGACGTCTTGAGGTTCATACTCATGGTGTCTCTCTTCATTCACGACGCGTCCCCCCTTTAAGACAGTGTGTTACCTGTCTTTTCCCAACTTCGCTTATAAAGAAACGAGGGAAGTCGGAACGGTTGGGTCGGTATCGCACAATTTGATGCGACCGAGGTCGACATCGCGCATGCCGAGCGTCTGAGAGACGCTCATCTGGGCGAGTTCTTTCATGTTGTTGTCTTTACTGAGGTGAGCCAAGTAGATGCGTTTCGTTCGCTCGCCGATGACCTCGCTCATCGCGATCGCCGCGTCCTCGTTCGAGACGTGGCCGTAATCACCGAGGATTCGCCGTTTGACGCTCCACGGATAACGTCCCATCTGCAGCATCGACACGTCATGGTTCGACTCGAAGATGAAGTCGTCCGCACCGCGGATGACACCTTTCATCCGGTCCGACACGTAGCCGGTGTCCGTGATGTGGGCGAGCCGCTTGCCTTCGTGGGCGAACTGATAGAACATCGGATCGGCCGCGTCATGGCTGACGTTGAACGACTCGATCTCGATGTCTCCGAACTGTTTGATGTCCCCGACCTCGAAATGAAACTTGAGCGCCGGGTCAATCTTCCCGATATTCGCTTCCATCGCGTCCCACGTCTTCGCGTTCGCGTAAATCGGCAAGTTGAACTTACGGGCCAAAATTCCGACCCCTTTTATATGGTCGGAGTGCTCATGGGTGACGAGCAGTGCGTCGATGCCTTCGAACGACCGGCCAATCTGATGGATGCGCTCTTGCATCGCCTTCCCGGTCAATCCGGCATCGACGAGCAGCTTCGCCCGTTCCGTCTCAATGTAGAGCGCGTTACCGGTCGAACCGCTCGCAAGTACACTATAGCGTAAAGTCACGCCATCACTCCTTTCTTTCATTCTTCCGTTAAAAACTCGACTCGCTCGACCGTCCCGTCAATCGCGTTGACGAAGTAGACGTTCTCGTCAATCGCAATCGACCAGAGCGGTGGCATGATAATCAAACTGCCCGAGCTGTCGAGCGGGAGGCTGTAAAAGCCTGTATTGATGGCCCGCATCTCTTGGTTCGGCTGGAAATACTTCCTGGCCGCGAGTTGCGAGATCGCCTCGCTCGCCGTCAAGACGAGATCGTCTTGCGACTTCGACGACAAGTTCGTCAAATGACGTTGTTTGTAGTCGGTCACTTCGTATGCTTCGTTCAATTGGAGCAATAACAGCGACGGACCGATATATTTCTCTGTATCGGCCTCGATTTCAGGGTTTGAGAAAATCTTGTTGTTCTCATACGTCTGCACGAACGCGATTTGACGCGTCGCTTCATCGAAACGCCAATACGCATACTCGGAACCGAACGGCACGTACTCGGCGACGAACGTCGCCGCTGTCGTCCGTAAGTCCGCCTCATCGAGCGGGACGGGCTCCTTCAACTCGACTTCGAGCTGCATGTTGTCGAGCGTCGTCGCGAGCTGGGCTTCCCGGTTTTTCGTGATCATCGATGCCGACATCTGCTCGGACGAACCGGTCAAATAACCGATATCTCGGCCCATCCTCGGCAGTTTGGACGCATCGACGTCACGTTGATTTAAGATTTGCGCAATCGACGTATTGTCGTTTGAGACGACCTCGGTCGCCCACGTCTCGGTCAAGAGCTGGAACAACAGGTAGATGTTCAGCGCGAGGAAGGCGAATAAGAGAATCGTTTTCGCTTTACTCCAATCCACGGTACATCATCCTTTCTGTCCAGTCTCCCGGTTTATCATAAGGAATCCAACGTCCCGCCTCACGGACGAACCAGTTCGGCGAGAACGTGACGTAACGGCTCGTATCCTCATTGTATTCAATCTCATACCCGAGGCGAATCTCCGTGACGTTCTCGAACCGTCCCGTGTTGACGAGCATGTCAATCACGTCTTGGCCGTCCGCGAGTTTCGTCGTCCCGACCGAGATCATCCGATCGATTTCAAGGTGGTGCCGTGTGACGGATCGGACTTGCGCCCCGTCGTTCTCGACGCGAAGCGTCGACAAGTCGACCGCGTCGTTATTGATGAACGCTTCCCGTTGACTAAACACCGGATAGCCGTTCACGTGAAACCGGAAGACGGTCGTCTCGAACCCTTTATTCGCGGGTGTGATCGCATCGAACCGGAGCGACAACCCTTGGCCCTCAGACGTCTCGTCGACCCAACCGCCGTGGAAGTTGACGAACTCGACGATCGTATCGAGTCCGATGATTGATTCTCGCTCGGTGCTGTTACGCGACAAGTTCCGGTAGCGGCTCGCGTTTAGTTTCGCGTCGTATTCAGCGACGCTAATCCCGTTCGTGAGGGCCCCGACCGAACTCGCCGGATCGACTTCTTGGACGTTCGGGTCTCCCGGGAAGAACGTATCCCGCATCCAATCGAGGCGGGCCGCGATTTGAATTTGTGAGACGTCATACGCGAACAGTTCGTTCATCTCTGGTCCGATGACCGGGATATAGTTCACCCGGTCCTCTGTATACGTGACGCGCTGCATCGAACGGCTCGAGTCTTTCAAGAACAGGCTGTTGACGTCGCCGTTGCCGACTTTGGCCAACCGTCCTTCCCAAATCGACTGGTCGCTCATGATCGCCCGAATCTTCCACACGTCACTGTCTACGAACAAAAGGGCGCGCTGCGGCACTTTTCCGGACAGGCTGTACGAGCCCGGCACGATATAGCTGAGCGTATCCGCGTAATACGGTTCCGGCAACACGAGTTCGAGCGCCTCGTTAATATCCGTGTACAAACTCGGCACGTTTTTCGCGGCGAGCGGCTTGAACTCGTTCGCTTCGAACGTGTCGCGGATGACCCGGGCGATCTGTTTCGGCGTATTCTTCGTCGCAAAGACGGCGTTATTCTCATGGACGACCGTTTGCGCTGGGATAATCACTTGACTCGCCCGACGTTGGAGCGACGTGTCGACCGTCGCGACTTGCGTCTCCGACTGGACCGACTGGTATTTCGGATGATAATCCCACAGGATGATCGTTTGGACGATGGACGTGACGATCAAGGTGAGCAAGACGAGCGATTTCACTAGTTCTGGCTTTCCCCAAAAACGTTTGCGTTCCATCAGTCATTCACCTCCACAATCGTGTCGAACGGGATGGTGAAGTAAATCGTCGTCCCGCGGCCGAACTCACTTTCCGCCCAAATGTCCCCACCGTGCGCCGAGACGACTTCTTTGGCGATCGACAGACCGAGCCCGGTCCCCCCGATGTTACGGGCCCGTGCCTTATCGACACGGTAGAACCGCTCAAAGATTTTCTTCAAGTTCGATTTCGGGATGCCGACGCCTTCGTCTTTAATCCCGACGACGAGCCGTTTCGCCCGAAGCATCGTACGGAACGTGATCGTCCCGCCTTCTGGAGAGAACTTGATCGCGTTCGTGATGATGTTGTCGATCACTTGCGTCATCTTGTCTTGATCGGCGTGCACATACACGCGGCGCTTCATAAGCTTCCGACGAAACTCAATCGTCTCCCCTTTCGTCATCTCGTGACGGTCGATGATGTCGTTGAAGAACTGGATGAAGTCGAACTTCACTTTTTGCATCTTATACTCTTTGCTGTCCATTTTCGAGAGTTGCAACAAGTCGTTGACGAGGCGAATCATTCGCTCCGTCTCGTTTTGCGTCGTCTCGAGGAACCGTGGTGCGAGCTCATCGTCTTTATACGCGCCTTCGGCGAGTACTTCGAGATAGCTGCGCATCGTCGTCAATGGCGTCCGAAGCTCATGGCTCACGTTCGCGACGAACTCACGACGGTCCTGCTCGACTTGCTCCTGTTCGGTCACGTCGTGCAAGACGACGATGAGACCGGTGATGGGACCGCTATGCTTTTGAATCGGCGAGAAGTAGGCGCGCACAAGGAACAGCTCATCGTCCGTACTGAGGTCGATCAGTTTCGGCGGCATCGTCCCATCTTCCGGGATGACGATCTCGTCGTCAAACTCGAGCAAGCTCTGAAGGTTCGCCCCCATCGCTTCTTCCTCGTCGACACCGATCATGTCGCGGGCCTGGTCGTTCATGAGAATGACACGGAGCGAACGATCGGTCGCGACGACCCCGTCCGACATGTTCTCGAGTACGCTCGTCAAACGACGGCGTTCGGCCTCGGTCGTGGCGTTCGCTTCCATCAATTCATCGGTCAATTCGTTGAACGCGTAAGCGAGCTGTCCGACCTCGTCGTCAGAGTACACTTTAACCTTTCGGGAGAAGTTCCCTTTTCGCATCTCGACGGCTTGACGACGCATATCCGCAATCGGCCGCGTGATTGTCCGTGACAGCAAGATGCCGAGAATCGAAGTGATGATGAGCGCGATGAGTGTCCCGGTCGCAAGGATTCGGGTCACCTGCTCCATCTGGTTATAGATGGACTGCATCGAGGCTTCGATGTAAATCATGCCGGTCGTCGTGCCATCGACTTCCGATTTGACCGGCACGGCGACAACGCGCATCCGTTCGTTCGAGTCCTCATAGACGACCGTCTCTTGGGCACCGCTCGTCGCGAACGATTTTTGAATGAACGTGCTCGCCGTCCGTTGTCCGACGAGACTTTGATTATTCGGGTTCGACGTCGCCCGGACGACACTGTTCGTGTCGATGATTTGGACTTCGCGGATGTCGTCAGCTAGCGTCGTGCTCTCCGTAAATTCAGACAGCAGTTGATCCAATACCTGGTTCAACTGCTGGTCGGAGGTCGAGTCGCCGCCGTTTGAGGCCACCCCTTGGCTGACGTTGTAGCTCAGAAGGTTGGCTCGGTCGACGAGCGACTGCGAGAAGTTGTTGATGTATTGCCGTTCAAGGGAACGCACGAAGTACACCCCGATGACTTGCATCGCAACAAGGATGAGCAGCGCATAGATGACGACGAGCTTCCACTGGATTGATTTAAAGAAGTTCGTCGGTTTCATCGTTTAGTCTTCTTCTCCTGCTTTTAAATAGTAGCCGACCCCACGACGCGTGATGATGTACGTCGGCGTCGACGGGTTGTCTTCGACTTTCTCACGAAGACGGCGCACCGTCACGTCGACCGTCCGGACGTCACCGAAGTAATCGTAACCCCATACGGTCTGGAGCAAATGCTCACGCGTCATCACTTGCCCGATGTTTTGGGCAAGGTAATGGATGAGCTCGAACTCACGATGTGTCAGTTCAATCTTCTCTTCCCGCTTCGTCACCATGTACGAATCGGGGTGAATCGTCAAATCTCCGATGACGATATCATTTTCATTGGCACCTTTCGTCTCCGGCGCCGGTGCCGTCGCATGACGGCGCATGTTCGCCTTGACGCGTGCCAACAGCTCGCGTGAGCTGAACGGTTTCGTCACGTAGTCGTCGGCGCCAAGTTCGAGACCGAGTACTTTGTCGATCTCTGAATCTTTCGCCGTCAACATGATGATCGGCATGTCGTATTTCTTCCGGACTTCCCGGCAGACTTCCATCCCGTCTTTGAGCGGAAGCATGATGTCGAGTAAAATCAAGTCTGGCTTGACCTCTTCGACTTTCACGAGCGCCTCTTCCCCGTCGTATGCGACGTGGACTTGGTACCCTTCTTTTTCAAGTTTGAATTTCAATATATCAGCGATTGGTTGTTCGTCATCTACCACTAAAATCGTACGATCCATTCAGTGAGTCCTCCTCTATCATTAAACGTACATGTCTACATTGTAACTCTTTTTCTATAGGTTAGAAAGCATGGGTCATTTCCGTGGAAATGAAAAAGAGAGCCGCGCGGGCTCTCTGTCTTATGCTTCGTAAATGTCACGCAAAATGACCGTCTGCTCACGTGCCGGTCCGACCGAGAACGTCAACAACTCGATGCCCGTCAACGCTTCGATGCGTTTGACGTAGTTCTGTGCGTTCACCGGTAAGTCCTCGAACGCGCGGACGCCTGTAATATCTTCTGTCCAGCCCGGGAGCTCTTCATAGACCGGGACACACTTCTCGAGGACACGGAAGTTTGGCGGGTACTCATCGAGGAGCTTGCCTTCATACTCGTATGCCGAACAAATCTTCAACGTCTCAAGCCCTGTCAACACGTCAATCGAGTTGAGACAAAGGTCCGTGATTCCGCTGACGCGACGTGAGTGGCGAACGACGACCGAGTCGAACCAACCGACACGACGCGGACGACCCGTCGTCGTACCGTACTCTTTTCCGACTTCCCGGATCATGTGGCCAATCTCATCGTCGAGTTCGGTCGGGAACGGGCCGTCACCGACGCGCGACGTGTACGCTTTACACACCCCGACGACGTGATGAATCTTCGACGGGCCGATTCCGGCACCGCTCGACACGCCGCCAGACGCCGCGTTCGATGAGGTGACGAACGGGTACGTCCCGTGATCGATGTCGAGGAGGACACCTTGCGCGCCTTCGAAGAGCACTTTCTCGTCTTCGTCGAGCGCGTCGTTCAAGACGACCGACGTATCACAGACGTACTTGGCGAACTGTTGGCCATACGCATAATACTCTTCGAACACGTCATCGAACGCGACCGCGTCGACTTCGTACATCTTCACGAACATGCGGTTCTTGATCTCAAGAACGGTCTTGAGCTTCTCGGCGAACACTTCTTTATCGAGCAGGTCGGCGATGCGAATCCCGATGCGCGCCGCTTTGTCCATGTAACAAGGACCAATCCCTTTTAACGTCGTCCCGACTTTCGCGTCGCCTTTCGCATCTTCTTCAAGCTTGTCTTGAAGCTGGTGATACGGCAAGATGACGTGCGCCCGGTTCGAGATACGGAGGTTGTCCGTGCTCACACCGCGCTCATGCAAGTAGGCGAGCTCTTTGACGAGCGATTTCGGGTTGACGACCATCCCGTTCCCGATGACACACGTCTTATCCGAGTAAAAGATCCCCGATGGAATCAAATGAAGTTTGTATTTCGTATCATTGAAGACGATTGTATGACCAGCGTTGTCTCCCCCTTGATAACGCGCGACGACGTCGGCTTGTTTCGACAAGAAATCGGTAATCTTCCCTTTTCCTTCATCGCCCCACTGCGTTCCCACTACGACTACTGATGACATAATGAATCCTCCTTGTAAATAAACGTTCTGTTCAAACCATCCGTAAGTGTACACCTGACACTTCAGAAAGTCAACCTAATACCGAACGATATTTTTATACTGTAATCTTTCGTTCGTTATTGACTTAACTTTCTTCGCTCACTTCTCGAATTCTTGATTTTCCGAAGACGTTTGGGTATAAAGTCGGACAAAAAAAGCGACGCCTCGTCGACGTCGCTTGATTCGTCGCTACATCGGCGGCGCAAAGGCTTGCGTCTCCATGTTGACGAACTTGTTGAATTCTTTTCGGAACGAGAGTTTGACCGTACCGGTCGGACCGTTACGCTGTTTGGCGATGATAATCTCGATCGTGTTCGCATCTTCACTCTCTTTGTCGTAGTAATCGTCACGATACAAGAAGGCGACGATATCGGCATCTTGCTCGATGGCTCCGGATTCCCGGATATCCGACATCATCGGCCGCTTGTCTTGCCGGCTCTCTACACCACGCGAGAGCTGGGACAAGGCGATGACCGGAACTTGAAGCTCACGCGCGATCGCTTTGAGCGTACGTGAGATCTCCGAGACTTCTTGTTGCCGGTTCTCGCCCGGTTTCCCGTTCCCGACGATGAGCTGCAAGTAGTCAATCATGATCATGCCAAGGCCATGTTCTTGCTTCAAGCGGCGGCATTTCGCACGAATCTCGTTGACCCGGAGGCCCGGCGTATCATCGATATAAATCCCTGCTTGAGACAACGATGACATCGCGAGCGAGAGCCGTCCCCAGTCCTCGGCCTCGAGCCGTCCGGTCCGGAGACGCTGGGCATCGATATTGCCTTCCGCACAGAGCATCCGCATGACGAGTTGCTCGGCGCCCATCTCCAAACTGAAGATGGCGACGTTCTCGCCGGTACGGACCGCGACGTTTTGCGAGATGTTGAGCGCGAACGCCGTCTTCCCGACGGAAGGACGAGCCGCAACGATAATCAAGTCGTTTCGTTGGAAACCGGCCGTCATCTTATCCAAATCGGTGAACCCGGTCGCAATCCCTGTGATCTCGCCGCTCGACTGGTGTAACTTTTCAATCGTCGAGTAGGCGTCCGATAAGACCGACCCGATCGGGTGGAAACTCGACTGTCCTTTTCGTTGCGACACTTTTAAGATGTTCCGCTCCGCGTCGGATAAGACCGCATCGACTTCGTCTTGGCGCTCATACCCGTCCGAGACGATGTTCGTCGCCGTACGAATGAGCCGGCGGAGCGCCGCCTTTTGGTCGACGACGTTCAAGTAGTAGCCGATGTTGCCGATGGCCGGAACCGCTTCGGCGATTTCGGCCAAATAGTTCAAGCCCCCGATCTCATCGAGAATACCTTGCGCTTGAAGCTCGGAACTGAGTGTGACCAAATCGACGAGTTCACCGCGGTCATTGATTTTCAGCATCGCCTCAAAGATGCGTTGATGGCTGACCCGATAAAAATCGTCCGGGTCGACCCGTTCCGAGGCAGTGATCAGACGGTCCGAGTCAAGGATGACGGCTCCGAGGACGGCTTGCTCCGCCTCTACGCTATGCGGCGGGGTATTCACTTGAATCGCGTCACTCATCCGTCATTCCCTCACCTTCACGCTTCTTGGACATGGACGTTCAACGTGGCCGTGACGTCCTGATGCAACTTCACTGGCACTTTTGTGAAACCGAGCGCTTTAATCGGGTGCTCGAGCTCGATTTTACGCTTGTCGAGCTTGTAGCCCATCCCTTTCAACGCCTCGGCGATTTGTTTGCTCGTGACCGAACCGAAGACGCGACCGCCTTCACCTGACTTCGTCTTGACGACGATCGTCTCTTTCTCGATTTTGGCTTTGAGTGCTTGGGCTGCTTTCAACTCTTCTTCAGCCGCTTGCTCGGCCCGGCGCTCTTTCGCCGCGAACGCCTTCAAGTTGCCCGGCGTCGCTTCGACGGCCAAGTTCTTTTTGAAGAGGACATTCTTCGCGTATGCGTCGGCGACGTCTTTCACGTCGCCCGCTTTCCCTTGCCCTTTAACATCTACTTTTAAAATGACTTTCATTCCGTTTCCTCTCCTTCGGTTTCATCTGTCAAATAATGATCAATCGCTTCTTTCAACAGTTTCTTCGCTTGGTCGCGATTGACGTCAAGCTGCGTCGCCGCATTCGTCAAATGACCGCCGCCTTCAAGCATCTCCATGACGACTTGGACGTTGACGTCTCCGAGCGAACGGGCACTGATGCCGGTCCGTCCGTCCGGCAAGACGGCGATGACGAACGACGCTTTGACGCCTTCCATATTGAGTAGTTGGTCGGCCGATTGGGCGATGAGCACTTGATGGTGCGGTTCATCGTCCGGCGCGACGGCAATCGCCATCCCATCTGAGTAAATCTCCGTGCTCTCGAGGATGTGCGACTGTTCGATATACGAATCGAGATCTTGCCGCATGAAATGTTGAACGAGCACCGTATCCGCCCCTTGAATCCGCAGGAACGACGCGGCGTCAAACGTCCGCGATCCCGTCCGGAGCGTGAACCCTTTCGTATCGACCATGATGCCCGCGAGGAGGGACGTCGCCTCTAAAATCGACAGTTTGCGCGTGCCGGCCTGATACTCGATCAGTTCCGTCACGAGCTCGCACGTCGACGATGCGTACGGCTCCATATAGACGAGCACCGGGTCTTCGATGAACTCTTCGCCCCGGCGATGATGGTCGATGACGACGACACGCTCGGCCCGGTCAAGAATCTCGCGTGAAATGACGAGCGAAGGCCGGTGCGTATCGACGATGACGAGTAACGTCTGCTCATCGATGAGCGGTTGAGCCTCGAACTCGGTCAAGAAGCGGCTATACAGCTCCTCATCGTTCTCGACCTCATGAACGAGACGCTGGATGCCGACACTCGTCTCGCCGGCCGGAATGACAACATACGCCTCACGTCCGACGAACTCAGCGAGCTTCATGATTCCGATCGAGGCGCCAAGTGAGTCCATATCCGGGTTTTTATGGCCCATAATGAGCACACGGCTCGATTCTTTAATCAAGTCTCGCATCGAGTTCGAGATGACACGGGCTCGGACGCGCGTCCGTTTCTCGGTCGGGTTCGTCTTGCCGCCGAAGAAGCGGACTTTCCCGTTATGCCGTTTGACGACGACTTGGTCGCCGCCACGGCCGAGCGCTAAATCGAGGCTCGATTGTGACAAGTTACCGAGCTCCGTCAACGACGTCTCCCCGCAACCAATCCCAATCGAGAGCGTGAGCGGAATCTTATGTTCTTTCGTCGCTTCCCGGACCTCATCTAAAATCGCGAACCGATTGTTCTCGAGTTCAGAGAGCGTCCGCTCGTTCATGACGAGGAAAAAGCGGTCGGCCGCCGTCCGGCGCATATAGATGTGATATTTTTGCGCCCATTGATTGAGGAGCACGGTCACACGGCGATTGATTTCGCTACGAATCTGCTCGTCGACCCCCGTCGACATCTCGTCATAGTTGTCCAAATACAAGACGCCAATGACGGTCTGTGTCTCCGAGTATTTCTGTTCAATCTCGGCCTCCTCCGTCATATCGAACAAGTACAACGTCTGATACTCTTGATTGTATAGCACGCGATAGACCCGGTCCCCGACTTCAATCGTCGCTTCTTCTTCTTCTTCTTCAATCAACTCGGTGAACGCCGAATGAATCGCATCGAGCGGGATGCCGAGTTCCATCTCAAGCTCGAAGATGAGACGGGACTGCTCGTTGAACCAGCTGATGCGACGCGCCTCATCAAAGACGAGAATCCCGATCGGCATCCCGGTCAACGCTTCTTTCCCGACGTCTTCAATCCGGTGGGACAACGAGTGAACGTACTGTTCCCACGCTCTACGTTGCCGGCGAATCGTCACTTGTTGATAGATGAAAAAAATCAGCGTGAAAACGAACAGGGTGACCGCTGCCACGATGTTGTAGAACGCCAATCCGAACGCAGCAAGGATCCCGAACACGTAAGGGAGCGCGTGCTTTGATTGGTTCTTCACGGATGTTATTGCTTCACCACTGTGCATGTATGCCTCCTAAAATGAGTGTCAAACACCCATGATGTCGAAATGGTTTCTGCTTTATCATACCATATCCGTCCGTTCGACTTACACTCCGACGATAAACAAAAAACGACCTATCCCGAAGGATAAGTCGTGCGCCAAGATTACTCTGCAACGTATGGAAGCAAAGCCATTTGACGTGAGCGCTTGATAGCGACAGTAAGTGGACGTTGGTATTTCGCTGAAGTACCAGTCACACGACGTGGAAGAATTTTACCACGCTCCGAAACGAAGCGTTTGAGCAATTCTACGTCTTTATAATCGATATGAGTGATGTTGTTCGACGTAAAGAAACATACTTTACGACGACGACGACCTCCTGGACGACGTGCCATGTGAAGACCTCCTTTATTAGTTTAGTTTAGTTTCGAATCGGCTCGATCAAAATGGTAGATCGTCATCCGATAAGTCGATTTTGCCTCCGCCCGAGAACGGGTCGGCGTCAAAACCTTTGTTTGAGTTCGAGGACTGAGATGAAGTCGAAGAAGCGGCTGCGCCCCATCCTGACCCACTTGACTCACCACCACCGAAGACATCTCCAGCCGGTGCTGTATCACGTTGCCCTGAGGCCCCGCGTGGTTCAAGGAAGCGTACGCTATCGGCTACGACTTCTGCCCGGTAACGACGTTGGCCATCTTGACCTTCGTAACTACTGATTTGAAGGCGACCGTCTACGCCGGCCATGCTGCCTTTTTTCAAATATTGTGCCACGTTCTCTGCCTGTTTGCGCCATACGACACAATCAATGAAGTCCGCCTCACGCTTCCCATCTTGTCCAGTGAATGGACGATCGCAAGCGAGAGTAAAGCGAGTTACGGCGATGCCGCTCTGCGTGTAACGCATTTCTGGATCGCGTGTCAATCGACCAACTAACACAACTCGGTTAATCATCTCAAAGCTCCCCTTTCGCAATATGAAGCGTCAAGAATCAACGCTCGTCTTTAGTTGTCATTTGACGGACAACGTCATCAGAGATCTTCATGAGACGCTCTGTTTCTTGAATCGCTTTCGGCTCAGCAGTGATGTTAAGAAGAACGTAGTGTCCTTCGCGCATCTTGTTGATTTCGTAAGCGAAACGACGTTTACCCATGTCTGTTGTTTTATCAACAGTACCACCGTTGTCAGTGATGACGTTGTTGAAGCGCTCGATCAAAGCTTTCTTCGCTTCCTCATCAACTGATGGACGGATAATGTAAAGAAGTTCGTATTTACGCATTATCTTTCACCTCCTCTTGGACTAACGGCTCCTACCGGTTGTAGGAGCAAGGAGCAAACAATTGTTTTACTCACGTCATAATATACTATCAAACTTCTCTTCGTTTTACAACACGTTTTCGTAAATTGACTTAGACGTTGAAACGGAACGTAACGACATCACCGTCGGCGAAGACATACTCTTTTCCTTCTGAGCGAAGCTTCCCTTGCTCTTTTACCGTCGTCATGTTGCCAGCGGCTGAAAGATCGTCAAATGACACGACTTCGGCACGGATGAATCCGCGTTCGAAGTCCGAGTGGATGACACCCGCACATTGCGGTGCTTTCATACCTTGTTTAAATGTCCACGCGCGCACTTCTTTTTCACCCGCCGTGAAATAAGTCGCGAGTCCGAGCGTAGAGTAGGCAGCACGAATTAATTGGTCGAGACCCGACTCCTCGATGCCGAGGTCTTGCAAGAATTCAAGACGCTCTTCTGGCTCGAGCTCAGAAATCTCTTCTTCGATGCGGGCGCAGATGACAATGACTTTTGCGCCTTCTGTCGCTGCGTGCTCGCGAACTGCTTGTACATACGGATTGTTATCCGAGTCTGCCACTTCGTCTTCGCTTACGTTTGCGACGTAAAGCATCGGCTTCATCGTGAGCAGTTGGAAGTGCTTGACGATGGCGAGTTGCTCATCCGTCAATTCCGCGACACGGGCTGGGCGCTCTGACTCGAGCACCGCTTGCACGATTTCAAGTGCCTCGAGTTCTTGTGCGGCGCCTTTATCTTTTGACTTCACCATCTTTTGAACGCGCGTGATGCGTTTCTCGACGAGTTCAAGGTCGGCCAAAATCAATTCGAGGTTGATGGTCGTGATGTCATCGATTGGCGACACTTTTCCGGCGACGTGCGTGATGTTGTCGTCTTCAAAACACCGAACGACTTGGCAAATCGCATCAACTTCGCGAATGTTGGCAAGGAACTTGTTTCCAAGCCCTTCTCCTTTTGACGCTCCTTTAACGATTCCGGCGATGTCCGTGAATTCGAACGCGGTCGGTACCGTCTTTTTCGGTTGGACGAGTTCCGTCAACCGATCAAGCCGCGAATCCGGCACTTCCACGACACCGACGTTTGGATCGATTGTTGCGAACGGATAGTTAGCCGCCTCAACACCTGCTTGCGTAATCGCGTTAAATAATGTCGATTTCCCGACGTTCGGCAATCCGACGATTCCTGCTGTTAATCCCACTTGTATGTCCTCCTCATCCGGGTTTCCCGGGAAATGTTAAACCGTCTGTGGAGTGGGTACGTTTAGTACACCACACCGTCACATCCTTCACAATTATAGTTAGTCCACGATTAAACCGCAACTCAACACGCGAACGTAAAGAAAAACGCCTCTTATTCAGCGGCGTTTTCTTCTTTAAGCACTTTCTTTAACCGTTTGTCGAAATCGCGACGCTGCATGAGCACGCTCGCGCCACATCCTTGGCATTTGATGCGGATGTCCATGCCGACCCGCGTCACTTGCCAACGGTTCGTCTTGCAGGCGTGCGGCTTCTTCATTTCCACATAATCGTTTAACTCATACGATTTAGCTTGCATCTCCAGGCGCTCCTTTAGTCGAGGTAGTCGGCGACATCATGACCGTGCGTGGGTACGGAATCTCGATGCCACGCTCGTCTAGTCCCGCCTTCAATTCTTTATGCAAAATGCGGCCGGCCGCGAAGTGTTGTGTCGGCGGCACCTCGGCCATGAGTCGATAGACGACTTCAGACGGTCCGAGCGATTGGACGCCGGCGAGCGTGATCGGTTGAATGAACAAGTCGTGATATTTCGCTTCGACCGTCTTCGCGATCTCTTTTAGCGCCGTCTCGACTTTACCCATATCTTCTTCATAGGCGACACCGATATCGACGACGGCGACACTGTTCTCAAGCGAATAGTTCGTCACTTGCATGATTTGACCGTTCGGGATAATCGTCACTTGGCCGTTCAAACCTTTCAGCTTCGTCGTCCGAATCCCGACTTCGATGACCGTTCCATCGACTTGCTGGTTCAAGTTGACGTAGTCCCCGTTCTTATATTGGTTTTCAAAGATGATGAACGCGCCCGTGATGACGTCCTTGACCAAGTTCTGCGCGCCGAACGAGATCGCAAGACCGGCAACCCCGGCCGACGCAATCAAACCGGCGATGTTGACGCCGAACTGGCCGAGCACCGTCAAAATCATGACGAGGCCGAGCACGTAACGAATCGTATTTTGCGCCAGTTTCAATAACGTCTCGTTTTGGCGCTGGGCGACGATGTTGTCTTCATGGATTTTGCGTAACGTGAAGACGCGTTGTACCATCGACGTCAAAATGCGTGATGCGATATAGAGTGCCAAGATGATGAGCGCGACGCCGGCGAGCTTGAAACCGAAGCCGATCCACATCTCGGTATCTTGAAAGTAAGCGACGAACCGGTTGACGTTCTCAATCGTCTGATCCGCCACTGATGACAAATCAGTTGGGTCTGTATTTTGTGATGCCATGTTTTCACCTCGTAAAATCGTATATTCTAACCCATCAAAACATACTTTACGACTTTTCTCAAACGCTACATCCAGACGTTATAAGTTTCAACGTTTTGGGAATGGGATAGTACGGTATCTTTCCGACAAGGCAACTAGACGTTCTGCAGCTCAGAAGAGAGGATGAGATTCATGCCGTTTCGCTTAAAACCACACAAACCCTACTCGTTCTTCATCGAACATACCGAACGGAGCGGTTCACAGCTATTCGCTGACCAGCTGCACGAGCAGTTGGCGAGCGAGGCGCATCGTCCCATCGTCCTCGTCTGCATCGGCTCCGATCGTTCGACCGGCGACTCGCTCGGTCCTCTAGTCGGCACGTTTCTCGAAGAAAAGTCGGTTCGTAATTTATACGTCTATGGGACGCTTACGAAGCCTGTCCATGCGTTAAACCTCGTCGAGACGCTTCACGAGATTCAGACCCGCTTTCATCGGCCGCTCATCATCGCCATCGACGCCTGTCTCGGTCGATTGTCGAGCGTCGGGTACGTCTTCTTCTCAGAAGGACCGCTCGCCCCGGGCGCCGGTGTCCAAAAAGAGTTACCTGCCGTCGGTGAATACAACATTAAAGCCGTCGTCAACGTGAGTGGTTTCATGGAGATGATGATTTTACAAAACACACGCCTCCACCTCGTCTATGAGCTCGCCCGTTTCATCACGGAAGGGTTTGCCGAGTTCGATGCACGCATCGGTCGGCTCCATCATGAAGAAGCGGCGATCACCCGGCTCCGTCAATCCCGTGACGAATCGAAATCTTGAGGCGACAGGAGCGTCAACAGGTGCTCGAGGTCGTCCTGTGAGAAATATTTCAGTTCGAGGACGCCACCTTTTCGTCGGGGGCGAATCGATACATCCATCTGAAGACGTTCCGCTAGAACCGCTTCGACAGCTTCGACGTCGGCGCTCGAGCGTTTGAGCGTCTTTTTTGCTGTCCGCTCTTTTTGCAAGAAGCGTTCAAGTCGACGTACCGTCCATTGTTCGGCGATGACCCGGCGTGCGATTTGTTCCATCGCTTGTTCGGACTTCATCCCGGTGATGGCACGCGCATGCCCCATCGTCAATTCTCCGACCATGACGGCATGTTGAACGGCGCTCGGCAGACGGAGTAGGCGCAAACTGTTCGTCACGTGGCTCCGGCTCTTGCCGACGCGTTCTGCGAGTTGCTGTTGCGTCAGCCCGAGCGTCTGCATGAGCTGTTCATAGGCGAGCGCCTCTTCAATCGCGTTCAAGTCGGCGCGTTGAATGTTTTCGATGAGGGCGAGTTCCATGACCCGGTCCGAGTCGGCCGTCACGATCAATGCCGGAATTTCTGATTTACCGGCGAGCTTTGCCGCTTGATAACGTCGTTCTCCGGCGATAATCTCAAAAAATCCGCTCGCCTTACGGACGACGATCGGTTGTAACACCCCGTACCGCTCAATCGACTGGCGCAACTCGTCGAGCTGTTGCGGTTCGAATTGCTTCCTCGGTTGGTTCGGGTTCGGGCGGATGAATTTAATCGGTAACCGTTCCATGTTGCTCCTCCTTTTTATTCCGATGATTGAAAAAAGCACGGGCTCACTGTTGTGGCCGTGCTTTCGGGATTCGAATTCGAATCTCGACGAACCCGTCTTCTTCGACTTCTTCTGTTTCCACTTCGATGCCGGTCTTTCCGATCAGTTCGACCGAGTCGCGAATCGTATTGATGGCGATTCGTGTGTCACGGGCAAAACTCTTCGTTCGACGCGGCCGTTTTTTCGGCTTGCGCTTCTCTTCCTCAATCGGTGTGAGTAAAAATTCGACGCGTTGCTCCGTCTCTTTGACGTTGTACTCTTGCTCGATAATCTCGATGAGCACTTCTAATTGCAACCGTTCATCTTTTAACGGCAACAAGGCACGGGCATGCCGCTCGTTGATTTGACGATCGCGCAAGCAATGTTTGACGTCTTCTGGCAATTTCAACAGACGCAACTTGTTCGCGATGGTCGACTGGCTCTTTCCGAGACTTTTCGCAAGCGCGGCTTGTGTCAACCCGTTCATCGCCAACAGACGCTCGTACGCCTCCGCTTCTTCAATCGGGCTGAGCTGCTCGCGCTGCAAGTTCTCGATCAATGCGAGTGCGGCGGTCGTATCGTCATCCATATCGCGCACGATGGCCGGAATCGATGACCAACCGAGCGATTTGGCCGCACGAAAACGTCGCTCCCCGGCGATGATTTCGTAGCGGTCGAGTTCGACCCGTCTGACGACGATCGGTTGGAGCAGACCGTGCTCTTGAATCGTCACGGCCAGTTCTTCAATTTTAGCCGGCTCGAACACTTTACGCGGTTGATAGCGGTTCGGAAGCAAAAGCGACAATTGGATCTCTTCTACTTGGTCGTGCGGCTTGACTTGCGCCATTTCCGTGACGGCCACTTCTTCTCGATTTCCAAACCACTTGGCAAATGTTTTCTTCAACGTCGGCACCCCTTATGTAAAAAAATAAGCAGACTCCCACCGGAATCTGCTTTTAGTTTCACGTGAAACACTATTACTCAGATTAGTGGCTCTTTCGCCGGTGTCCCCGCTTTACGCGGATATTTCCCAGGCGTTTTTCGTAATTTATCTACAATTACGATATTACGCTCACTCATCTCTCCTGGCAATAGGAACTGGTGTGTCGCTTTTACCTTCCCACCGAGTACCGCCAAGGCGTTTTTCGCGTCCACGAGCTCGTCGGAAACTTTCGCCGCTTTGAGCGCTACGAACGTTCCACCGACTTTTGCAAGTGGTAAACAGTACTCGGCGAGCACCGTCATTCGGGCGACGGCACGGGCCGTCACGACATCAAATTGCTCACGAAATTTTTTATTTTTTCCAAATTCCTCGGCCCGTCCGTGATGGAACGCGACGCCTTCAAGTTCAAGCGCGAGCGCGAGCTCGTTCAAAAACGTAATGCGCTTGTTCAAGGAATCGATAATCGTCACATGAAGGTGCGGGTATAGAATTTTGAGCGGCAAGCTCGGGAATCCGGCGCCGGCTCCGACGTCACATACCGTCTCGACGGTCGTGAAGTCAAAATGAAACGCTGCGCTGAGCGAGTCATAAAAATGCTTCAAATAAACTTCTTCTTGATCGGTGATGGCCGTCAAGTTCATCTTCTCGTTCCATTCGACGAGCATCTCGAAATAGCGTTTGAACTGAGCGAGTTGTTTCTCACTCAATTCAAACCCTTCTGCTTGTAACGCCTCAATAAATTGGGATTCGTTCATCGTCTCACTCCACCGTCGCGTATTGTCCTTGCTCGATGTAGACGAGTAAGATCGACACGTCAGCCGGGTTTACCCCGGAAATACGTGACGCTTGCCCAATCGAGAGCGGACGCACTTGTTTCAACTTTTGTTTTGCCTCTGTCGCTAAGCCGCCAATCGCGTCATAGTCGAGGTTTTCAGGGATTCGTTTTTCTTCCATACGCCGCATCTTCTCGACTTGTTCAAGTTGTTTTGAGATATACCCCTCATACTTCACTTGAATCTCGACTTGTTCGGCGACGTCAGCCGGCAATTCGACCGGTGCCGGCACGACGGTCATGAGTGCCGCGTACGTCACTTCCGGTCGCTTCAACAAGATGTTCGCATGTGTCGCTTCTTTCAGCGGGTTTGCCCCGACTGATTCGAGCATCGCGTTCATCTCTTCCGTCGGCTTGACGACGAGCGACTCCAATCGTTTCACTTCTGTCGCGATTGCTTCGCGCTTCTCGTTCAATTGTGTTTGACGCTCTTCTGAGAGCAAGCCGATGTCATAACCGATATCGCTCAAGCGAAGGTCAGCGTTGTCGTGACGCAACAACAACCGATACTCGGCCCGTGACGTCAGGAGACGGTACGGTTCGTTCGTTCCTTTCGTGACGAGGTCGTCAATCAAGACGCCGATATACGCTTGTGAGCGATCCAAGATGACCGGGTCTTTCCCGAGCACCTTACACGCGGCGTTAATACCGGCCATGACGCCTTGTCCGGCCGCTTCCTCATATCCGCTCGTCCCATTGATTTGTCCGGCCGTGAACAGTCCTTCGATCGCCTTCGTCTCGAGTGTCGGCCAAAGCTGAGTCGGGACGACCGCATCGTATTCGATCGCGTAGCCCGGTCGCATCATCTCGGAATTCTCAAGTCCCGGAATCGTCCGGAGCATTTGATGTTGTACGTCTTCTGGCATACTCGTCGAGAAGCCTTGCACGTAAATCTCTTCCGTGTCACGCCCTTCCGGCTCGAGGAAGATTTGGTGACGTGGTTTATCGTTAAAACGGACGACCTTGTCTTCAATCGATGGACAATAGCGTGGACCGGTCCCTTTGATTGCGCCTGAGTACATCGGTGAACGATGCAAGTTCTCGTCAATCAATTGATGGGTCCGCTCGCTCGTGTACGTGAGCCAGCACGGAATCTGTTCAATCGGGTCGAGGTCTTTTGACGTGTACGAGAACAGCGACGGATTGTCGTCACCCGGCTGAATCTCCGTCTTCGAATAGTCAATCGTCTTCCCGTCGATACGAGGCGGTGTGCCGGTTTTGAAACGGACGAGCTCGATCCCGAGTTCTTCGAGATGCTTCGACAGTTCGACCGATGGCATCTGGTTGTTCGGGCCGCTCTCATACGACAGTTCGCCGATGATGATTTGACCGCGCATGAACGTCCCCGTCGTGACGATGACCGCCTTGGCGCGATATTCCGATCCCGTGTTCGTCACGACACCGGCGATTTTCCCGTCCTCGATGAGGAAGCGTTCGACGAGCGCTTGACGAAGTAATAGGTTCGGTTCGTCTTCAAGCACTTTTTTCATATGATTTTGATATTGGAACTTGTCCGCCTGGGCACGTAGCGCGCGTACCGCCGGACCTTTCGAAGTGTTGAGCATCTTCATTTGAATGTATGTCGCGTCAATCGCTTTCGCCATCTCGCCGCCGAGCGCATCAATTTCGCGGACGACAATCCCTTTCGCCGGTCCGCCAATTGACGGGTTGCAATACATGAACCCGACCATGTCTGGGTTCATCGTCAGCATCGCCGTTTTCGCGCCCATGCGCGCCGACGCAAGTGCCGCCTCGATGCCTGCGTGCCCGGCTCCGATGACGATGACGTCAAACTCGCCTGCCGTGTAAGCCATAGTATTTCCTCCTTATTATTTACCAAGACAAAACTGTGAAAAGAGTTGGTCAATCAAGCTTTCTTGGACCGTATCGCCATTGATTTCGCCGAGCGTATCCCACGCTCGTCGTAAATCGATTTGTACCATATCGATCGGCATGTTCATGAGGGCGCTACCGAGCGCCTCATCGATTTGCTCAATCGTCTGTTTGATGAGTTGAATGTGTCGTGCGTTCGAGATATACGTCATGTCCTGTGACTCGACCCCTTTAGCGAAGAACAAGTTCGAGATCGCCTTCTCGAGCGCATCGATTCCTTCTTCTAGTAACAGCGAGGTGGCGACAATCGGACGCCCTGCCGCTAGTTTCTCTAGCTTAGAAGAATCCATGTTTTGTGGCAAGTCCGTCTTATTGATGATAATGATGGCGTTCATGCCTGAAATCGCTTCGAATAACGCCTCATCTTCCGGTGTCAGTCCTTCGTGCCCGTTCAAGACGAGTAGAATCAAGTCTGCGCCGGCGAGTGCTTGCCGTGACTTCTCAACCCCAATCCGTTCGACGATGTCTTCGGTTTCCCGAATCCCGGCCGTATCGATCAGTTTGAGCGGTACCCCTTTGACGTTGACGTATTCTTCAATCGTATCGCGCGTCGTCCCGGCGATATCCGTCACGATCGCTTTCGTTTCTTGAACGAGCGTGTTCATGAGCGACGACTTTCCGACGTTCGGGCGACCGATGATCGCCGTGGCGAGGCCCTCCCGCAGAATCTTGCCTTGACGGGCCGTCTCAAGCAGTTGCTCGAGAATCCGCTTCACTTCTCCGGCCTTCTCTTCGACGATCGCTTGCGTCATTTCTTCAGCGTCATACTCCGGATAGTCGATATTCACTTCGACGGCCGCGATGGTCTCAAGCAACTGCTGGCGCAATTCACGGACGAGACGGGACAAACGTCCCTCCATCTGAGACATCGCCACGTTCATGGCCCGGTCCGTCTTGGCGCGAATCAAGTCCATAACAGCCTCGGCTTGTGACAAGTCGATGCGGCCGTTTAAAAAGGCGCGTTTCGTGAACTCGCCTGGTTCTGCTAAGCGGACGTTCGGTTGTTCGAGGATCAACTCGAGGACACGATTGACCGCGACAATCCCACCGTGGCAATTGATTTCGACGACGTCTTCTCGTGTGAACGTCTTCGGCGCCCGCATGATGCTGACCATCACTTCGTCCACGACTTCTTCCGTGTCCGGACGCTTCAATTTGCCGTAATGAATCGTATGTGACTCGACTTCCGTCAAGTTTTTTCCAGAAAATACGCGTGCCACCGTCTCGACGGACCGGTCCCCGGACAAGCGGACGATTCCGATTGCCCCTTCACCCATCGGTGTCGAGATGGCTGTAATCGTGTCAAACTCTAGCATCGTTCTCTCCCTCCAAACTCCAAAGCTTCTTCTATCATATGCATAACGAACCTACTATACACGATATTTGACTTGAACGAAAGGGTCGGACATCTCAGGATTTCATTGCATTCCCCCGACTCATTTTCGTACAATAAAGTAATATATTTCCAACGGAGGAGTGGATTTGATGCGACAACAAGTAGCCATCCAAACACTGACGGAGGCGTTACGTAAGGATGACGCTGTCGAAGCGATTTTTTTGAAGGGATCGTTCGGCCGCGGTGAAGGGGACGAGCATTCCGACGTCGACTTATACGTCCTCGTCGCTGATGGGGACGTGGCTTCGTTTTTAACGCGACGGCGTGACCATCTCGCCGCGTATCGTCCAATCTTATTAACCGATGAGATTCATATCGTCGCCCCGCAGCTCATCGTCGTGTATGACGATTTCTTACACGTCGATTTGTTCACCGTCACGATCGAAACGTTGAACGATCAGGACGAGTTGACCGTTCTGTACGACCCTGAGGCGCGACTGAAATCGCACCGCTCGAAGCTGACGTTGTCGGACGACGCGCTCTTCAACCATGCGTTTGACGCGGTTTGGTTCTTTTTCCAATATACGAAAGCACGTGACCGTGGCAATGACATCTGGGCGACCGAGATGCTCCGCCAAGGCATGAGTCATTTCGTTTACGCGCTCGCCGCCCATTACGATTCGTCCCGTTCGACGCTCGGCTTGAAGGATGTGGCGGCTCGTGGCCTCATCCCGCTCCGTGATTGGTACGAACGGTTAACCCCGTCGCAGCATGCTTCCGCTGCCGCGAAATACGTCCGTCGCCTTGAATCAGAGGAGACGTTCTTGACTTCCATCGTGGGCTTCGAGCGAATCGAGACGTTTTATCGACAGTTGCTACATCGTGAAAAGAGCCGCCTCGCGTGAGGCGGCTCTTCATACGACTTGACGTCTCGATCGGCGCAGCGTGAAATACAAGACGAGCTCCATCATCCCTACGGCAATCAAGAAGCCGCCGAACAATTGGAACAAGACGAGCAGGCTACTGAACGGGTTCGTCAATAGGAGAAGTCCGATCCCGATCCATAATATACTCGTCACTAGAAAGTACATCCACCGGTTCGCCATCACACGGCGATAGCCGAGTGCTTGAACGAGTCGGATGATGCCTCCGAACAAAAACAGTAAACCGATAAAGATTGGGAGTAGGCTCGCGAGCACTTCTGCGAAAAAGAAGACGATGAGCGCCATCACCAAATAAATGATGCCCATAAAAAAGGATGGAGGCAAGCCGTCGCGACGATGGCGCATCCCTTGCACGATGGCCCAAAGTCCGAGAATAGCAAAATAGCCAGCTACCAAATAGACGATGATGTCAAAGAAGAAACGCGGATTCCATAAAATGAATAGGCCGATGAGCACATAAACCGCTGCCTGGACGAGCGTCGAACGCTCCAACCGCTTAATTAACGTCTCCATAGGAAAGACTCCTTTCTTCAGCTATCAACACCCTTTCTCTCTTCTATTCCCGCCTTTGCTCAAACTTACGTCATAAACAAAAAAGACTGCGAATTCACGATTCGCAGTCTGGCATATTATTTACGTTTTTTCTTTTTGTTCTTCTTTTCTTCTTCCGCGAGGGCGGCACGTTCTGCTTCTTTCGCCGCAATCTTCGCTTCCGCTTGAACTTTCATCTTCTCACGCATCGGGAGCATGATGGCCATCGTCACGATAATCGAGATGATGTAACCAACGACCCAGTACATCGAGAGCGCGGCCGGAAGGGTGATCGACATGACGAAGATCATGACCGGGAAGATGTAGAGCATCATTTTCAACTGCGGGTTCTGTTCTTGACCGGCCATCGAGATTTTTTGTTGGGCGTATGTCAATACAGCCGCTAAGATCGGCAAGATGAACGTCGGGTCTGGTGCCCCAAGGTCGAACCAGAGGAAACGGGCTTCGAAGATTTCAGGCGTCCGACGAATCGCGTCATAGAAAGCGAAAAGAATCGGCATTTGAATCAAGATTGGCAAACAACCTGCGAGCGGGTTGATTTGGTACTCTTGATACATTTTCATCATTTCTTCTTGCAGTTTACGCTGTGTCTCTTGGTCTTTTGAGCTGTACTTCTCACGAAGCTTCAACATTTCCGGTTGCAATACTTGCATCGCACCCATGCTCTTCGTTTGTTTGATCATGAGCGGTAAAATCAACAGACGGACGATGATCGTCGCAACGATAATCGAGTAACCGTACTGCCATGTCCCGCCAATCAAGTACGCTGCTTCTTTCAATAACCAGGCAAGTGGCCAAACAAAGTATTTCGCCCAAAAGCCTTCTGTCTCAGCCGTGATCGGCTCTCCTTGGATCGTCGAAGGGTCGACACAACCGGCCATCAATAAAATGGCACCGGTCATAACGGCTAACAATCCTAATTTTAGCTGTTTGCTCATAGTTCCTCCTACACTTTCTGTATCGATTCTTTTTTGCTTCATCCCACGTCTATCGGTCAATCCTGATTCGTTCGCGTTATATATGAAAGAACAAGTCCGAATTGTCATGAGCGGTCGGCTTATCTTGATTTCCAAACTTTCGCACGTTTAAACACATGCTTCAAGCTCTCCGTCACTTCATCTTGCGTGAGCGTCGTCGCCGGTTTCCGCGCGATGATGACATATTGATGAGGAGCGACGTTCGGTTCAAGCAAGCGAAGCGATTCACGCATGAGTCGTTTCATCCGGTTTCGTTCCACAGCGTTTCCTAACTTCTTGCTGACGGAAAGACCAACTCGAAAATGCGCTTGATCCGCTTTGAGCGTGTAGACGACAAACTGACGATTGGCCACGGAGTGTCCTTCGCGAAACACCGCTTGGAACTCTTCATTCTTTTGCAAACGGTATTCTTTTTTCAAAATTCTCACTCCATCCTTCGGTTCAAAAATCGTCAACTAACATCATACCATATCCCTTTCGATTCAACGAGGGCGAATCAACGTTTTCAATGCGATTGTGACAAAAAAAAGATTGCCCGAGGAGAGGTCCTCAGGCAATCTTGTGAGTTTACATTAGACAGTCAAGGCTTTGCGGCCTTTACGACGGCGAGCTGCAAGAATGTTGCGGCCGTTTTTCGTCGCCATACGCGCACGGAATCCGTGAACTTTTTTACGCTTACGGTTGTTCGGGTTAAACGTTGGTTTCATGGTTAAGCACCTCCTCAAGGTTAACGCTCTATTAGCAAGTTATAGTTTCATTTAAGGCAGTCTTTAAGATTATATAAACTGTTACTCTGAATGTCAATCCATTTTCCTGAGGTTTTCGTGGGAAAGGAAGACAACGAAGACCGATCATCCGATTTGGACGATTGTGGTGGTCCTTCCAATGGTTTGCATCCACAAAGGAAGGAAAGATTGACGAAACGTTAACACGATTATGGGTGTCTTCTTTACAAATAGCCCAACGAAGCCATTTTATCCACATTCTTTATTAGTTATCCACACCTATATGTGAATAACTCCTCTTTTTTCAACAAAATAAACGCGTTGATTTTAATATTTTCGTTTTCCTCTCTTACAAAAACGTTCGTCCTTTTTCACGCTTCCTCTTTTGTGTATAACTTTTTTTATTTTCCTGTCTTACCTTCTACTTTATCCACAACATATCCACAGTTTATCCACACTATACACAGCATGTGGATAACTACCTGTGGATTGTTTTCCTTATCTGTGGATAAATACCGAAAAGCGTTGCCACGTCTATTTTATTTTGATAAACTGAATGTGCACAAACTTGTGGATGAACTTTTAGGCAAAACAAGATATACACAGGCTGTGGATAACTGTTATCCCCAACATGAACATCGTGTGGATAACTTTATCCACAGTTTTTGTTCTCTGTGGATAATCCTAGTATCTACTATAGAATAGTGATTGTGTATATCGTGTGAATAAGTTTCGCCTACATAACCGGTAAAGGAGGTCTTTCATTGAACAATGCTCAGGAGATTTGGAGAAACGTGTTGTCGTTGATTGAAGAAGAGGAACGAACACCGAAAGCAAGTTTCGATATGTGGTTGAAATCAACCGAAGGTGTTTCGTTAATGGGGACGACGCTCGTCGTCTCGGCGCCAGCCAGCTTTATCGTGACATGGCTCGAGCGTCAATACTTATCGCTCTTACAAGATACGATCGAAGAAGTGACGAACAGTCAGCTTGAGATTCATTTTATTGAAGAGTCACAGGCACACAAGTATGCCCCTGCGGACGGACGAGTAAAAGAGACGATCGCGGTCACCGAAACAAAGGAACAACCGCTTCCAGTTCTATCAAAAGAGGAAGCGAGCCTCGGTCAACTGAACGACAAGTATATCTTTGAAACGTTCGTCATCGGTTCAGGAAACCGGTTTGCCCATGCTGCGTCGCTTGCCGTAGCTGAGGCACCGGCACGAGCATACAACCCGCTCTTCATTTACGGGGGTGTCGGGTTAGGCAAGACCCACCTCATGCATGCGATTGGGCATTATGTGAAAGGGCAAAAGCCTGGGGCCCGTATCGCTTACGTATCTTCTGAGAAGTTCACGAACGAGTTCATCAACTCGATTCGGGATAACAAGACGGAAGAGTTCCGCAACCGTTACCGGAATATCGACGTCCTCTTAATCGATGACATTCAGTTCTTGGCCGGTAAAGAGCAGACGCAGGAAGAGTTCTTCCATACGTTCAACGCGCTCCACAACGATCAGAAACAAATCGTCATCTCGAGTGACCGTCCACCGAAGGAAATCCCGACGCTTGAGGATCGTTTGCGCTCACGTTTCGAGTGGGGACTCATTACGGACATCACGCCACCCGACTTGGAAACGCGAATCGCTATCCTGCGTAAAAAGGCGACGGCGGAAGAGCTCGATATCTCGAACGACGTCATGTTGTATATCGCCAATCAAATCGATACGAACATTCGTGAGCTCGAAGGGGCGTTGACTCGAGTCGTCGCTTACGCGAAACTCGTCGGTCGTCCGATTGATCCGGATGTGGCCGCTGAGGCGCTTCACAACATCATGCCGGTCCAAGAAGCGAGAAAGATTGTCATCCGAGACATCCAAGAGATCGTCGGACGTCACTTTAATATAGAAGTCGACGAGCTAAAAGCGAAGAAACGGACGAAGACGCTCGCTTTCCCGCGCCAAATCGCGATGTATTTATCACGGGAGATGACGGAGAGTTCTTTGCCAAAGATTGGGGAAGAGTTTGGGGGACGCGATCATACGACGGTCATCCATGCCCATGAGAAAATCAGCACGTTGTTGAAGAATGATCCTGAGATGCAAGAGACGATTCAAACGTTAAAGAAAGCCTTGTCGTAAACAAGATGTTTTTTCTTGTGGATATCCTGTGGATAAACCACCTTAGTTATCCACAAGTTATTCACAGGCAAAATGGCTTAACACGAATGGTTGAAGGCACTTATCCCCAGTATCCACAGCCCTTATTACTATTATGACTTAATTAATACTATTATAATTACTATGAATCATGACTTTGACTCATTTCACTTAGGAGGAATTATCCACATGCATTTAACGATTCAACGCGATGTATTCATGCAAGCCGTACAAGACGTATCAAAAGCAGTCGCTTCTCGAACGACGATTCCGATTCTTACGGGATTGAAACTTGAAGCGCATGCAGATGGGTTAACGTTGACTGGAAGTGATACAGAGATTTCGATTGAACGATTGATTCCTGTAGAAGAGGGTGGGATTGAACTCATTCAAATCAAACGCGCAGGTAGCGTCGTCTTGAACGCTCGATTCCTCGGTGAGATCGTCAAGAAATTGCCAACGAATGAAGTGACGCTCGAAGTGTCACCGAACTTCATGACGCGGATCGAATCAGGCCAAGCCGAGTTCCATTTGAACGGGCTCGACCCAGACGAGTACCCACGTCTCCCTGAACTCGCGAGTGACCGTCGCTTCTATCTTCCAGCGGATCTCTTGAAGACGATTATTCGTCAGACGAGTTTCGCCGTGTCGTCACAAGAGACACGACCCGTTTTGACTGGCGTGAACTTCTCGGCTGAAAAAGGGTTCCTCACATGTGTCGCGACTGACAGCCATCGTTTGGCGCTTCGCCGTGCTCGTTTCGAGACAGATAACGACTTGACGTTCCAAAACGTCGTCGTCCCGGGCCGCTCGCTCAACGAACTCGCGAAATTGCTCGATCGTGAAGAGTTGCCAATCGAAATCGTCTTGACGGACCAGCAAATCTTGTTCCGCATGAAGAACATTTCCTTCTTCTCACGCCTTCTCGATGGGGCGTATCCAGACACGTCACGCTTGATTCCGGAAGAATATCGGACAGCGGTCCGCATGAATGCGAAAGACTTCCTTCAAGCGATTGATCGTGCTTCACTTTTGGCTCGTGCCGACCGCAATAACGTCATCAAATTCGTTGCCGAGGAAGCGACGACGGTTGAAGTGAGTTCACATTCGCCAGAGGTCGGGAAAGTATCGGAGCGCGTCAGCATCTTGTCGCTCGAAGGGGAAGAACTGAAGATTTCGTTCAACTCGAAATTTGTCATGGATGCCCTCCGCGCCCTCGACGCTTCAGAAATTGAGATTCAATTCACGGGTTCGATGCGTCCGTTCATTTTGCGTCCGGTCGAACAAGATAGTGTGCTCCAGTTGATTTTGCCGGTTCGGACTTCGTAAGCGGGACGAACAGGTAAGGGGATGATAAGGTCGTGTGCCTTGTCATCCCCGTTTTTTGCCTTATTCGACGTTTTTCGATAAACTAATAAGTATGGCGATTTTTTGTAATTAGTATGAAGGAAAGGGAGTGACGACATGAATAAAGTGTCGATTACAACCGAGTATGTGACACTCGGACAATTTTTGAAATTAGCAGATATCATCTCGAGCGGAGGTCAAGCGAAGTTTTTCTTGGAAGACGTTCAAATCAAAGTGAACGGGGAAGTAGACCAACGTCGAGGCCGTAAACTACGCGATGGCGACAAGATTGAAGTCGAAGGCTTCGGAGATTTCCAAATCGAGGGCAACTAACGTGCGTTTAATGTCGATCCGATTGCAAAACTACCGCAACTACGAAGCCCTTGAGCTCGACTTTTCAGAACAGACGAACGTTCTAATCGGGGAGAACGCCCAAGGGAAAACAAATCTGCTCGAATCGATTTACGTACTTGCGCTGGCTAAATCCCATCGGACGACACAAGATCGCGAGTTGATCGGCTGGGAGTCCGACGCTGCGCTCATTGAAGGACGGATTCATAAGCGGACGGGTGAAACGGTTCAATCGCTCACGTTCTCCTCAAAAGGGAAGAAAGCGAAACTGAACCATCTCGAGCAACGACGCTTAAGCGATTACGTCGGTGCGTTCAACGTCGTCTTATTCGCCCCGGAAGACCTTGCGATTGTCAAAGGGAGCCCTCAAGGGCGGAGACGATTTTTAGATATGGAGATTGGGCAAGTGAGCCCGATTTATTTGCACGACTTAAATCAATACTTAAAGACGCTGAAGCAACGGAACGCCCTGTTGAAACAACTGTCGATAAAAGGCGGGGACGAGACGCTGCTCGAAGTCCTGACCGATCAGTTGATTGAAGTCGCTGTGAAAATCGTTTCAAGACGACATCATTTCATCGACCAGCTCGAAAAATGGGCTGGCCCAATTCATGCGGGCATCACGCGAGATATGGAAACGTTGACGATTCAATACGTCTCGGACACGTTCCAAAAAGAACGTTACCCGAAAGAACAGATGTTTGAAACGTATCGGCAAAAGTTTGATAAAATAAGAGAGAACGAACGAAGACGCGGTGTGACGCTATTCGGTCCACACCGTGATGATTTCGAACTGTTCGTGAACGATCGAAACGTCCAAACGTTCGGTTCACAAGGTCAGCAACGCACTGCGGCCTTGTCACTCAAGTTAGCGGAGATTGAATTGATTCACGAAGAGGTCGGGGAATACCCGCTCTTATTGTTAGACGACGTCTTGTCAGAACTCGATGATCATCGCCAAACCCATCTGCTCGACACGATGGGCAAAAAAGTTCAAACCATCCTGACGACGACCAATATCGATGGCATTGCCCATGAGACGATTCAACAAGCCAAAGTGTTTCACGTGAAACAAGGCGAAGTCGAATCAGATTCTGTATGAAGCACAATCAACACGAACACCAATTCATGTATAGTAGGTGAACAAAACCGATGAGTAACGAAAACGAAAAACAAATGCAAGACTACGGTGCCGATCAGATTCAAGTACTTGAAGGTTTAGAGGCTGTCCGTAAACGCCCGGGGATGTATATCGGTTCGACGAGTTCGCGCGGTCTTCACCACTTAGTGTGGGAAATCGTCGATAACTCGATTGACGAAGCGCTCGCCGGTCATTGTGACACGATCACCGTGACAGTCGAACCAGGAAACTCGATCGTCGTCGAAGACAATGGACGAGGCATCCCGGTCGATATCCAAAAGAAAACAGGACGCCCGGCCGTCGAAGTCATCTTCACAGTACTTCACGCCGGTGGTAAGTTCGGCGGTGGCGGTTATAAAGTATCGGGTGGTCTGCACGGTGTTGGTGCGTCTGTCGTCAACGCCTTGTCAACGAAGCTCGAAGTATTCGTCCGTCGTAACGGAAACGTCTACTATCAATCGTTCAAACGTGGTGTGCCTCAAGGCGAACTTGAAATCGTCGGCACGACAGATACGACGGGAACGACCGTCCGCTTCTTCCCAGACGGCGATATCTTCCAAGAGACGCTCGAGTACGATTTCGACTTACTCGCGACGCGTCTCCGTGAACTTGCCTTCTTGAATAAAGGTTTGCGCATTATCGCCAAGGACGACCGTGGCGACGAATTGATGGAACGGAACTATCACTATGAGGGTGGAATCAAGTCGTACGTTGAACACTTGAACCGCTCGAAAGCGTCGATTCACGAGGAGCCGGTCTACGTGCATGGAACGAAAGACGGCATCGAAGTCGAAATCGCGCTCCAGTACAACGAAGGCTTCGCCAGCAACATCTATTCGTTCACGAACAATATTCCGACACACGAAGGCGGGACGCACGAGACGGGCTTCAAGACGGCGCTCACACGTTCGATTAACGATTACGCGAAACGCTTCGGTTTGATGAAAGAAGCCGACGGCAGTTTGTCAGGCGATGACGTACGTGAAGGATTGACCGCAATCGTGTCGGTCAAACACCCGTCACCACAGTTCGAAGGACAGACGAAGACGAAACTTGGTAACGCGGATGCGCGTACAGCCACAGACTCACTTTTCACGGACACTTTCGAGCAGTTCTTGCTTGAAAACCCGTCGGTCGGTCGATTGATTGTCGACAAAGGTTTGATGGCAGCACGTGCCCGTCTCGCTGCGAAACGCGCCCGTGAAATGACGCGCCGTAAAGGTATCCTCGAAGTCAGTTCATTACCAGGGAAATTGGCCGACTGTTCATCAAAAGATGCGTCGAAGTCTGAACTGTACATCGTTGAGGGGGATTCGGCCGGTGGATCGGCGAAGTCTGGTCGCGATCGTCACTTCCAAGCAATTTTGCCGATTCGCGGTAAAATCATCAACGTTGAGAAAGCACGACTCGATAAAATCTTGGCGAACCAAGAAGTCCGGACAATCATTACGGCGCTCGGTACTGGAATCGCGGAAGAATTCGACTTAGGCAAAGCACGTTACCACAAACTCATCATCATGACCGATGCTGACGTCGATGGTGCCCACATTCGGACACTGCTCTTAACGTTCTTCTACCGGTACATGCGTCCGCTTATTGAAAGCGGCTATGTCTATATTGCCCAACCACCGCTCTATGGTGTGAAGCATGGGAAAGAGATCGTCTACGTCCAAAACGACCGTGAATTACAAGAAGCGATTAAACGCCTTCCTGAGAATGCACGATATAGCGTACAACGTTACAAAGGTCTAGGTGAGATGGATCCTGAGCAGCTATGGAGCACGACGATGAACCCAGAGTCGCGTTCGATGCTTCGGGTCGACCTTCAAGACGCCATCGAGGCAGATGAAATCTTTGAGACGCTCATGGGCGACAACGTCGAACCGCGTCGCGATTTCATCCAGTCACATGCGCACTACGTGAAAAACCTCGATATTTAAACAGAAGGGTAGGCAATAACGAATGGCAGAACATGAAAATATCAAGGATATAAATATTAGCCAAGAGATGCGTACGTCGTTCATGGACTATGCGATGAGCGTTATCGTATCACGTGCCCTTCCGGACGTGCGCGACGGCTTGAAGCCGGTTCACCGTCGGATTCTTTATGCGATGAACGAGCTCGGGATCCGTGCTGACAAACCGCATAAGAAGTCAGCCCGTGTCGTCGGTGATGTTATCGGTAAGTATCACCCGCACGGTGACTCAGCTGTCTATGAGACGATGGTTCGTATGGCGCAAGACTTCAGCTATCGTTATGAGCTTGTCGACGGTCACGGAAACTTCGGATCGGTCGATGGCGACTCTGCGGCTGCGATGCGTTACACAGAAGCCCGGATGTCAAAGATTGCGATGGAACTCGTGCGTGACATCGGTAAGAACACGATCGATTACCAAGCAAACTTTGATGGGGAAGAGAAAGAACCGGTCGTCTTACCGGCACGTTTCCCGAACTTCCTCGTCAACGGGACGAGCGGAATCGCCGTCGGGATGGCGACGAACGTACCACCCCACAACTTGAACGAAGTGATTGATGGCGTGCTCGCGCTTACACATAACCCGGACATTACGATCGCAGAGCTCATGCAGCATATCCCAGGACCTGACTTCCCGACAGCCGGTGAAATTTTAGGTCGGAGCGGGATTCGCCGTGCCTATGAGACGGGTCGCGGCTCGATTACGATGCGTGCGAAAGCCGAGATTGAAGTGTTGAAAAATGGACGGGAACGCATTCTCGTCCACGAGATTCCTTATCAAGTGAACAAAGCTCGCTTGGTCGAGAAGATTGCCGATTTGGTGCGCGATAAGAAAATCGAAGGCATCACGGATCTTCGAGATGAGTCGGACCGCAACGGGATGCGTGTCGTCATCGAAGTACGGCGCGATGCGAACGCGAGTGTCATTTTGAACAACTTGTACAAACAGACGCCGATGCAGACGACGTTCGGTGTCAACATGCTCGCCCTTGTCGGAGGACGCCCGAAGACACTCAACATCAAGCAGGCGATTTATCACTATATCGAGCACCAAAAAGAAGTCGTCCGTCGCCGGACCCAGTTCGACCTCGACAAGGCAGAGGCCCGGGCGCATATTCTCGAAGGACTTCGCGTCGCGCTCGATCATCTCGACGAAGTCATCGCACTCATCCGTAGCACGCGTACCGGAGACGAAGCGCGTGAGAAGTTGATTGCACGCTTCGGCCTTTCGATTGAACAGACGCAAGCGATTCTCGATATGCGTCTCCAACGGTTGACGGGACTCGAGCGCGAGAAAATCGAAGGCGAGTATCGTGAAGTTCAAGCGTTGATTGAAGAACTTCGTGCCATTCTCGGCGATGAAGAGCTCTTGCTTGAGATCATCCGCAACGAATTAACTGAAATCAAAGAGCGTTATGGCGATGCACGACGTACGGTCATCCGTACCGATATCGTCGAGCTTGAAGACGAGGACTTAATCCCGGTGCGTGACATGATGATCACGCTCACGAGTGAAGGATATATCAAATCGATTCCGACGGATTCATACCGGACCCAACGTCGTGGTGGCCGTGGGAAGCAAGGGATGGGAACGAATGACGAAGACTTCGTCTTACGCCTCCTTTCCGCTTCGACGCACGATACGATCTTGTTCTTCACGAACTTCGGTCGCGTCTTCCGTCTGAAAGGATATGAGATTCCTGAAATGAGCCGGACGGCGAAAGGGATGCCGATTATCAACTTGATTCAAGTCGATAAAGGCGAGAAAGTCGAGACGATGATTCCGGTCGACTTCAACAGCTACTTGGCTGAACAAGGCGTTACGGAAGAAGTCGTGGATGATGCGGATGCGGAAGTGGCAGATGAGCAATTGTCGCTCG
>NZ_CP073101.1:337500-357500 GCF_018138125.1 Exiguobacterium alkaliphilum
CAAGGTTTCCTGAGGAAGGCTCGTCCGCTCAGGGTTAGTCTGGACCTAAGCCGAGGCCGAAAGGCGTAGGCGATGGACAACAGGTTGATATTCCTGTACCGCCGTACCACCGTTTGAACGATGGGGGGACGCAGAAGGATAAGGTAACCGTGCGACTGGAAGTGCACGGACAAGCAGCGAGGCCGTCGGGTTGGCAAATCCGCCCGGCACACAAGGTCGAGCTGTGACGTGGAGCCCGTAGGGCGAAGTACCGGATTTCACGCTGCCAAGAAAAGCCTCTAGTGAGGAGGTCGGCGCCAGTACCGTAAACCGACACAGGTAGGCGAGATGAGAATTCTAAGACGCGCGGGATAACTCTCGTTAAGGAACTCGGCAAAATGGTCCCGTAACTTCGGGAGAAGGGACGCTTATGGCAACATAAGCCGCAGTGAATAGGCCCAAACGACTGTTTAGCAAAAACACAGGTCTCTGCTAAATCGCAAGATGAAGTATAGGGGCTGACGCCTGCCCGGTGCTGGAAGGTTAAGGGGATGTGTCATCGCAAGAGAAGCACTGAACCGAAGCCCCAGTAAACGGCGGCCGTAACTATAACGGTCCTAAGGTAGCGAAATTCCTTGTCGGGTAAGTTCCGACCCGCACGAAAGGCGTAACGATTTGGGCACTGTCTCAACGAGAGACCCGGTGAAATCATAGTACCTGTGAAGATGCAGGTTACCCGCGACAGGACGGAAAGACCCCATGGAGCTTTACTACAGCCTGATATTGAGGCTTTGTACGCGATGTACAGGATAGGTGGGAGTTTGTGAAGCCGGAGCGCCAGCTTCGGTGGAGACACCCTTGGGATACCACCCTTTGCGTATAGAGTCTCTAACTCGCAGCCGTGATCCGGCTGGAGGACCGTGTCAGGTGGGTAGTTTGACTGGGGCGGTCGCCTCCTAAACAGTAACGGAGGCGCCCAAAGGTTCCCTCAGAATGGTTGGAAATCATTCGAAGAGTGCAAAGGCAGAAGGGAGCTTGACTGCGAGACCTACAAGTCGAGCAGGGACGAAAGTCGGGCTTAGTGATCCGGTGGTTCCGCATGGAAGGGCCATCGCTCAACGGATAAAAGCTACCCTGGGGATAACAGGCTGATCTCCCCCAAGAGTCCACATCGACGGGGAGGTTTGGCACCTCGATGTCGGCTCATCGCATCCTGGGGCTGGAGTAGGTCCCAAGGGTTGGGCTGTTCGCCCATTAAAGCGGTACGCGAGCTGGGTTCAGAACGTCGTGAGACAGTTCGGTCCCTATCCGTCGTGGGCGCAGGAAATTTGAGGAGAGCTGTCCTTAGTACGAGAGGACCGGGATGGACGCACCGCTGGTGTACCAGTTGTTCCGCCAGGAGCATCGCTGGGTAGCTACGTGCGGACGGGATAAGTGCTGAAAGCATCTAAGCATGAAGCCCCCTCCGAGATGAGATTTCCCTTTGAGCAATCAAGAAAGACCCCTCAGAGACGATGAGGTAGATAGGTCATGGGTGGAAGCGTGGTGACACGTGGAGCTGAATGATACTAATCGGTCGAGGCTTTGATCTAGTCTATGGTTTGACAATTGATGAACTTCAGTTTTCAGGGAACAAGCCTGAAATTGTCTGGTGGCGATAGCGAAGCGGCCACACCCGTTCCCATGCCGAACACGGAAGTTAAGCGCTTCAGCGCCGAAAGTAGTTGGGGGTCTCCCCCTGTGAGGATAGGACGTTGCCAGGCAACATGAGACGGTCAAGCATCTGCTTGGTCGTCTTTTTCTATGCTTTTCTTCTAAAACTACCTATTATACGAATAAAATTTAAACGATTTCCGAATGTTTTTCCCATACGTTCGCTCAAACGAACACAATTCAGAACTTTCTGAACATCCTCAATTGAATTGCACTTTCTCGTCATACCTGTTACCATTACAGAAATATTTCGAAACAAAGATTCGGGTCCGATAGGAAAGGGGCAATCGATTTTTATGTGGGAAAACAAGTTTGCAAAAGAAGGATTAACATTTGATGATGTCTTACTCGTGCCGAGATTCTCGAACGTCTTACCAAGAGACGTTAGCTTAAGTACGAAGCTTTGTGAAGGTCTCGAGTTGAACATTCCAGTCATTAGTGCCGGGATGGATACTGTGACGGAAGCACCGATGGCGATTGCGATGGCACGCCAAGGTGGTCTAGGCGTCATTCACAAGAACATGTCCATGGAAATGCAAGCCGAGCACGTCGATCGCGTCAAACGTTCAGAGAACGGTGTCATCACAAACCCTTTCTATTTAACTCCAGAACGGCAAGTGTATGATGCGGAATATTTGATGAGCAAATATCGGATTTCTGGCGTACCAATCGTCAACTCGGAAACAGAACGAAAACTCATCGGGATTTTGACGAACCGTGACCTTCGTTTCATTAAAGACTATTCCACGGTGATTGAAGACGTCATGACGACTGAAAACTTGGTTACGGCCAAAGTCGGCACATCGCTTGAAGAAGCGGAACGCATCCTTCACCAGCATCGAATCGAGAAGTTACCACTCGTCGATGATGCAGGCATTTTAAAGGGACTCATCACGACGAAAGATATCGAGAAAGTCGAACAATTTCCGCATGCTGCGAAAGATAAGCAAGGTCGTCTCCTCGTCGCGGCTGCAGTCGGAGTCACGGGAGATGCTGCGTCACGTGCACAAATCCTGGTCGATGCCGGCGTTGATGCGCTCGTCGTCGATACGGCGCACGGTCACTCGGCAGGGGTCATCGAGAAAGTAAAAGAACTACGTGACCTTTTCCCGACACTCCCGATCATCGCAGGTAACGTCGCGACGGCGGAAGCGACACGGGCATTGATTGAAGCCGGTGCTTCGGTCATCAAAGTCGGTATCGGTCCTGGTTCGATTTGTACGACACGTGTTGTCGCAGGAGTGGGTGTGCCGCAAATCACGGCTGTCTATGACTGTGTCACAGAAGCCCGTGAACATGGCGTGACGGTCATCGCCGACGGTGGCATCAAATACTCAGGCGATATCGTCAAGGCGATTGCTGCAGGTGCGCATGCTGTCATGCTCGGTAGCCTCTTGGCCGGTGTGAAAGAAAGCCCGGGCGAAATGGAAATTTACCAGGGCCGTCAGTTCAAGACGTATCGTGGAATGGGATCGGAAGCATCGATGAAACGTGGTAGCCAAGACCGTTACTTCCAAGAAGCTGATAAGAAGTTCGTCCCAGAAGGTATCGAAGGACGCGTCGCCTATCGGGGTGAATTGGCCGATACGGTTTACCAACTCATCGGTGGTCTTCGTTCAGGGATGGGCTATTGTGGCGCCGCAGACATTCGTTCGCTTCGTGAAGACACACAGTTCATCCGCATGACAGGTGCTGGACTGCAAGAGAGCCATCCGCACGATGTGCATATCACAAAAGAAGCACCAAACTACTCAAGATAAAAAAATCCGTTGCTCAAATCGTGAGCAACGGATTTTTTTATCTCTTCACAAGGATGACGGTCCCGCCTTGATCTTGGGCAGGCAATTGTACCGTGACTTTGCCATCGTGTTGTACGACGTAAGCGCGTCCACTATAGCGATCGACGAGCACGGTCTTATGCTTGTGTTTCGTTTGGAACGTCGCCTTTTGCGCCGTCTCTTTCGTGTTCAAGCCGACAAGGACAGATTGTTTGCCGTATGTTCGTTCAAAGATGGAATAGCCTGTGTTCGATCCCCCGGAAACAACAGTGCGTGTCCCTTTGCTGAACACTTTCGAGTAATCGGCACGGATGTTCAACAGCTTCTGGTAATGCGTATGCATCGCTTTCCCTTCACCCGTGACGCGTTTCCAGTCGAAGTCGTAACGGTTTTCGTTAAACTCGCCTTTATCCATGTCACCAGCATGTTTTCCAGATTGGCCGATCTCTTCACCGTAGTAAATGACCGGTTGCCCTTTGGCTGTCATTTGAAGCGAGGCCGCGACCATATGTTTTCCTTCGTCGCCACCTGCACGCGAGACGAGGAAGCCATCTTCGTCATGGCTCGACAAGAACTGACCAAGCGTCGCCTCGTTTGATAGTTGCTTGTTCCGGTATTGAAGGGCACTTTCGACTCCATCAATGTTCCCGTTCACGAAGCTCTCCGCTTGATATTTGAAATCAAAGTCGAGGAGGGAGTCCATTTGACCGCTACGCAAGTAACCGCCTGTGTTATTCACACTTGCACCGTAATGTTCACCAATTAGCTTGAAGTCCGGCTTGATGGCAGTCAACTCGTTTTTGAACGACTTCCACGTCGTCGAATCGACGTGTTTGACCGTGTCGACCCGGAAGTAATCAATCGTGTTGCCTTTCTTCGTTTTCGAGCGCTTAATCCAGTCGGTTTGCCATTTGACGAGTTGGTCCCGGACGGCAGCTTCTTCTGTCTTAAAGTCCGGAAGTCCAGAAAGCGACATCTTCAAGTCGTCCCCGTCGACCGGATTCGAACGAATCATGCCTTCAAATACTTGCCGCTCTTTATTCGTCGGGAAGTTCGTCGCTCCATTCGATACCGCACCAGGTTCCATCCCATAACCTGGGTGGTTCAAGACGACATCGACCATGATTTTGATACCGCGTTCGTTCGCGGCGTCAATTAAACGATGGAACGCTGCCATGTCCCCGAGATGTTCATCGAGTTTCTCGAAGTTTTTCGCCCAATAGCCATGATAGCCATATTGAGATCCTTCTTTTCCGTAGCGGAGATCCCAGTCGATGTTATCCACAATCGGCGTGATCCAAATCGTGTTGATGCCTAGCTTATCGAGATAGTCGAGTTTTTTCGTGATACCGGCGAAATCACCGCCGTGATATGACTCAGGATGATCTAAGTCGTAATACTCTCCGTTCGGATTGTTGTTCGTCTTGTCGCCGTCATAGAACCGGTCCGTCAACATGAAGTAAATCCGTGCCTCGTCCCAGTCGAATTCTTGTTTGTCTTTCATCGTGACCGGTCGGACGTTGACGCTTGTCTTCGTCGTGTGCACGTTACCGTATTGGTCGATTGCTTGAATCGTCAGCGTTTTATTGCCCGGCTTCACAGAGTCTTTGACCGCGATCGTCTGTTTGTTTAGCGCTGGGTCGATTGCTAGTTTTGCCGGTCCACCGAGTGGGCGGGCATCGATGTAAAGCTCACGCAACGTCACTCCTTTTGGAAGCGTCGGCTTCACGTGAACGACGGCGTTTTCCCGCGAACTGATGGCTTTTGGTGAGACGGACGACGTCAACTTGACGTTGGGACGTTTGTATTCGACACGTGACGCTTCGAAATAAGGGTCTTTCACCTCGGTCGTCACGCCATCTTTCGTCACGAGGAACGTGTAGTCGTGTGTTCCTTCCGGTAGTTTAACCGTGTGACGGAACCATTCGTTCTTCGCTTCGTACGTCATCGGATACGTCGTCCCGTTCACTTTCAAAGCGACGCGCTCGATTTGATTGAGTGTACCTGCTTCATATAACGCTTTATCTCGATAGAAGAACGTAATCTCGCCGTTTTCAAAGACCGGTCCTTGAATCGTCGGCACTTGGTGGAACACACCTTTTCCGCTCTCAACGACGACTTTTGTGATGCGATCGGTACCGAGTTTGACGTATCGGTCTTCCCCGTAACCGTCTTTGACGGCCCAGTCCGTGCCTTTGCGAATGACGAAGCCGACGTTCGTCGCGTCTTTTCCGACCGGGATGCGGAAGATGGCCCCAGCTTCGGTCACTTTGTACGGATCGACTTGCCCATCTTTCGCACCGGTGCTCCACGTCCATAAGTTCCAATCCTTATAATCCCCGTCTGCCCGGACGTACGTCATCTCGATATACCGCTGCGTCTTCCATGGATCCGCCACTTCCGTGATCGTCTTAAACGACGTCGTGAGGGCAGGGAGCGTCGTGTTCGACAATTTGCCTGTGACGGCACCTGCTGGGATGGTCGCTTCCAACGTTTGACCGAGTGTAAATGGAGCTGTCGGTGTCACCGTCACCGTCGATCCGCTCGTTTCGACACGGAACGGGACAGACGTATCCCCGCTCTTCAAGCTGACATCGGAAGCATTGAGTGTGACGGGTTCATTGAACGTCCATGTAATCGGGGCATCGAGGGCGATGTCCGTCGATTGGTTCGCCGGCGTTACGGTCGTCACTTCCAATTGGCTCACCGACTCGACACCGCGCAGCGTATAGGCCGAGCTATACACGGATTGCGTCGATGGGTTCGCCGAGACGTTCCAACTGTCGGCTAGTTTGTTGCCCGGATTGCTTGGGATGGTGTCAAATGCGCCGTGTTCTCCGGCATTGTTTCCACTCAGCACGGTCAAGACCCGGAGCTGGTCGTTGTTCGTTAAACCAAGCAGCGACAATGGAATTTTTCCTTCGAAACCTTTCGTCCGATCGAGGGCGAACGAGGCGCCGTTCAAGTTCGTCAAATTCGCGAGTGGAACGGACTTGCCCGATTCATAGAGCGCGGCTTCTTTAATCGCTGTGTCGCCATCGACGCGAAGTAAAATATGATACTGCGGCTTCCGATCGGTTTGACTGAAGTTGAACGGGTAACCGAGTGGATTCGTGTTCACGCCCGAGTCCTCGTCATTCACTTGAAGTGCGATGTTTATGTACTGGCCGTTGTCGCCCCAATTCGGGACATTCTTCGCATCGACATAGAAATAAAGATGCTTGGCGTCATTTTGCATGTACAAGTCGCCGAGGTCAAACCCTTGCCATCCGGCCGTAGGGGACGTGGCGAGCGCCGGGACGTTGGCCCAATCACTCTTGACTCCATCAATGTTGATTGCCGTCGGTTCGGCGAGGACGTTCACCGGGACGCCTGTTTGAATCAGGAGGACAGAAGATAACAGGAGGGTGGACGTACGGCGTGCGGTTTTATTCTTCATAAAGCACCTCTTTCAGGAAATTTGATCGTCTACAGGGCAACGAAATAGGAAAATTGTGCAACCGGTTTCAAAAATAGTGTAGCCGATTATGTAAGCGTTAACAATATAATTTTTAAAAAATAAAAAGCCGCCCAACATTTTTGTGGGCGGTCACGGGGCATAAGGTGTTGTCTGAGCCAATCTTCCTTTAACAATCAATCGCTCGGTCGCATCAAACGTACATGTGACGAGCGTGATGGTCGGATCGATTGTCTCATCGAGCACATCGACTCGAGATGGCGGAACCGTTTCAAGCGACGTGACGACATATTCATACGTGTGCGTCAAGTCGGTGACGTACACGCTCATTCCCGTTTCAATCTCATGGAGTGGGCCAAACAAGGAGGTCGGGCTTTGGGTATAATGACCGGCCAAAGCGTAATTGCCGAGCCCCATCTGTTGGTTTGGACGCATCGTCCCGGCCCCGACGGCCAAGTTATCGGCTTCAAGTCCATACATGATGGGCAACTCCAACTTGATTTCCGGCACCGAAATCACTCCGATTGTCGGCAATTCATGAAAACGATTGCGCACTGTCACTAAATCGGTCCATGACAGCGGAGCGACAGCTGAAAAGTCAAACTCGCCTGATTTCGGTTGCTTCAGTTGCAAGCCTTCGGTCACGCGTTGACTGTTAGACACCGCGACTTGGTCTTTCCACCACGCGTTCGATAGGAAAAACAACCCGACAAGGATGAAGAGGATACCCAGTCCGAAGCGGATGCGTCTCATGATTGTGTCATCCGCGGTAGCTTAGCCCCCGGATGTCCCTCCTTTCGGTATATGCCAACACGACATGAGTCGGTCGATCACGATTGGCAACACGTCCTCTGAGATGGCGGCAAACCCGAACAGGAACTGTCGGGTCAAATCTTGCCGATGAATCGCGTATTCATCCATCGCTTTCATGCGAATACTTGCCGCCTCGGCTTGTCGGCGCAACGTCTCATTCGAATGAGCTGTCTTCACTGTCAGGATGACATGGAGACCCGCACTCGTTCCAGAGACCGTTATGGCCGATTCATATGGTTTGAAGGCGGAGACGACAATCTCGAGTTTTCGCCGATAGGTTTTGCGCATCCGGTTCAAATGTTTCTCGAAGTCTCCACATGCCATGAACTCAGCGAGCGTATGCTGTTCGAAGCGGGGCACGCTGCAAGTGAAATGACGGTAACGTGCCCGGTATCGATTCAACAGTTTTGGCGGCAATACCATATACCCGATTCGAAGCGACGGCATGAGCGATTTTGAGAACGTGCTCAAATAAATGACGCGCTCGTTTTGGTCCATGCTTTGCAGTGAAGGGATTGGCTTCCCGCTATAGCGGAACTCGCTATCATAATCGTCCTCGATGATGTACGTCTGACGGTCGGACGCCCAGTTCAAAAGGCGTTGCCGTCGACTGACGGACAAGATTGTACCGGTCGGGAACTGATGGGCCGGCGTGACGTAGACGGCATCGATTTGTTCTGTCTCGAGTCGGTCGACGACGAGACCGCTCTCATCGACGGGGATTGGAATATAACGAAGCTTTTGCTGTTCGAATAGCTGTTTTGTGAGCGGGTACCCTGGGTCTTCAATGCCGAACGTCTTCGCGTCGGTCAACAAGTCGAGAAGTTGCGGGAGCAACTGCTCGGTGCCGGAACCGACAATAATCTGTTCAGGAGAACAGCTCACACCTCGGGAATGATAGAGATACGTCGCGATCTCTTGACGGAGCACGAGGTCGCCTTGGACGGGACCGAGGGTGAGCAAGTCACTGTTCTCCTCGGTGACAACTTGTTTGATATGGCGGCGCCATCGTTCGAACGGAAAGGCGGCCGTGTCGATTTGACTCGGGTATACGTCAAACGTATACGTCTTCTTCTCTGGGAGCGGCTCAATCGTCTGCATCCGCTCGTTGCGCTGCACGTATAGCTCTTCTTGCGGCAACACGTAGAAACCTTTCCTCGGAACGGACTCGATATAGCCCTCGGCAAGGAGCTGAGCGTAGGCGAGTTCGATTGTCGTCTGGGAGACGTCGATGAAGTCGCTCAATTTCCGCTTGGACGGCAATTTCGTCCCGGTCGTCAACGTATCGTCGATGATCGCTTGGCGGATGTGTAAATAAAGTTGTTCATATAAAGGCGTGCTCGATTCAGGTTCGAGCGCGAGCGTGAGCATATCCATCATGAATCCTTTCCGTGGTCACCCGAAGAAGAAATAAAGGACGAAACCAAGGACGAGGAGTAAGCCGAATAAACCTGGTTTCCCATAGTAAGTACGATCTTGCGCTTTGTCGCGCGGGTCGAATTGTGCCATCTCACAGTCCTCCTTTCTCATTGATTCCATTCGAGAATGCAAAACGGAAGTCCTTCAACTGAACTGACCACTTTAAAAACTATCAAACTGACACTTTCAATATAGTCAATTCAATCTATACTTACAAGTAGATTAGCCTATATGGAGGGGATTTAAATGGAAAAGAGACAAGTCGGTACAGATAAAGTAAAACGCGGGATGGCCGAGATGCAAAAAGGCGGCGTCATCATGGACGTCATCAACGCAGAACAAGCTAAAATTGCTGAGGCGGCAGGTGCGGTCGCCGTCATGGCACTCGAGCGCGTTCCTTCAGATATTCGTAAAATGGGTGGAGTTGCCCGGATGGCAGACCCAACGATTATCGAAGACGTCATGGGAGCGGTCTCGGTCCCAGTCATGGCAAAATGCCGGATCGGTCATATCGCCGAAGCACGTGTCCTTGAATCGATGGGGGTCGATTTCATCGACGAGAGCGAAGTGTTGACGCCAGCGGACGAAGAGTTCCACTTGTACAAGCGTGACTACAAAGCACCGTTCGTCTGTGGCGCCCGTGACCTTGGTGAGGCAGCGCGTCGCATCGGCGAAGGCGCAGCGATGATTCGGACGAAAGGTGAGCCGGGAACAGGGAACATCGTCGAAGCGGTTCGTCACATGCGCACGGTTCAAGCACAAGTGAAACGTCTCCTCTCGATGAGCGTCGATGAAGTGATGACGGAAGCGCGCGACCTCGGTGCACCGTTCGAAGTCCTCATGCAAATCCGTGAAGCTGGCCGCCTTCCGGTCGTCAACTTCGCAGCAGGCGGCATCGCGACACCGGCCGATGCGGCGCTCATGATGCACCTCGGTGCGGACGGCGTCTTCGTCGGATCAGGAATCTTCAAAGCCGAGAACCCGGAGAAGTTCGCCCGTGCGATCGTCGAAGCGACGACGTACCACGACGACTACGAGCGTATCGCGAGTTTGTCAAAAGGTCTCGGCGAAGCGATGAAAGGCTTAGACGTCCGTACGCTTAAAGAAGAAGAGCTCATGGCACCACGGGGCTGGTAAGATGACGACGATTGGCGTACTCGGAATGCAAGGGGCGATTCGCGAACACGTTCGGATGCTCGAAGCACTCGGCGTGGACACGCGCGTCGTCCGCTCGGTCGAAGACTTGAGTCAAATTGACGGTCTCGTCCTACCAGGTGGGGAAAGCACGGCGATGCGTCGTCTACTCGACCGCTACGGGTTACTCGAACCGCTTCGTGACAACACGGAACTCCCGATGTTCGGAACGTGTGCCGGCTTGATTTTGCTCGCGACGGAAGTCGAGGGATACGATGCCCATCTACGGAAAATCCCGATGACCGTGAAACGGAACGCGTTCGGCCGTCAAGTCGACAGCTTCGAAGTCACGTTACCGGTGAAAGGGATTGACGAGGCGGTAGAAGCGGTATTCATCCGCGCTCCGCAAGTCGCGTCGGTCGAACCGGTCGTCGATGTCCTCGCAGAAGTGGAAGAGGCCATCGTGGCTGTCCGCTACGATAAATATGTCGCTTGCTCGTTCCATCCTGAGCTGACAGACGATTTGTCGATGCACCGCTATTTCTTGAACGTCGTGGCGGCGAACAAGCATCAACTCGCATAAATGAGAGGCTCCTGAAATCGGGAGCCTTTTTTATGCCGTTTTTTGCTACACTAAAACGAGACATGAACAGAAAGGGGCAAGGTTGTGAAAGCGAGATGGATGATGTGGTTGCTCATCGGAGCAATCTTCATGAATATAATGAATCCGAACAACGCAGCGGCCGCACCGAGCGTTGAGGCGAGCGGGGCGATGCTCGTCGATTTGACGACGGGTCAAGTGCTGTTTTCAAAAGAGGAAGATGCGATGTTACCTCCGGCCTCGATTACAAAACTGATGACCGCGTTCCTCGTCCGCGAAGCGATCGAGGCGGGCGAACTCAGTTGGAATCAGGAAGTGACACCGAGCGCGGAGGCGCTCGCATTGACACAGAAGCCAGGTCTTGCTCGCATCCCGCTCGTCAATAAACCGTATACGGTGAAAGAATTATATGATGTGGCGTTGATTCGCTCGGCGAACGAAGCCGCCGTCACGCTCGGTGAGGCGGTCTCCGGGTCGGAAGCGGCGTTCGTCGAGTTGATGAACGAACGGGCGACGGCGCTCGGGATGACTCAGACGACGTTCGCGAACGCATCTGGACTCGACTCGGTCTCCGCCGGACGTCCGGGCGAGAACTTGACGTCGGCGAGCGATTTGATGAAACTGGCGCTCGCTTATTTAACGAAATACCCCGACGTGCTCGATGTGACGAAGCAGGCGTACGTCGATATTGACGGTGTTCGTTTCGAAGCGACGAACCGGATGCTCGCCGGCCGTGATTTGTCGTATACCGGCATGCTCGGTTTCAAAACGGGGACGACAGACGACGCCGGATACTGTTTCGTCGGTGTCTCGACACGGGATGGGCGGACCGTATTGTCTGTCGTATTAGGCGCGAAGACAGACGAAGGTCGTTACACGGCGACGAAAGCACTCCATGACTATGCGTATGGCGAGTTTGTCATGACCCCGCTGTTACGGAGCGGCGAGGTTGTGCCAGAGTCTGTCTTCGTGGCGGGCGGGGAGACGGAGCGGGCTACGGTCCGCACGACGTCCACGTTCGAGGTATTGATTGAGAAAGGGCAAGAAGTCCCGTCCCTCGTTTATGATTTACCCGACACGACAGCACCGCTTGCTACAGACAAGCAAGTCGGCACGGTGACGGTCGAACTTTCTGAATCGGTCCGTTACTTAGATGGCGAGCAACCGCCGAAAGCGACGCTCGTTGCAGCAGAAACGGTCGACACGGCATCGTTTTTAACACGGATGACGCGTGCGTTTTCAGATTTTCTTGATGAGGTCCGACTCGTGCTCGGAAAACTGAGTCTTGTCGATAGACTCGAGTTGTTGTAAAGTAAAACTAATTCAATGACAGATGCAATGATGAGGAAAAGTACGTTACAGTCATCTACTGACAGAGAGCTAGTGGTTGGTGCAAACTAGCGGGATGGTGTAACCGAATCGGCCTCGGAGCATTGGCTTGGAAACAAGTCACGTCCTGCACACGTTACGTGCATCGAGTGGCCTGGATTTCAGGCAACGAGGGTGGCAACGCGGATCCAAGGTGGTTCGTCCCTTTCCTACGGGAAAGGGACGTGCCGCCTTTTTTATGTGAAAAAGGAGGAAATAAGAATGTTAGACATTAAACGATTACGCCAAGATTTTGAAGACATTAAAGCGAAGCTCGCCCACCGAGGGGAAGACTTGAGCGCGCTTGACCGTTTCCCAGAGCTCGAGGAGAAACGACGCAACCTGATTAACGAAGTCGATGTAAAGAAAGCAAAACGGAACGAGGCGTCAAAACAAATCGCCGAATTGAAGCGGAACAAACAAGACGCAGACGCACCGATTCTCGAGACACGCCGACTCGGGGATGAAATCAAGTTGTTGGATGAAGACTTGCGTGAAGTCGAAGCGGAGTTGAACATGATTTTGCTCAGCATCCCGAACATTCCGCATGAATCAACACCAATCGGTGAAACGGAAGACGACAACGTCACGATTCGTGAAGTCGGAACGAAACCGACGTTCGATTTCGAGATGAAACAGCACTGGGACGTGATGGAAGACTTGAAGATTGTCGACGTCGAGCGGGCTGGGAAAGTCACGGGCAGCCGCTTTGTCTTCTATAAAGGACTCGGTGCCCGTTTAGAGCGCGCCTTGATCAACTTTATGATGGACATGCATGCCGATGAGCACGGCTATTCAGAAGTCCTCCCGCCATACATGGTCAACCGCGATGCGATGACCGGGACGGGTCAGCTTCCAAAGTTTGAAGAAGACGCGTTTAAAGTGGCGGATACGAACTACTTCCTCGTCCCGACAGCGGAAGTGCCGGTGACGAACATGCACCGTGATGAGATTATCGCAGAGGAACAGCTTCCAATCACGTACACGGCGTACAGCGCTTGCTTCCGTTCAGAAGCCGGCTCGGCCGGCCGCGATACGCGTGGTCTCATCCGTCAGCACCAATTCAACAAAGTCGAGCTCGTCCGTTTCGTGAAGCCTGAGGAGTCTTACGAGCAACTCGAGCTGTTGACAGGTCACGCGGAGGAAGTGCTCAAGCGTCTCGGTCTCCCGTATCAAGTGCTCAGCATGTGTACGGCCGACCTCGGTTTCACGGCTGCGAAGAAATACGATATCGAGGTGTGGATGCCGGCTCAAGGCATGTACCGCGAAATCTCTTCTTGCTCAAACTTTGAAGATTTCCAAGCGCGCCGTGCTGGGATCCGTTTCCGTCGTGACGTGAATGCGAAACCGGAGTTCGTGCATACACTGAACGGATCAGGACTTGCTGTCGGTCGGACAGTCGCTGCGATTTTGGAGAACTTCCAACAAGCGGACGGCTCGGTCGTCATTCCTGACGTGCTTCGTCCATATATGGGCGGCATCGAGAAAATCGAGATGCCACGTTAAGCTCGTTTTTACCCCGTCGACACGACACTCGTGTCGACGGATTTTTTATAAAAATTTTTCTAATGTTTTTTCACAAAAGGGTTTGACATCTGTCCCATCAGTTGGTACTATAAATCATGTCGAGCGAGATGATTGTTCGCGAATTGTATATGAGCTTTGGAGGTGTACCCAAGTGGTTTAAGGGAACGGTCTTGAAAACCGTCAGGGGTGTAACAGCCTGCGTGGGTTCGAATCCCACCACCTCCTCCATTTTTATTTTGGAGGCTCAACAATTTCATATCTTTTGGAGGTGTACCCAAGTGGTTTAAGGGAACGGTCTTGAAAACCGTCAGGGGTGTAATAGCCTGCGTGGGTTCGAATCCCACCACCTCCTCCACTTTCTTTTTTTTACACTTTTTTAAGCCTGGAGTTGTACCCAAGTCCGGCTGAAGGGGACGGACTCGAAATCCGTTAGGAGTCGCAAGGCTCGCGTGGGTTCGAATCCCACCAACTCCGCTTGATTGGGCATCTGCATGGGCAGATGCGTTTTTTTATGGTCGCAGACTCCGGTCTGCGGCTTTTTTTTGTGGCAAAGTGGCGAACAACGGCTAGTCTCATAGGAAAGCGGGAATTCTAATCGTATAGAGTTTGTGCGGATTCATGAGAAAGAAGGTGAACGTCATGGATTGGGTCGAGCTATATGTCGAGGAGGTCGTCAAGCATGTTCCGGCGGGGAGACGTGACGAGCTGGCCGAATCGTTGCGCCATGAGATTGAAGCGAAGTTGCCGGCGGATGCGATGGAAGTGGAAGTGAAACGTGTATTGGATGAAATGGGACATCCTGCGGTCGTGGCAGCGCGCGTCCTTAAAGGGCAATATGTCATCGGACCGACGCTGTTCCCTTTCTACGTCTCGATCTTGAAGCTCGTCGTACCGATTGTGCTAGCAGTCGTCTTTGCAGGTCTCGTGCTAGCGAGCATTCCAACGTTTTCAGGTCCGGTCCTTCCGACGCTCGGTACGTTTTTGACGAACGTGTGGGACGCGTTATGGAACGTCGGTATTCAACTGATCTTTTGGATTACTCTCGTCTTCTTTTTAATCGAGCGTTATGGAGGCGAAGATGTGAAAACGCCGAAGATGAAGTGGGATGTGAATACACTTCGGGAACGGGAGCGCGGCGGACGGATCAGCAAGTGGGATGCTGGGATCGGGTTGTTTTTTACGGCGGTCTGGTTCGGTGTGTACGTCAACGCGGAGCGGTTGATTGGCATCTATGAATCGACGACGACAGGCTTCACGATGGTGACGCCGGTGTTCAACCAAACGTTTCTTTTTGACGTGATTGGATTATTCCTCGTCATCGTGTTGCTTCAAGTCGGGCTCGGGTTGTGGAAATGGGTGAAAGGCCGTTGGTCATATGCGTTTGCATCGTATAACTTGGTGTACAATCTCGCGTCGGCCACATTCATCATCTGGATGGCGAGTTCACCGCGATTGTTCGATGCACGGTTCCTCGCCTGGGTCGAGACGAATGTACCGGCTAGTGTCTCGCTCACTTGGGTGTTCGGTATAGTCGTCGCCATCACGATTTTGGCGGCCGTGTTCGATTCCATCGACGGGTTCCGGAAGGCACGGAAGACGCCGCGGCACGATAAGCGGGCGATTGCCCACATATAAAAAAGGTGCGCCGCTTCTGTATGCGACGCACCTTCTTACTTATCTGACTTTCGCTTCACGTGCGATCGTCAATTGTTTTTCAATCTTCTCAAGGATGAGTTCGACCGAATCTGGATCGTTAATCAAATCGTATTCTTCGATTGAAAGACGAAGCACCGGGCAAAGGTTAAAGTTGTTAATCCACTCGGTATACCGCTCGTACATCTCTTCCCAATACGAGATCGGGGTCTGTTGTTCCATCTCACGCCCACGCATTTGGATGCGGTCGAGCACTTGCTCGAACGAGCCTTCTAGATAGATGAGCAAATCTGGGTGTGGGAAGAATGGAGTGAGCACCATCGCTTCAAATAGACTCGAGTACGTCTCGTAGTCTGTTGGCGACATCGTGCCTTTCTCGTAATGCATCTTCGCAAAAATCCCTGTATCTTCATAAATCGAACGGTCTTGGATAAATCCGCCGCCATATTGGAAAATCTTCTTCTGTTCTTTGAAACGTTCAGCCAAGAAGTAGATTTGGAGATGGAAGCTCCAACGCTCGAAATCATGATAGAATTTATCGAGATACGGGTTCGTGTCTACTTTCTCGAGAGACGTCCGGAAGTTCAGGGCGTCTGCGAGCGAGTTGGTGATCGTCGACTTTCCGATTCCGACCATGCCGCCAATCGTGATGATCGTGTCATTCGGAATGTTATACTTTTCATTCAGCGTCATTTTGCTTGTGCTCCTTTAGTCAATTCTAATTCGCGTTCAATCGTAGTGAGGACGTGCTTCAAATCATCCGGGTTGTGGACGAAGTCGAGCTCGTCGCCGCTAAACGATAGAATCGTCACTTCGGGGTGGGTCGCGCGATACGATTCGACGAACGTCTCGTAATCACGAGCGAGTTGTTCGAGGTAATCGCGTGACATGTTCTCTTCTACTTCACGTCCACGCAAAGCGACACGTTTCATGAGCGTCTCGATGCTCGCGTGCAAGTAGATGACGACATCAGGTTTCGGCATATCATGGGTCAAAATCTTATAGATTTGCTCGTACTTGTTCAAGTGAGCCGGTCGTAGGGAACGGTGGGCAAAAATCAAGTTCTTGAAAATATGATAGTCTGAAACGACGGATTGCTGTTGACTCAAGTGGTGTTTGTGGATATCGTCTAATTGCTTGAAGCGATTGCACAAGAAGAACATTTCCGTTTGGAAACTCCATTCTTCGATATCTTCATAAAACTTGCCGAGAAATGGGTTCTCTTCTACAATTTCATTCAGCATTTGCATTGAAAAGTGCTGACTGATGATATGGGCCAGTGACGTTTTCCCGACACCAATCGGTCCCTCTACCGTTATAAACATATGATGTCATCCTCCATTATCCAAAGTGCAAGTTCCATTCTAGCATACAATGGATGGGATAGGGCGAGCGAAATGATTTTCATTTTTTTTCATAATAAGTGATGCGAAACGGAGTGTGAATATGGAACGTGATGAACGATTTATGCGGCTCGCTATAGAAGAAGCAAAGAAGGCGGAAGCGATCGGCGAAGTCCCAATCGGATGCGTCATCGTCAAAGGTGACGAGGTGATTGCGACCGGTCATAATCGTCGAGAAACGGACTTGTTGGCAGCGGCTCACGCGGAAATGATTGCAATCGAGGCGGCGAACGAAACGCTTCAAAATTGGCGGCTTGAAGACTGTGAGTTGTATGTGACGTTAGAACCGTGCCCGATGTGCGCGGGTGCCATTGTTCTCTCGCGTGTGAAACGGGTCATCTTCGGAGCGCATGATCCAAAAGGCGGCTGTTGTGGGACGCTCATGAACCTCGTGCAAGATGAACGGTTCAATCACCAGGCCGAGGTGACGGAAAATGTTTTAGCAGAAGAATGTGGCGCCCTCTTGACGGATTTCTTTCGTGACCTTCGTCAAAGGAAGAAGCTAGCTCGGCTTGAACAGAGAGGTTGCAACCCTATAGATTAAACAGTATAATGTAATAGCACTCAACGAAGTGCTTAACTTCATTTACCCATTTGCCGTGCTAGGCGGGGAGGTAGCGGTGCCCTGTAACTCGCAATCCGCTATAGCGAGACTGAATTCCGATTCGAGGGAGTGCATTGGTGTGGCCCGTCCTCGTGTAAGTGGCGTTGACGTCTGAGTCCTGCGCAACGGTCACCCATGAACCAGGTCAGGTCCGGAAGGAAGCAGCCTTAAGTGGTGACGTACCGTGTGCCGCAGGGGTGCTTGGGCCGAGCAAACTGCATGAGTAACGCACATTGACGTGCTTTCAGAAATCGGTGCGCGGCAGATTTATTTAATAACTTTAATCTACGGCCCCAGGGTTGTAGATTTTTTTGTATGATGAAATAGAGACAATTGAGAGAAAGGAGGCGGAGACATGGCGTATCAAGCATTGTATCGGGTCTATCGTCCGCAGTCGTTCCAAGAGGTAGTCGGCCAAGTTCATATCACACGCACGATTCAAAATGCGTTGCTCGAGGAGCGGGTATCCCATGCCTACTTGTTCTCCGGTCCAAGAGGGACAGGGAAAACGAGTCTTGCTAAAATTATCGCGAAAGCAATCAACTGTGAGACAGCACCGACGAGAGAGCCGTGTAATACATGCCCGACATGTATCGCCATCACCGAAGGGACGAGCCCAGACGTGTTCGAAATCGATGCCGCTTCAAATAACGGTGTCGATGAGATTCGCGAGATTCGAGATAAAGTGAAATATCCGCCTTCGCAAGCGCGCTTCAAAGTATACATCATCGATGAGGTGCACATGTTGTCGACGGGTGCGTTCAACGCGTTGTTAAAAACGTTAGAAGAACCGCCGCCGCATGCCATCTTTATTTTAGCGACAACGGAACCGCATAAGATTCCGGCGACGATTATCTCGCGCTGCCAGCGCTTTGACGTGAAGCGCCATGAAGTTAGTCAGTTGCAGACGCGAATGGCCTATATTTTAAACGATCAAGAATATGAATATGACCCAGAAGCGCTCAAGCTGATTGCCCGTGCGGCCGATGGCGGCATGCGCGATGCATTGAGTTTGTTAGATCAAGCCTTGGCCTTCAGCGATGACCGTTTGACCGAAGACGCCGTCCTTGAAGTGACGGGAGCCGTAACGGACGATGCGTTACTTGAGATGGCTTATGGCTTACAACAAAAACAACTCGATCGCATTCTTAATACGCTAGAGACAATGTTGCGCGACGGGAAAGACTTGAAGCGTTTCGTGGAAGATCTCGTCTTCATTCATCGGGACGCGCTACTCTTAAAAGCTTCCCCTCAAGCCGTCGATTTACTTGAGCGGGCCCGGCCGAACGAACAGTTCCGTGCCTTCGTCGAGGCGACGACGACGGACGCGTTGTTTCAAGTCATCGAAGAGCTAAACGAGTGTCAGCAACAGATGCGTTTGTCGAACCATCCGAAAGTACTCGTTGAATTGACATTTATCCGGATTGCCGAACAAGGTCGGACGATGAGCGAGCAGATGCAACAGCTACAAGATCAAGTCCGTGAACTGAGTAAAGAGTTGAGCGAAGTGAAAAAAAATGGCGTGGCGGTAGCGGACGCGCCTGCGGACAAACCGAAAGCCGTCAAACGGACCCAAATTCGCGTGCCGAAAGAACGGATTCGTCAACTCCTGCAGCGGGCAGAACGTCAGCACTTGAACGCGATTCGCGATAGCTGGGAAGATATCATGGGGAATATCCGAACACAAGATGGTCCAATCTTTGCATTGTTCTATGAGAGTGAGGCTGTCCTTTGTGCAAGCGACACCTTACTGGTACAATTTAAAGATGGGATGACATGGCATTATGAACAAGTCAGTTCGAATGGCCGCACCCGTGACGTAATCGAACAAGCGTTGTTTGAAGTAACGGGGATCCGGCGAGAAATTATGGCTGTACTTGAAACAGATTGGCTTGAATTGAAAAACGAGTTCATCCTTCAAAAACAAGCAGAGCGCACGGATACGAAAGAAGAAGCGAAGCCGGCAGAAGAAGATCCGCTTGTCGCACAGGCGTTCGAACGTTTCGGTGATGTCGTCGAAATCGAAGAGGTTTAACAAAGGAGGCGCTTTATATGCGTGGAATGGGAAACATGAACAATATGATGAAACAGATGCAGAAAATGCAAAAAGACATGGCGAAAGCTCAAGAAGAGCTGAAAGACATGACGGTTGAAGGGACGGCAGGTGGCGGCATGGTCAAAGTCATCGTCAGTGGCCACAAAGAAGTGCTAGACGTCATCATCGCGGAAGATGCGGTCGACCCGGATGATGTTGAAATGTTGCAAGATCTTGTGCTCGCAGCGGTGAACGACGCAATGAAACAAGCGGATCAACTTGTAAACGATAAGATGGGACGTTTCACACAAGGGATGAACCTCCCAGGCTTTTAAGTGAAGAAAGGAAAGATGCGAGTTGCAATACCCTGAAGCGATTGGGCGGTTGATTGAGAGTTTTACAAAATTACCAGGCATTGGTCCGAAAACGGCCATTCGACTGGCCTTTCATGTGTTAGACATGGAGGAGGACGATGTGCTGACATTTGCTAAGTCTCTTGTCAGCGCCAAACGCGAT
>NZ_CP073101.1:367500-412500 GCF_018138125.1 Exiguobacterium alkaliphilum
TGACGCCGCGCCGAAAATGTAACGGGGCTAAACATACCACCGAAGCTATGGATCCCGTAAGGGATGGTAGGAGAGCGTTCCAAGCAGCAGTGAAGCGGTATCGTGAGGAGCCGTGGAGCGCTTGGAAGTGAGAATGCCGGTGTGAGTAGCGAAAAGAGGGGTGAGAATCCCCTCCGTCGAAAGCCCAAGGTTTCCTGAGGAAGGCTCGTCCGCTCAGGGTTAGTCTGGACCTAAGCCGAGGCCGAAAGGCGTAGGCGATGGACAACAGGTTGATATTCCTGTACCGCCGTACCACCGTTCGAACGATGGGGGGACGCAGAAGGATAAGGTAACCGTGCGACTGGAAGTGCACGGACAAGCAGCGAGGCCGTCGGGTTGGCAAATCCGCCCGGCATACAAGGTCGAGCTGTGACGTGGAGCCCGTAGGGCGAAGTACCGGATTTCACGCTGCCAAGAAAAGCCTCTAGTGAGGAGGTCGGCGCCAGTACCGTAAACCGACACAGGTAGGCGAGATGAGAATTCTAAGACGCGCGGGATAACTCTCGTTAAGGAACTCGGCAAAATGGTCCCGTAACTTCGGGAGAAGGGACGCTTATGGCAACATAAGCCGCAGTGAATAGGCCCAAACGACTGTTTAGCAAAAACACAGGTCTCTGCTAAATCGCAAGATGAAGTATAGGGGCTGACGCCTGCCCGGTGCTGGAAGGTTAAGGGGATGTGTCATCGCAAGAGAAGCACTGAACCGAAGCCCCAGTAAACGGCGGCCGTAACTATAACGGTCCTAAGGTAGCGAAATTCCTTGTCGGGTAAGTTCCGACCCGCACGAAAGGCGTAACGATTTGGGCACTGTCTCAACGAGAGACCCGGTGAAATCATAGTACCTGTGAAGATGCAGGTTACCCGCGACAGGACGGAAAGACCCCATGGAGCTTTACTACAGCCTGATATTGAGGCTTTGTACGCGATGTACAGGATAGGTGGGAGTTTGTGAAGCCGGAGCGCCAGCTTCGGTGGAGACACCCTTGGGATACCACCCTTTGCGTATAGAGTCTCTAACTCGCAGCCGTGATCCGGCTGGAGGACCGTGTCAGGTGGGTAGTTTGACTGGGGCGGTCGCCTCCTAAACAGTAACGGAGGCGCCCAAAGGTTCCCTCAGAATGGTTGGAAATCATTCGAAGAGTGCAAAGGCAGAAGGGAGCTTGACTGCGAGACCTACAAGTCGAGCAGGGACGAAAGTCGGGCTTAGTGATCCGGTGGTTCCGCATGGAAGGGCCATCGCTCAACGGATAAAAGCTACCCTGGGGATAACAGGCTGATCTCCCCCAAGAGTCCACATCGACGGGGAGGTTTGGCACCTCGATGTCGGCTCATCGCATCCTGGGGCTGGAGTAGGTCCCAAGGGTTGGGCTGTTCGCCCATTAAAGCGGTACGCGAGCTGGGTTCAGAACGTCGTGAGACAGTTCGGTCCCTATCCGTCGTGGGCGCAGGAAATTTGAGGAGAGCTGTCCTTAGTACGAGAGGACCGGGATGGACGCACCGCTGGTGTACCAGTTGTTCCGCCAGGAGCATCGCTGGGTAGCTACGTGCGGACGGGATAAGTGCTGAAAGCATCTAAGCATGAAGCCCCCTCCGAGATGAGATTTCCCTTTGAGCAATCAAGAAAGACCCCTCAGAGACGATGAGGTAGATAGGTCATGGGTGGAAGCGTGGTGACACGTGGAGCTGAATGATACTAATCGGTCGAGGCTTTGATCTAGTCTATGGTTTGACAATTGATGAACTTCAGTTTTCAGGGAACAAGCCTGAAATTGTCTGGTGGCGATAGCGAAGCGGCCACACCCGTTCCCATGCCGAACACGGAAGTTAAGCGCTTCAGCGCCGAAAGTAGTTGGGGGTCTCCCCCTGTGAGGATAGGACGTTGCCAGGCAACATGAGACGATCAAGCATCTGCTTGGTCGTCTCTTTTTTGTCTATATGCAAAACGATTAAGGAGGTTTTTTGATGACACGCCGATCTAAAAAGAACCCTTTCACATTCATGGAAGTTTTAGAACAACATGTGCGGGAAAGTCGTGTATCCTTTCATGTCCCTGGCCACCATAACGGTACTGTTCACGATCCAAGTTTACCGACAGCGTTCCATAAAATCATGCCGTATGATTTAACCGAGCTCGAGCACTTGGATGATTTACATCAGGCAGAGGGAATCATCCAGCAAGGTGAGGAAGCGCTTGGAACGCTCTATAAAAGTAAGAGTAAATGGTTGGTCAATGGTTCGACCGCGGGAAATTGGAGCATGCTAGCTGCGACTGTAAAACGTGGGGAACGTGTGTATGTACAACGAAATTCACATAAGTCCGTGTGGAATGCGATTGAGTGGTTAGGCTTAGAACCGATTTTATTGTCGCCTGAATTGGAACGGGGAAGCGGTATTCCTACGGTCGTCAATTTAGCTACGGTTCAAGAAGCGGTCGAGCGCTATCCAGGTGGTAAAGCACTGCTTCTCACATCACCGACGTACTATGGCGATATGGCTGATATTCAAGCAATCAGTACGTATTTAAACCAACATATGATCCCGTTGCTCGTTGATGAAGCGCACGGTGCGCACTTGATTTACGACGGATTGCCAAGACGTTCAGCGATTTTTGAAGGGGCGAGCGCGGTTGTTCAGTCGGCTCATAAAACGTTGCCTGCTTTTACGATGGGCGCTTGGTTACATTACAAAGAGAATGTCGATGAGAACCGATTGTTTCATGCCCTGTCTTCATTTCAAACGTCTAGTCCGTCTTACTTGATTATGGCGTCGTTAGACCATGCGCGGACTTATCTTGAACACTTGACGGAGCGAGACTGGTCAAGTATTCAAACAAGTCATTTCGCTTTTGTCATGGAATTGAAGCGCGCAGGATTTGCCGTTAAAGTCGGAGACGATTTTACAAAAGTCACGATTCTGACGTATCCGAAAAACGGTTTGATCTTTAGTCGCCACTTAGCATCGATTGGCATAGATATCGAGCTTGCCGCTGAAGATCATGTGTTACTCTGTTTGCCGTTACGGGAAATAAAGATGGAAGAGATTCATCATTGGGTGAAACTGATTCAAAATGCATCGAAACATGTGCCGCTGATTGAGGACGATGAAACGATTTATCCTTACCCTTCTACGGAGCAAGTCTCGAAATTAACTGTGCTTCATGACGTCGTGAAAACGGTGAGGCTTTCTTTTCAAGACGCAGTCGGTCAAATTGCAGCGGAAACGATTATCCCTTATCCTCCAGGTATTCCTTGGATCTTAAAAGGGGAAGTGGTGACAGAGGAAAAAGTTCGCGTGTTGGTCGAGTGGATTTCTCTCGGGCGGAAGCTTCAAGCGAGCAGACATGTTATGATGAAACAAATCGATGTTATCGTAGAGGAGTTTTAAGAGTGAATGGGATGTTTATTACAGTGGAGGGGCCGGATGGCTCTGGAAAAACGACACAATTGAAGTTACTCGAGCAAGCATTAAGCGCTCAAGGATATGAAGTCGTCACCACACGTGAGCCGGGGGGAACGAAAGTCGGAAACAGCATCCGCGAGATTTTGTTATCACCTGAACACGATGAGATGACGGCTAGGGTAGAGATGATGTTATATGCAGCCTCGCGAGCCCAAAACGTAGAACAAGTGATTCGACCTGCCTTGTCACGAGGTGCGATTGTCGTCTGCGACCGTTTCATCGATGCTTCGGTCGCCTATCAAGGTTTCGGATTAGGATACGATTTAGAACACGTCCTATCATTAAATGAGTGGGCAACAGGCGGCTTAACCCCAGACTTAACGTTTCTTTTCGATTTGACACCAAGTGAAGCAAGTAACCGTATGCGGGAACGCGGGCAATTGGACCGAATCGAGAGCCGGGACGAAGCGTTCCACCAACGCGTCTATGACGGTTTTCAAACATTGCTTGCGCAGCACCCTGATCGGATGGTACGAATCGATGCGAATGAGACGATTGAATCGATACAAGATGAAGTACTAGATATTACATGTGAGCGATTAAACGAAAGAGGAGTGAACAAAGCATGAAGATGGTAATTGCGATTGTACATGATAAAGATAGCGCCCGTTTATCTGACGCTTTGATTGAAGAGGACTTTCGAGCGACGAAACTTGCGACGACTGGTGGGTTCTTAAAAGAAGGAAACACGACGTTCATGATCGGTGTACCGAAAGAACGACTCGAGGATTTGCTTTCGCTCATCAAATCAAATTGCTCGAGCCGTGATCAGATGATCACACCGATTTCTCCGATGGGTGGCCACGCCGATTCGTATATCCCGTATCCCGTAGAAGTACAGGTAGGCGGCGCTACGGTATTCGTCTTGCCGATTGAAGGATTCCATCAGTTTTAATGGGAGTGGGACAGATGCGTTTTGAACAATTGGCCGCGTCTCAGACCGTTGTCGCCAAAGTGATGGAGAACTCGATTCGGACTGATAAAGTCGGGCACGCCTATATCTTTTCGGGCGATTATGAACCTTACTTGATTGAGACCGCTCAACTGTTTGCCAAGTCACTCTTTTGTGAGGCGCCAGATGGGGTAGAACCTTGTGGAGATTGTCGGAATTGTCGGCGGATGGATTCAGGAAACCTAGTCGATTATCTCGAGATGGAGCCGGACGGGGCAAGTATAAAAAAAGAACAGATTCAACAACTGCTCAGTGATTTGTCGTTACGCGGAGCCGAAGGGGATCGGCAAGTGTATGTGATTCATCAGGCCCATAAAATGACGACGCAGGCGGCGAATAGTCTGCTTAAGTTTTTTGAAGAGCCAGGCGTCGGGAAACTCGCGATTCTTGTGACAACACAGCCGCAACTGTTGTTGCCGACAATTCGCTCACGAGCCCAGCAGCTCGTCTTTCGACCGATTGATCGGAATGAGTTGGCGGATAAGTTGTCTGCGGACGTCGCATGTACGACGGATTTGGCTCGCTTGGCGCTCGCTGTTTATCCGAAATGGGATGACGCCCGTGAAGTGCTTCACAACGAGTGGTTTGTACAGTCGTATGGGCTAGTGGTACAATTAGTTGAAGTATTGACTAAACGACCACAGGAGTTACTCCTATTCGCCCAAGAGAAGTGGCTCGGCCATTTTAAAGGGCGCAATGAGTTACGAGTGGGCCTCGAATTGTTTGAAAGCTGGTTAGAAGAGTCGCTCCGGTTCAAAGTCCGGACGGATTACACGCCGCAACTGTTCACTCGCGAACAGGCGTTGTATCAGGCGTTCATCAGTAATCGTTCGGCGCATAAGATTGTCCATGCGATTGAACACGTCCATGAGGCGATTCGACGACTCGAGGCAAACGTCAATCCTCAATTAACGTTCGAACGGTTAACGTTCGATTTACAGAAAGGATAAGAGAGCGTGCTTGAAGTAGTCGGAGTCCGCTTTAAAGAAGCGGGAAAAATCTATTACTTTTCACCAGGCGAAGCAACGCTTGAACGTGGGGACCATGTCATCGTCGAGACGGTGCGTGGTATTGAATACGGGGAAATCGTCCAAGTCGGGAAACAACTTGGGGAAGATGAAGTCGTTTTACCTCTAAAAACGATTCTTCGTGTCGCTGATCAAAAAGATGCTCAAATCGTCCAAGAAAATCGATTGGCAGCTTTTGACGCTCACGCCGTCTGTGAAGAAAAAATACGTGAACATCGACTGGAGATGAAACTCGTCGATGTTGAATATACATTTGATCGCAACAAAGTCATCTTTTATTTCACGGCAGAAGGTCGGGTCGATTTTCGAGAACTCGTCAAAGATTTGGCGAGCGTCTTCCGCACGCGCATCGAACTCCGTCAAATCGGTGTCCGGGATGAAGCGAAACTACTCAGTGGGATCGGTCCATGTGGCCGTGTCTTATGTTGTTCTTCCTTCTTAGGAGAGTTTGAACCGGTTTCGATCAAGATGGCGAAAGATCAAAACCTTTCCTTGAACCCGAATAAAATTTCCGGTGTGTGCGGCCGTCTCATGTGTTGCTTGAAGTATGAGAATGATACGTATGAAGAGTTGAAGCGTGACTTGCCGGACGTTGGGAAACGAATCAAGATTCCTGAAGGTGACGGACGTGTCATCGGCCTCAACATTTTGGATCAACTGATTCAAGTCGAGTTGAGCGACCGGACCCGTGTTGTGACGTATACGATTGACGAACTCGTTGAGGTCGGTGCGATCAAACGAAAACCGTCGAAACAGTGATGGGGTGCTGAGCAGTGGAACGAATGGATAAAAAGGAAGTTATGATGCGCGTCGATGCCATCGAGCAACAAATGCAGCTGTTGACGGAGCATCTAGGTGTACTGAAAGAGCAGTTGGCCTATTTGCTTGAAGAAAACCAGCATATGTATCTCGAGAATCATCACTTGCGTGAAAAAGTCGAGCAACTTGCAGAAGTGGAGACGACGGATGGCGATGCGCAAATCGCATTGTCGGGCAAAGGGCAAAACAATTTGGCCGCCTTGTATCAAGAAGGGTTCCACATTTGTAACTTGCATTACGGACAAGTACGAAAAGACGGCGATTGTCTTTTCTGCATGTCGATGTTAAATAAACACTAATACATTGGGGCGATAGACGGGGAAGTCACCCGTCCGTCGCCTTTGTCGTTATGTAGGAGGGAACGAAGCGTGACTGTAAAACAAGGGGAGCGGCTCGATGATTTGCTCGGACGCCCCGGAAAAATTATTCAAAGCGACGATGTGTTTTCGTTCTCGTTAGATGCGGTGCTACTCGCTGAGTTCGTCTGGGTACCCATCCAAAAAGGAAACCTAGTCGATTTGTGTGCCGGAACGGGTGCGATTCCGCTCTTCTTATCGTATCGGACAAAGGGGAGCGTCACAGGCATCGAGATTCAACCGAGACTCGTCGATATGGCGAACCGCAGCATCGCGGTGAACCGTCTCGAGCATCGACTGCAGATTATAGAAGGCGACGTCAAAGAAGCGGCGACACGGCTAGGCCACGCCCGTTACGATGTCGTCACGTGTAATCCACCGTATTTTCTGGCAAACGAGACGTCGCTCCGCAATCAAAACGAACACCATACGATTGCGCGCCATGAAGTGCTCTGTACACTCGAGGATTGTATCCGATCGGCGAGTCAGCTCGTCAAACCAGGCGGAAAAGTGGCGTTCGTCCACCGTCCGGAGCGGCTACTCGATATCGTCACGCTCATGCGGACATATCGAATCGAGCCGAAGCGGATGCAGCTCGTCTATCCAAAAGCGGGACGAGCGGCGAATACATTATTGATAGAGGGGTCAAAAGATGGAAAAGCTGGGCTCACGATTTTACCACCGCTTATCGTCTATGAAGATGATGACACGTATACGAAAACGATGCGAGACATCCTCGATGCGTAAGCACTACGTATATATTTTGGAGTGCCAAGACCACACGTATTACACGGGTTATACGAACGACCTCGACAAGCGGCTTCGTACCCATAACGCTGGAAAAGGTGCCAAATACACGCGAGCACGTTTACCTGTAACGCTCTGTTACGTGAAATCGTTTGAGACGAAACGAGAAGCGATGCGTTATGAGTGGTCAATCAAGCAATTGACCCGCGCCCAAAAACAAACGTTGATGGAGGGGACGAGCAATGAACTCACAGAAAAGTTACCAGACTGACGGACCGACGCTTTACATCGTGCCGACCCCGATCGGTAACCTAGAAGACATGACATATCGCGCCGTGCGTACGTTGCGCGAGGTGGACTTGATTGCGGCCGAAGATACACGCCAGACGATGAAACTGTGCCGTCACTTTGAAATCGATACGAAGCTTGTCAGTTACCATGAACATAATAAACAAGTGAGCGGGCCACGGCTGATTGAAGATATCGAGAATGGAAAATCGGTGGCTGTCGTATCCGACGCCGGGATGCCTGGCATCTCTGACCCCGGTAGTGACCTCGTTCGGCTCGCGATTCAAGCGAAGGTACCGGTCGTCGTCTTGCCAGGGGCAAATGCAGCGCTCACAGCGCTCGTCGCGTCCGGACTGCCGACAGAACGCTTTTTATATTACGGGTTTTTGCCACGCAAAAAGAAAGAACGGGTCGACGTGCTAGCGTCGCTTCAATATGAGCCAGGGACGCTCGTCTTCTACGAAGCCCCGCATCGCTTAAAAGAGATGCTACAAGGGGTGAAAGCTGTGCTCGGCAATCGTGACGTCGTACTTGGGCGGGAATTGACGAAGACGTTCGAGGAGTTTTTGCGAGGAACGGTCGATGAGGCGCTCGCTTGGTGTGAAGGTGAAGTCCGCGGAGAGTTCGTCGTGTTGGTGGGCGGGTCGACCGAGTCGGCTCCGACGCAAGATTGGTGGGAGACGCTCTCGCCGCTCGAACACGTCGATCGTTATATCGAGGACGGGCTAAAGCCGAACGCAGCGATTAAACAAGTGGCGAAAGAGCGTGGTCTCTCACGCAACGACGTCTATGACGCGTATCACGGAGTCGACAAAAAAGAGTAAGCAAGGAGTCCCTTGCTTACTCTTCGTTGTAGTAATTCTCAAGCATGTTTTTCAACTCGACGAGAACACGTTGTGCGCCTTCTGGTGAAAGAATCAACTTTCCGTCCGCCAACTTGAAGTTATCGTCTGATACTTCGCCTGTTACTTGGCAAGTCATGTTCGGCTTATATTTTTTCAAAACGATTTGCTCGTTGTCGACGTAAATTTCAAGTGCGTCTTTCTCAGCAATTCCGAGTGTGCGGCGCAATTCGATTGGAATAACGACCCGACCGAGCTCGTCCACTTTCCGTACGATACCTGTTGATTTCATTTTGTGTTTCCTCCTCCGATGATGTCGAAATCTCTTGGTGACATAAATCGTCAAAATTCGACAATGTGGCTACAGCAAAAAGCATACTAAACTTTCCAATTGCAGTCAACTGCTTACTATTGGAATTGTGCTTTTTCGAAAAATGACGATAAAGGAACGATATACACCTAAATTTCCCCGTAACGTAGAGCTTTAAACAAAGAAAGGGTTTTTTTGGAACATTTATTTGAATAGGCAACAAATTAATTCCAAACAATTGGTTTGGAAAAAGGTTTGTCGAACCGTGTATAATGGAAATTGCAAATGTCGAAAGGATGGAGAACAACTATGGCGAAGCCTACTTTTTATATTACGACCCCAATCTATTACCCGAGCGCGAAGTTGCACATCGGTCACGCCTATACGACCGTGGCAGGTGACGCGATTGCCCGCTATAAGCGATTGAAAGGATTTGACGTCCGTTATTTGACGGGCACTGACGAGCACGGACAAAAGATTCAAGAGAAGGCGAAAGAAGCCGGCGTCACCCCACAGGCGTTCGTCGACGAAGTCGTGAAAGATATCAAAGTATTATGGGATCGCCTCGAGATCTCGTACGACGATTATATTCGAACGACGGAAGGCCGTCATAAGGCTGTCGTCGAACACGTCTTTGAGACGCTTCTTAAGAACGGAGACATTTACCTCGGTGAATATGAAGGCTGGTATTCGGTGTCGGACGAGACGTATTACACCGAGTCGCAACTTGTCGACGGCAAGAGCCCCGACAGCGGACATCCAGTCGAACTCGTGCGGGAAGAGTGTTACTTCTTCCGTCTCAGCAAGTATGCGGACCGCCTCATCGAATATTTCGAGTCGCATCCGGACTTTATCTTGCCAGAATCGCGAAAGACCGAGATGATCAACAACTTCTTGAAGCCAGGTCTTCAAGATTTGGCGGTCTCCCGGACAACGTTCGACTGGGGTGTCCAAGTCCCGTCGAACCCGAAGCATGTCGTCTACGTATGGGTCGATGCGCTCACGAACTATATCTCGTCACTCGGCTACGGGACGGACAACGACGAGTTGTTCAACCGTTACTGGCCGGCTGACGTGCATTTGGTCGGAAAAGAGATCGTCCGTTTCCATACAATTATCTGGCCAGCTCTCCTCATGGCGCTTGACCTTCCGTTGCCAAAACAAGTATTTGCGCACGGTTGGCTCCTCATGAAAGACGGCAAGATGTCCAAGTCAAAAGGGAACGTCGTCGACCCGATTCCGCTCATCGATCGCTACGGCCTCGACTCGCTTCGTTACTACTTGTTGCGTGAAGTCCCGTTCGGCGCGGACGGCACGTTCACACCAGAAGCGTTCGTCGACCGGTTGAACTTCGACCTCGCCAACGATCTCGGCAACCTGCTGAACCGGACCGTCGCGATGATTAAGAAGTACTTCGACGGGAACGTACCCGCGTATGCGGGGAACGTGACGGCGTTCGACGCCGACTTGCTTCGCGTCGTCGAAGAAACGACGTCGAAGACGGAAGCGGCGATGGAGCATATGGAGTTCTCGGTCGCGCTCACAAACATCTGGCAGCTCGTCAGCCGAGCGAACAAGTATATCGATGAGACGCAACCATGGGTGCTCGCGAAAGATGAAGCGAAACGAGACGAACTCGCGTCGGTCATGACCCACTTGGCTGGCGTCTTGCGCCACGTCGCTGTCATGATTCAACCGTTCATGACACGGGCACCGAAAGAGATGTTCCGTCAACTCGGACTCGAAGGACAAGACATGTCATGGGAAGCGCTCGATACGTTTGCGGCCTTTGACGGAGCGGTCGTCACGGACGGCACGCCAATCTTCCCACGTCGCGATGTGAAAGAAGAGGTAGATGCGATTCAAGAAATGATGCGTCAAGCCTCGAAAGCACGTGTCGAAGAGGAAGCAGAGGAAGAGGCAGCGGATGAAGACGTCCGTCCTGAAATCACAATCGACGTCTTTGACCAAGTCGAGTTCCGGGTCGGGCAAATCGTCGAAGCCGATAAAATCAAAAAAGCGAAAAAACTGTTGAAACTTCAAGTCGATCTCGGTAGCGAGACGCGCCAAATCGTCTCGGGCATCGCCGAATGGTATGCACCGGAAGAGTTGGTCGGCAAAAAAGTCATCGTCGTCGCCAACTTGAAGCCGGTCAAGCTCCGGGGCGAGTTGTCTCAAGGAATGATTTTGGCAGCCGATAAAGATGGTAAGTTAGAACTTGCAACCGTATCTGAGAATATGCCGAACGGGGCCATCGTCAAATAATTTTTGAGGGAGACTTCGGTCTCCCTCTGTTTGTTTAAAAAGGAGGATGCACGATGTTGATTGACACGCACACACACATTAACGCCGATCACTTCAAAGATGACGTCGATGAAACGATTAGACGGGCACGTGAGGCGGGGGTGTCCCCGATGCTCGTCGTCGGCTTCGATGATGAGACGATCTCGCGCGCGATCGAACTCGCCGAGACGTACGAAGACATTTACGCGATTGTCGGCTGGCACCCGGTCGATGCAATCGACTGCACACCAACGGACTTGGAACGAATCGAGGCGCTGATGGGGCATCCAAAAGTGATGGCGCTCGGTGAGATTGGACTCGACTATCATTGGGACAAATCTCCGAAAGACGTACAGCAACGTCTGTTCCGTGAACAAATTGCCATTGCGAGGCGCACGAACATGCCAATCGTCATCCACAACCGCGAGGCGACGGCAGACGTGCTCGATCTGTTAGAAGAAGAGCACGCCGAAGAGATTGGTGGCGTCTTCCACAGCTACAGCATGTCGGTCGAACTACTTGAGCGTTGCCTGCGCATGAACTTCTATATCTCACTCGGTGGCCCGGTCACGTTCAAGAATGCGAAAGTCCCAAAAGAAGTGGCGAAACAAGTCCCGCTCGATCGCCTGTTAGTCGAGACGGACTGCCCGTATTTGACGCCGACGCCGTTCCGCGGTAAACGGAACGAACCGGCCTATGTCACCTATGTCGCCGAAGAAATCGCCGCGCTACGAGGTATCTCGCTTGAGGAACTTGCTGAAGCGACGACCGCGAACGCGAAGCGGCTCTTCCGTCTACCGTGATGGTGAAACGAATCGCGCTCAGCGCTGTCGTACTCGTGACAGCGGTACTCGCCTATACGTTGACGCAACCGGAGACGGTGACGATCATCGACGGCACAAACCGAATCGAGCATGAGACGCGGGCGACGTCCGTGTTCGAGGTGCTCGAAGAGACCGGCATCACGGTCGAAGACGCCGATTACGTGACGCCGGCACTCAGTGCGGAACTGTCTGCCGAACGCATGATTTACATCGAACGCGCGAATACGGTCTCACTTCAAATCGGTTATGGGCAGACGGAGACGATTGAGACGCGAGAACGGACCGTCCGCGACGTGTTGCTTCGATACGGGGTGACGGTGCGCGACGGAGACGACGTCTATCCGGACGTGCGCACACCCGTCACATCCGGAATGACAATTCGGTATCAACCGGTGCTCGCGGTCAATTTAATCGTCGAGGATGAGGCGAAGACGTTGAATACGATGGCGAAGACGGTCGAGCAAGTGTTGCGCGAAGCCGGAATCAGCGTGTCAGAGCGCGATACGATCGCACCGGCGCTGTCGACAACGCTTCGAGAAGGCATGACGATTACCGTCAATACGAGTCGGGACGTCGTGCAATACGAGAATCGGCTTATCCCGTTTGAGATCGTGAAAGAAGACGATGATACGCTTGAAATCGGTCAAACCGAGGTCGCCCAAGTCGGAGTACCCGGGCTAGAACGGACGCGGTATGCAGTGACGGTCGAAAATGGTACAATTACAAATCGGACCGAGACAAGTGTCGAAACGTTGCAAACCGTGCGTCCGCAAATCATTAAGATTGGGACAAAACCGGTGCCAGAGCCGGCCGAAGAAGCGACGCCGGTTCCGACAGAATCTGAGAGTCCATTCCGTGAAGAGGCCGAAATCAAAATCGAAGAGACACCTCTGCCTGAGGATGTGCTCGATTTTTCAGCGGCCAAACAACTTCTCGTTGAGGCGACCGCCTACACAAATAACCCCGAAGATACGATCACGTTTGACGGACGCGTCTTGACGCGTAGCGGCTATGACGTGACCGATACGATTCTGTACGAAGGGATGCGAATCATCGCGGTCGACCCGTCAATCATTCCGCTCGGGACACGTGTGTATGTCGAAGGGTTCGGTATGGCCATCGCCCTCGATACCGGCAGTGCCATCAAAGGGAATATCATCGACATCCTGATGGACACGAAAGAAGAAGCGGTCACGTTCGGACGGAAGCCGCTCACGATTTGGGTCATCCCGAAGCAAGAAGAGAAAGAAGGAAGCGAAGATGCGTGAAAAAATACAAGAAGTGATTGTCGTCGAGGGACGGGACGATACGACCCGGCTCCAAGAAGTATATGACGTCGACACGATTGAGACGAACGGGTCGGCTGTCTCGAAACAGACGCTTGAACGGGTGAGGCGCGCCCAAGAGACGCGCGGCGTGATTATTTTGACGGACCCGGACTATCCGGGCGACCGCATTCGCGCTATCGTCGATGAATACGTTCCCGGCTGTAAGCACGCCTACTTGCCCCGGGCCGAGGCGAAAGACAAGCGCGGGAAAATCGGCGTTGAACATGCGACACCGGACACGATTCGCCGTGTGCTCGAGGCCGTGTACGAAGACCGAGTCGAGACCGACTTGCCACTCGTCACGCGAAAAATGGTGCTCGACGCCGATTTGATTGGTGGGGCCGAGGCGTCGAGACGACGAAAACGTCTCGGTGTGTTGCTTCGCATCGGCGAACCGAACGCGAAACAGTTCGTGAAACGAGTCGAGGCGATGCGCGTCACGACCGAGGAGTGGGAACGGGCGCTCAAGCAGTTAGAGGAGGAAAATCATTGAAAGACATTGCAACCATTCATCGGACGAAAGCCATTTTAGAACGGCATGGCTTCTCGTTCAAAAAGTCACTCGGTCAAAACTTTTTGATCGACTTGAACATCTTAAATAAAATCGTCGACGCGGCCGAACTCGGTGAAGCGAGCGGCGTGCTCGAGATTGGACCAGGCATCGGATCGCTAACAGAGCAGTCTGCGAAACGTGCGAAAAAGGTCGTCGCGCTCGAAATCGACCAACGCTTGTTGCCGATTCTAGAGGACACGATGGCGCCTTATCCGCACGTCCACGTCATTCACGGAGATGCGCTCGAGCTCGATCTTCCGGCTATCGTCGAGCGTGAGTTTTTGAACGAAGGGATTGACGACATCTCGGTCGTCGCCAACTTACCGTATTACGTGACGACGCCAATCATCATGCGTTTGCTCGAGAGTCAAGTTCCGTTTCGTTCGCTCGTCATGATGATTCAAAAAGAAGTGGCGGAACGCATCGGGGCGAAGCCGGGAACGAAGGCGTATGGCTCGCTCTCGATCGCGATTCAATATTATGCCGAGGCCGACGTGAGCTTTATCGTTCCGAAAAACGTCTTCATGCCGGCACCAAACGTCGATTCCGCCGTCATCACGTTGAAGATGCGCCCGCAGCCTGCCGTCGAAGTAAAAGACGAAGCGTTCTTCTTCGAAATCGCGCGAGCCAGTTTCGCGCAACGGCGTAAAACGATCTTGAACAACTTGACGAATCATCTCGGCAAAGACAAAAAAGTGGAGCTCGAACGCCTGTTGAACGAGGCGGGCATCGATCCGAAGCGTCGAGGTGAAACGTTGACACTCGAGGAGTTTGCACGTCTTGCTGACACAATTTTACCACTTAAAAATAGTTGACGACCGGATTTCGAGTCGCTATAATATTTAATCTTTATTTTCTTTTTTCAATGTGTTATACTTGTAACAGTGAGGTGAAGCGTATGCCAAAGACGTTACAAGAAATCAGACAGAAACTCGAATCGCATGTTGGAGAACGATTGACGTTGAAAGCAAACGGCGGTCGTAAGAAAGTCGTTACTCGGTTTGGAACGCTCGTTGAGACGTATCCCGCGGTGTTCGTCGTCAAATTGGATGAAGACCACCATAACGTGGAACGTGTCTCATATAGCTACGCTGATGTCCTAACGGATACAGTTAAAATTGAATTCAGCAATTGAACGATAAATGAGGGGCGGATGCATTGGCAGCTGCTTCTTTTTTTGTGCGCTCGTTTACGGTACAATGGCGAACAGGAGATACATGGGAAGGGTGAACGATATGCGCACGATTAGTGTGAAAGCGCCGGCAAAAATCAACTTGACGCTCGACGTTCTCGGAAAGCGAACGGACGGCTATCATGAAGTGGAAATGGTTATGACGACGGTCGACTTGTCTGACCGCTTAGAACTTACGGTCCTCGATACCGATGAGATTCGGATTCAATCGGAGCACGCCTACGTCCCGAGCGATCATCGGAACTTGGCGTATCGGGCGGCCGACTTGTTGCGGAAGCGGTTCGGCATCACAAAAGGCGTCGAAATCGTTTTGGATAAACACATTCCGGTGGCGGCCGGACTGGCTGGAGGTTCGAGTGACGCGGCGGCCACGCTCCGCGGGATGAACGAACTGTTTGACCTTGGGCTGTCGCTCGAACAATTGGCTGAGCTCGGGGCGGAGGTCGGTTCCGACGTCTCGTTTTGTGTCATGGGTGGCACGGCCATCGCGCGCGGTCGCGGCGAGAAATTAGAACTCATTCCGTCACCTCCACCGTGCTACGTCGTCTTGGCGAAACCGAAGATTGGGGTCTCGACGGCTGACGTCTATCGGGCTGTCGACATGGATCAGATGATTCATCCGAATACGGAAGCGATGGTCAAAGCGATTCACGAACGGGACTTTCACACGATTTGTGACAACCTCGGCAACGCGCTTGAGGCGGTCACGCTCGAGATGCATCCAGAGGTTCGTCAAATCAAAGAGACGATGCTCCACTGCGGCGCGGACGGGGTGCTTATGAGCGGGAGCGGCCCGACCGTATTTGCGCTCATCGAACACGAACAAAAAGCCCATCGCGTCTATAACGGGCTGAAAGGATTCTGTCCAGAAGTGTTCGTCGTTCGGATTCTCGGGAAAAAACATTGAACAAAGACGAATGAGTCTGATATATTCTGTTTAGAACATTCGTCTATTATTGGAAAAGTGAAGGGGAATCCGTATGAAAATCCGTAGAAGTGGTCGTCTCGTCGATATGACCCGTTATTTACTCGACCATCCACATCAGCTCGTCTCGTTGTCGATGTTTTCGAGCCGCTATAAAGCCGCCAAGTCGTCAATCAGCGAAGACTTGGTCATCGTCAGTGAGATGCTCGCCCACGATGGTACCGGCAAGCTCGTCACTGTCCCTGGGGCGGCCGGTGGCGTCATGTTTATCCCAGGTTGGAGCAAAGACAAATCGCTGTCGATGATTGACGGTTTATGCGACCAACTGTCGAAGCCGGAGCGTCTGCTTCCGGGAGGGTACCTCTATTTGACGGACGTGCTCGGTAACCCGCGCCAAGTGAAGCCGATGGGGCAAGTGTTCGCCTCGGTCTTTGCTGACCGAAAAGTCGACGTCGTCATGACGATTGCGACGAAAGGGATTCCGCTCGCGTACGCGGTCGCCGAACAGCTCGGCGTCCCGTTCGTCATCGTTCGTTCGGACAGCCGGGTGACGGAAGGATCGACGGTCAGTATCAACTACGTGTCCGGCTCTTCAAAAGCGATTCGGACGATGGCACTCGCACGTCGTAGTCTGCCGCGCGGTGCGAACGTCTTACTCATTGACGACTTCATGAAAGCCGGAGGTACGATTCGCGGCATGATGAGCTTGTTGAACGAGTTCGAAGCCAACCTTGCTGGTGTCGGTGTACTCATGGAAGCCGAAGGTGCCGAGAAGAAGATGGTCAGCGAATACGTCAGTTTGATGAAGTTGACGAACGTCGATTCAGATGAAGGGCTCGTCACAATTTCACGCGGAAACGTCGAACAGTTCTTAAAGTGATTGGCAAAAATTTGATTTCGTTTTATGATGAAAGGGTATAGAAGTCATACGGAATCAGTTACGTTCGCTAGAAGTCACCTTTACCTTTTATAAAGGACACCTTGGTACAGACAACGATGAAAAGGGGATGCGAAACATGCAGATCACAGACGTAAAAATTCGCAAAGTGGCAACAGAAGGTAGAATGAAGGCGCTCGCCTCGATCACGCTCGATCACGAGTTCGTGGTCCACGACCTTCGGATCATCGAAGGGAGCACCGGCCTGTTCGTCGCCATGCCGAGCAAACGGACACCAGAAGGCATCTTTCGTGATATCGCGCATCCGATTAACGGCGATATGCGTCAAAAAGTCGAAGCGGCCGTGCTAGAAGCGTACGCTGAGATTGACGTTACCTCATACGAGGCAGAAGAGATGATAAACGGGATGCAGGAATCCTAATAAGTCAGCGGGACGACATATCGTTCCGCTGCTTTTTTGCGTGCGTTTGGTTACGAATCAGTACAACGGTTGAAACGAGGTCGCTGTTTCGATATAGTAGAAACGGTGTAAATAGGATTTATATGCAGAAAAACCGAACTATAGCTATAAAATCACAGTCGATTGAGATAGGAGCGAATCAAGAATGGATCGTTTTGCAGTCATTTTGGCAGCAGGGAAAGGGACGCGCATGAAGTCGAAGCTATATAAAGTACTTCATCCGGTCCTTGGCAAACCAATGGTCGAGCACGTCGTCGACCAACTCGACAAAATCGGGGTCAGTCGTCAAATCGTCATCGTCGGCCATGGGGCTGAAGCGGTACAAGACACACTCGGATCTCGTGTCGACTACGCGGTTCAAGAAGAGCAACTCGGAACGGGCCATGCCGTCCAGATGGCAGAGGCGGAGCTCGCCGGGAAGGCTGGCGCGACGCTCGTCGTCTGCGGCGACACACCGCTTTTGACAGCGGAGACGCTAGAAGCGTTACTCGCGCATCACGAAGCGCAACAGGCGAAAGTGACGGTGCTTACGGCAATCGCGGACGATGCGACCGGATATGGCCGCGTCATTCGTGGTGCAGACGGCAACGTGACGAAAGTCGTCGAGCATAAAGACGCATCTGAAGCCGAACTTGAAATTCGTGAAATCAACACGGGTACGTACGTCTTCGACAACGAGTTGTTGTTTGAGGCGCTCCGTCAAGTCGGCAACGACAATGCACAAGGCGAGTACTACTTGCCAGACGTCATCGCGATCGCGAAAGAGGCAGGCGAAGTCGTGGCCGCACACACGGCTCCGACATTTGACGAGACGATCGGTGTCAATGACCGAGTCGCGCTCTCGCAAGCTGAGACGATTATGCGTAAACGGACGAATGAACGCTTGATGCGTGAAGGCGTCACGTTCATGGACCCAGCGTCGACATACATCTCACCGGATGCGGTCATCGGCTCGGACACGATCATCTACCCAGGGACGGTCATTCTCGGGAAGACGGTCATCGGTTCGGAATGTATCATCGGACCGAACTCGGATATCCGCGACAGTGTGATTGAAGACGGTGCAACGGTACGTCAATCCGTCTTGAGCGATAGCCGTGTCGGTAGCAACGCGCAAGTTGGTCCGTTCGCTCACCTTCGTCAACAAGCTGTACTCGGCGCGAACACACGTGTCGGCAACTTCGTTGAAATTAAGAAGTCGACGTTCGGGGACGGGGCGAAGGCCTCGCACCTCAGCTACATCGGTGACGCGTCAATCGGTGACCGCGTCAACCTCGGTTGCGGATCGATCACGGTCAACTACGATGGGACGAACAAGTTCGAGACAATCGTCGAAGCAGATGCGTTCGTCGGTTGCAATGTCAACTTGATCGCACCGGTCACGGTCGGAAAAGGGGCGATTGTCGCCGCCGGCTCGACAATCACGGACAATGTTCCGGAAGAAGCGCTTGCGATCGCCCGTGAGCGTCAAACGAATAAAGAAGGTTACACGAAACGATAAGTTGCTGCCAATTACTATTGAACACGATGGAGGAGAATCCTAAACATGTCTACTGTATATGAACGTGAAATTCGCCTATTTAGCTTAAATTCCAACCGCCCGCTCGCTGAAGAGATTTCAAAAGAAATCGGAATCCCACTCAGCGACTGCCAAGTGAAGCGGTTCAGCGATGGAGAACTTTACATCAACATCGAGGAAAGCGTACGCGGAGACGATGTGTACATCATCCAATCGACGAGCTCGCCGGTCAACGAGACGCTCATGGAGTTGCTCGTCATGATCGACGCGTTGAAACGCGCATCGGTCCGTACGATTAACGTCGTCATGCCGTATTACGGCTACGCACGCCAAGACCGCAAGGCGCGCTCGCGTGAACCGATCACGGCAAAACTTGTGGCTGACCTTCTTACAGTAGCTGGTGCGACTCGATTGATCACAATGGACTTGCACGCCGCTCAAATTCAAGGTTTCTTCAACATTCCAGTAGACCAATTGTTAGGAGTTCCCCTCATCTCGACGTACTTCGAGACAGAAGAATTCAAGTCGAAAGATATCGTCGTCGTGTCACCGGACCACGGTGGTGTCACACGCGCCCGTAAATTGGCGGAGCGCTTGAAAGCGCCGATCGCCATCATCGACAAGCGTCGCCCGGAAGCGAACGTGGCAGAAGTGATGAACATCGTCGGCAGCGTCGAAGGCAAGACGGCGATCTTAATCGATGACATCATCGACACGGCCGGTACGATCACGCTCGCAGCGGATGCCATCGTTCAAGCAGGTGCGAAAGAAGTGTACGCGTCATGTACGCACCCAGTCTTGTCTGGCCCGGCAATGGAGCGTATCGACAACTCGTCAATCAAAGAACTTGTTGTCTTGAACACGATCGATTTACAAGGTCGCGAATGTTCAAACAAAATCAAGCAAATGTCGGTCGCCCGTTTGCTTGGGGAAGCAATTATGCGTGTCCACGAGCACAAATCGGTGAGCACGTTATTCGATTAAAAAACGAGGCCCGAAGGCGTCCGCCTTTGGGCTTTTTTGTTCAGGAGGAAACGGATGAAATGCATCGTCGGCCTTGGGAATCCAGGCAAAAAATATGAGATGACCCGTCACAACGTTGGCTTTTTGGCGATTGACCGTCTCGCTGAGAAACACGGGATTCAATTGGATGAAGCGAAGTTTAAGGCGCTCATGGGAACGGGAAGAATCAATGGAGAACGTGTCGTGCTCGTCAAGCCGCTCACGTACATGAATTTATCGGGTGAGTCGGTTCGTCCGATTTTAGACTATTATAAGATTGACCTCGACGACTTGCTCGTCATCTATGACGACCTCGACATGGTACCCGGCAAACTACGGTTCCGTCCGAAAGGGAGCGCGGGAGGCCATAACGGAATCAAGTCGTTGATTCAGCACCTGGGCACGCAAGACTTTAAACGCTTGAAGCTCGGCATCGGTCGTCCGCCCCATCCGGTGAAAGTCGTCGACTGGGTGCTCATGAATTATCGAAAAGAAGACATGCCAGAATTGAATGATACGCTCGATCAAGCCGTATCCGCGGCAACCGATTTCGTGGATACCGAATGGATCGCGCTCATGAATCGATATAACTAAAGGGTCGCCGTACCCTTTTTTGTCGTATGAGGTGGAGGAAAACAAATGAACGCTCTAGAGAGATTTATGGTGGCGTTGCCTGAAACGAAAACCATTCGTGACAGGTTGCCGAAACTGGACCGTCAGCTCGTGACGGGATTGACGACGAGTGCGAAGGCGCTCGTTTTGGCGGGGCTCGCCAAGGAGACGTCACGACGTCTCGTCGTCGTCACCCACAACATGTATCAGGCCCAAAAAATGTACGACCAACTCGAGGCGTTGATTGGACCGGACAAAGCGTTGCTCTATCCAATCGATGAGACGCTCGCGGGCGAACTGTCGTTAACGTCGAGCCCAGAGCTTTTAGCGGCCCGAATCGAGGCCAGGACGCGTCTCCTTCATGAACAAGGAGGCGTCGTTGTCGTGCCGCTCGGCGGCTTGCGTCGTTTCATCCCAAGCCCGGACGATTGGCAAGCGAGTCATCACGTCATTCGACCAGGACAAGAGTTAGAGTTGAAGCCGTTCGCGGAACGACTTGTCACACTCGGTTATGAACGGACCGCGACCGTGACGGCACCGGGTGAATTCTCGGTCCGTGGTAGCATCCTCGATGTCTATCCGCTGACGGAGGCCCGACCGTTCCGTATCGACTTATTCGATACGGAAGTAGATTCGGTCTTCACGTTCGACGCCGAGACACAGCGTTCGCTCGGTGTGGCAAAAGAAGCCGTCATCCCACCAGCGACGGAGTTCGTGGCGTCGGCGGATCAATTGAAAAAAGCTGGAGACGCGTTAAATCGACAATATGAGCGGACGTTGTCGCTCATCGAAACGGAGACGATTCGTCAGGCGCTTGAAGACGGGATTGCCGGTGACATTGAGACGCTTCGGCGAGGGGACGTGCCGAGTCAAATCGGGAAATTCACGCCGCTCCTCTATAAAGCGACGCTCCTCGATTACGTCGGTGCGGAAGCGGTGCTCATTTTAGACGAAGTCGCGCGAATCGAAGATGCGGCCGATGTGCAAGACCGTGAAGAAGCCGAATGGTTCTCGTCGTTAATCGAACGGGGAGAGTCGGTCTCCAACTATACGCTCGCCGTGCCGATGCATAAAGTGTTCCGTGACTTGAAACAAGTCGCCTTCTCGCTATTGCCGTCACGCCGTTCGGGCATCCCGGAGGCGAACACGGTTCACCTCAGTTGTCGCCCACTTCCGGCGTTCCATGGCCAGATGCATTTGTTGAAGCAAGAAGTCGAGCGTTGGCAGCAAAGTGACCACCGCATCGTCTTCCTCGCCGGAGACAAGGACCGGGCGGACAAAGTCGCGACGCTACTTGAAGATTACGGCATCCCTTCTACGTTTACGAACGTGGACGGGGAACTGTTACCACGTCACGCCCACGTCATGATCGGTCAAATCGAAGGTGGGTTCGAACTCTCGACGAGCCGACTCGTCGTCGTCTCGGAAGAAGAACTGTTCAAGCGGGTGGCGAAGCGAAAACGTCAGACGAAGAATTTGACGAACGCCGAACGAATCAAGAGTTACCAAGAGCTGAAACCGAACGACCACGTCGTCCATATTCACCATGGGATTGGGAAGTACCTCGGGATTAAGACGATCGAAGTCGGCGGCATTCACCAGGACTACTTGCATCTCGTCTATGCCGGCGATGATGCGTTGTATGTACCGGTCGACCAGATCGACCTCGTCCAAAAGTACGTCGGCGCCGAAGGCAAAGAGCCAAAAATTTATAAGCTCGGTGGCACGGAGTGGAAGAAAGTAAAATCAAAAGTCGCGAAATCAGTCGAAGATATCGCCGACGAGTTGATTAAACTTTATGCGGCGCGGGAAGCGTCCGTCGGTTATGCGTTCCCGGGCGATGACGAAGAGATGAGCCAGTTCGAGTCGTCGTTCCCATATGCCGAGACCGAAGACCAAGTCCGCTCGATCGCGGAAATCAAAGCGGACATGGAGCGTTCGCGCCCGATGGACCGCCTTCTTTGTGGGGACGTCGGATACGGGAAGACGGAAGTGGCGATTCGAGCTGCGTTCAAAGCGGTCCTCGCTGGGAAGCAAGTCGCCTTCCTCGTACCGACGACCGTCCTCGCCCAGCAACATTACGAGACGATGCTCGAACGGTTCAGCGAGTTTCCGATTAACGTCTCGGTCATGAGCCGTTTCCGTTCGAAGAGCGAGATGGCAGCGACGAAGAAAGGCTTGAAAGAAGGGACGATTGATGTCGTCGTCGGGACGCACCGTGTCTTGTCAAAAGACGTCACGTTCGCTGACCTCGGCCTCGTCATCATCGATGAAGAGCAACGTTTCGGAGTGAAGCATAAAGAGCGGCTCAAACAGTTGAAGACGAACATCGACGTGTTGACGCTGACGGCGACCCCGATTCCACGGACGCTCCACATGTCAATGATCGGCATTCGCGACTTATCCGTACTCGAGACACCGCCGGAGAACCGCTACCCCGTCCAGACGTACGTCATGGAGTACGATGGGATTGTGCTCCGTGAGGCGCTCGAGCGCGAACTCGCCCGAGGTGGTCAAGCGTTCTTCCTCTATAACCGTGTCGAAGGCATCGAGCGCAAAGCCGAAGAGATTCGGGCACTCTTGCCGGAAGCGCGCATCGCGACAGCGCACGGACGGATGACCGAGACAGAGCTTGAAAGTCAGCTCATCAGTTTCTTAGAAGGCGAGGCCGATATTCTCGTCTCGACGACGATTATCGAGACGGGCATCGACATCCCGAACGTCAACACGCTCATCGTCCACGATGCGGATAAGATGGGGCTGTCGCAACTGTATCAGCTCCGCGGCCGTGTCGGACGTTCAAATCGGATTGCCTACGCATACTTCACGTACCGGAAAGACAAACGGTTGACGGAAGTGGCAGAGAGCCGATTACAGGCGATTAAAGAATTTACCGAGCTCGGAAGCGGCTTCAAGATCGCGATGCGTGACTTGTCGATTCGCGGTGCCGGTAACCTGCTCGGGGCTCAACAGTCCGGATTCATTGACTCGGTCGGTTTCGACTTGTACTCGCAAATGTTGTCTGAAGCGATCGAAGAGCGGAAGGACCGCATGCGCGGACAGGCCAAACAAGTCGTCTTTAAACCAGAAATCTCGTTCCAAGCCGATGCGTACATCCCGGACGATTACTTGTCGGATAGCGAACTGAAAATCGAGATGTATAAACGTTTCAAATACGTCGATACACCGGAAGCGTTGTTCGCGCTCCAAGACGAGTTGATTGAGCGGTTCGGGGAGTTCCCGGAACCGGTCGCGCTATTGATTCAATTGACACGCCTTCGGATTTACGGCGAGATGGCGCGAGTAGCGCGGATTAAACAAGTGCCAGGCCGCGTCGAGATCGTCTTGACGATGGAGTCGACGACAGCGCTTGACGTCCCATCCTTCATGGAGTGGACGATGCCGCTCGGCCGTAAACTCGGCGTCGGTCAAGACAACGGTGCACTCAAGCTGTCGCTTAGCGGACGCATGCCGGTTGTCGAACTGTTGAATGATGCCGATACGGTCCTCGAAGAGTTGACGAAGAGGTTGGCGCATGCGGCCGTCAAGTAAGTTTGCGACAGGCGTCGTCTTGTTCGCTCTCGCGGGCTATATCACGAAAGTCATCAGCTTCGCGTATCGTGTCCCGTACCAGAACATTGCGGGAGACTTCGGTTTGTATGCTTATCAGACGGTCTATCCGTTCGCAGCAATCGTCGCATCGCTCGGCATGTACGCGATGCCCGTCGTCATCGCAAAGATTGGTGTCGGGGCGAACGGGCCGAAGCGGAAACTCGAAGTGTTGTGGGGGAGCTTTTATATTTTGCTCGGACTCGCCGTCGTACTTGTCATGGGGATGTGGTCGCTCGCGCCGCTCCTTGCGGGCTGGCTCGGCGACCCAAACCTCTCCTCGACACTTCGTGTGATCAGCCTGAGTTATTTGCTCATGCCGGCGCTCGCAGTGCTGAGAGGATCATTCCAATCGATTGACGACTTAAAACCGAGTGCCTTGTCGCAAGTGCTAGAGAACCTCGTACGCGTCACGGTCCTACTTGTCGTACTCGTCATCGGCGTGCACCTCGGACTCGATGCTTACGCCTTGAGCCGCTACGCTTACGCGGCGACGCTCGTCGGCGGAATCGTAGCAATCGTCGTCCTCAGCGTGTGGGCGAAAGGCTTGCGACTACGGCTCGTCCCGGTCCAAAAGGTGACGCTCCAGGCCGCATTTCGTGTCATCGTGACGACTGGGTTTGCGGTCGGCTTCGCCTCACTCGGCATTCTATGGATGCAACTCGTCGACTCGTTCACGATCGTCAACTTGATGGGGGGCGATTTCGAGGCGAAAGTGAGTAAAGGCGTGTTCGACCGTGGTTATCCGCTCGTCCAATTCGCGATTCTGTTCACGACCGCGCTCGGGATGGCAAACGTGCCGAGCCTTGTACGACATTACCGGGCCCGGCAGATTGAAGCGACGGCGAGCGGTCTTCGCTCGATGATTCGGGTGACGACCGCTGTCGCGGCCGCGGCAACGATTGGACTCATGGGTGTGATGCTCCCGCTGAACGTGGCGTTGTTCGAGAATGCGGACGGGACGTTCGCGCTCGTCCTCCTTTCGACGAGTACGTTCGCCGCGTCCCTCGCCGTCGCGAGCATGACGTGTCTGCAGGCGATTGACCGGGAGCGGACGGCCGCGTTCGGGATGCTTGTCGCGATTGGAATGAAACTCGTGGTCAATCTCATGCTCGTTCCAAACTACGGGATTGAAGGGGCGGCCATTGGGACGTCTGTCGCCTTTTTAGGGATGGCCGCCTTTAACTTTAATCGGCTCGACCGAGTCATCCCGCTCGGCATGCTACGCTTCAAACATTATGGATTACTCGTCAAAACGGTCACGCCGATGGGTCTTGTCCTCTTCGGTTTGAACGTGCTCGCGCTCGATCGGATGACGCACCGCCTCGATGCCTTCGTCTGGCTCGGGGGGATGGTGTTGATCGGGGCCGGCCTATACGCGTGGCGGCTTTGGCGCGAGCGCGTCCTCTCAATCGGAGAGTGGGAGATGATTCCGCTCGGCAACCGTTTCGTCAATTTGATGGATAAAAAGGAGAACTGATATGAGCTTTGGAATTACCGTCGTCGGACTCGGGTCCGGCGAACTTGAACAACTGCCGCTCGGCGTATATCGTCATTTGAAACGACAGCCGCTCGTCTGGTTACGGACAAGGAACCATCCGGTCGTCGACGAACTCGAGGCGGAAGGAATGCACTTCGAGTCGTTCGATTCGGTCTACGAGACGTCGGAAACGTTTGAAGACGTCTACGAACAAATCGTCGCATCTCTCATCGAGAAAAGTGACGAGCTCGCTATTACGTATGCTGTCCCGGGTCATCCGTTCGTAGCCGAACGGACGGTCGAGTTGCTCGTTGAACGAGGCGCGGATGTCACGTTTCTCGGTGGACAGAGCTTTCTGGACGCGATGTTTCAGGCGCTTCGCATCGATCCGATTAATGGCTTCCAGTTGCTCGATGCGACCGCGCTCGATATCGAACGGTTGCAAGTGACGCAACACGTCCTCATCGGACAAGTGTACGACGGCTTCGTCGCCGGGGACGTGAAAGTTCAATTGATGGAACGCTATCCCGATGAACACGTCGTGAAGCTCGTCACGGCAGCCGGGACGAAACACGAGCAGATTCGAGAAGTGCCGCTCTATGAGATGGATCGGGTCGCCGAAGTCGACAACTTGACGACGCTCTACGTGCCGCCGTTGACCGATGAAGCGTATTTAGCTCGCGAGTTTGCGACGCTTCACCACATCATCGCGACACTCCGAGGTCCAAACGGATGTCCGTGGGACCGGAAGCAGACGCATGAGTCGCTTCGTAAGTATTTGCTCGAGGAAGCGTACGAGTTGATTGAAGCGATTGACGAACAAGACGATGACGCCATCATCGAAGAGCTCGGCGACGTGTTACTCCAAGTCATGCTGCACGCCCAAATCGGTGCCGATGACGGCTATTTCGATATCCGGGACGTCATCGGGTCAATCAGTGAGAAAATGGTGAGGCGACACCCGCACGTCTTCGGGGATGTGACGGTCGCTGACGCCGATGATGTCATTTCGAACTGGAATGCGATTAAACAGACCGAAAAAGGGGAAAAGAGAAAATCGCAACTAGACGGTGTGCTCATGACACAACCGGGATTGATGCGAGCCGAACAGCTGCAGAAGAAAGCCGCCCACGTCGGGTTCGAATGGGACGATGTGAGCGGTGCGTTCGCGAAACTCGAAGAAGAAGTGCGCGAGTGGAAAGAACGCCCGGAAGACGAGACGGAGTTAGGTGATGTGTTGTTCTCCATCGTCAACGTCGCCAGATACTATAAGTTGAACGCCGAGCAAGCACTCGAACGAACGAATCAAAAATTCAAGAGACGGTTTGAATACATCGAGGCGAACGGGTCCGTCGAGGACATGACGCTCGAACAGATGGACCGACTCTGGAACGAAGCGAAGGAGCAAGGACTATGAGGTTGGATAAATTTTTGAAAGTGTCCCGGTTAATCAAGCGCCGGACGTTGGCCAAAGAAGTAGCGGATCAAGGTCGTATCGAACTGAACGGACAAGTCGCGAAAGCGAGCACGGACGTCAAAGTCGGAGACGAGCTGAAAATCCGTTTCGGGAACAAGCTTGTCACGGTCGTGATCGATTCGATTGCAGAACATGCCCGTAAAGAAGACGCGAAAGAAATGTATCGCCTGATCAAAGAAGAAAAGGTGAACAGTGGTACGGAAGCGTAAAAAAAAGTATACTGAACGTATCAGGACAGGAGGAAGGTGATTCGATGAATGGACGTACCCCGACAGAGCGAAAACAGCGAATTCGGGCTCTCGACGAACGGAGAGAACAGCTGGAAAAAGAACAGAGCCGGCGACGTATCCATCTTCGACGCCGCCTGGCTGCGGCCTCCCTTCTCTTTTTGTTGATGATCGTGCTCATCGGTCAAAGTTACTTCTCGAAAGTCGGTTACGTCTCGGAACAAGAGCGAAAGCAAAATGAGGCGCAAATCGAGTTGACCGAAGTGAAAGGTGAGCAAGCGGAATTGAAGGAGCAGGTCGAACGTTTACAAGACGAAGAATATATCGCCAACCTCGCGCGCAACGAGCTGTTGTTCTCGAAAGATGGCGAGATTATTTTTTACTTCTCCCCAGAGGAATAAGTCGGTTCGTTGACCGTTGACGAAACGACTCGTATAATTGTAGGGAATCAATCAAAAAAGGAGTACATTATTTTATGTCAATTGAAGTAGGAAGCAAGGTACAAGGCAAGGTTACAGGGATTACGCATTTCGGAGCGTTCGTAGAACTTCCAAACGGGAAGACAGGTTTGGTCCACATCAGTGAAGTGGCGGATTCTTACGTCAAAGACATCAACGAAGTCCTCACAGTCGGCCAGGAAGTCACAGTCAAAATCTTGAACGTCGAAAACGATGGCAAAATCGGGTTGTCCATCAAGAAAGCGGTCGATCGCCCTGTGAGCGAACGCCCTGAGCGTCCGGCTGGCGAACGTTTCTCACGCGGTCCACGTCCAGGCGGCCCGGGCCAAGGCCAAGGCGGTCCACGCGGCGGCGGTGGCCCACGTGGTGGCGGTCCACGTGGCGGCGGTGGCGGCCGTCGTGAAGTGCGACGCGAGCCAGAGACGTTTGACACGTTGATGAGCAAGTTCTTGAAAGATAGCGATGAGCGTCTCACAACGTTGAAACGTCAAACCGACTCAAAACGCGGTGGACGTGGCGCCAAGCGCGGGTAACCCTTCGTAACACCATTCGCTTCTACTCACCATACAAGCTCTTCCTGTAGGAGAGGCACGAACCACAGACGAACATCGTCTGTGGTTTTTTTAGTTTAAAGTTATGAAAGATAACTAAAAAGGGTTGATTTTTTCATGAAGAGCGAGCAAAATAGGAAACATGAAAAAATAGTTATGTTTTATAAGTGAAGGTGGAGAAACAAATGAATGGATGGAAACTTTGGAAAGCGGAGTGGCGGAACATCGCGAAAAACCCTCGCGTCTTGATTCCGATTTTGGCGGTGGCACTCGTACCGCTCATGTACGCGGGCATGTTTTTATGGGCGTTTTGGGATCCGTATGGTCAGATGAAGGATCTCCCTGTCGCAATTGTCAACGAGGACGAAGGGGCGACGTTCGACGGCACATCACTCGCCGTCGGAGATGAACTCGTCGATAAGCTTCTGACCTCGGAGGCGTTTGATTTTATCGAGACGACTCGAGCTGAGGCTGAATCGGGATTAAACGACCATGATTATTACATGGCGATTGAAATCCCGAAAGATTTTTCAAAAAAAGCGACGACAGCACTCGAGGACAATCCTGAACAGCTCGAGCTCAAATATATTGCGAATGAGTCATATAATTTTCTAGCGGCTCAAATCGGCGGCTCGGCGATGGAGCAAGTAAAAGGGGAGTTATCGACCGAGGTCGCCAAACAGTACGTCAGCGCCATGCGAGATGGCATCCAAGATGCAGCAGCTGGTCTTGAAGATGCGGCAGATGGGGCAGCTAAACTCGCCGACGGATCCAAGACGGCCGAGAAAGGTGCGACTGAACTTGCCGATGGCACTGCACTTCTCGCTTCGAAACAACAAGAGTTGGCAGACGGAGCAGGGCAGTTAGGTGAGGGTGTGTCCCAACTTGCAACCGGTTCGACCGACTTGGCGGATGGAAGTCAACAAGTGTATGAAGGAAGTGCGGCCCTCTCAGACGGGGCACGACGTGTGGACGAAGGAGCGTCCGCCCTCTCAGACGGGACGAATCGACTCGTCGAAGGGACGACCACGTTCGCGTCAAAATTAGCAGAATTGCATGCGGGTACCACGTCACTTGACGAAGGGATGCAAGATTTAGCCGCAGGACTCAACCAAGCGAAAGCTGGTAGCGCACAGCTCGTCTCTGGATCTAGTGAGTTGGCGAATGGAATATCGAATGCCAAACAAGGCAACGCCGCACTCTTGGCAGGAGAAACCGAACTAATTGACGGCATCGGTCAAATGAAAACAACATTACTCGCTAGCCAAGACGCATTGATGCAACAACTTTCGACGTTGGCAGAATCCGGTCAACCGATCCCGCCAGAAGTGCTTCAACAAGTCGTCAATCGACTTGCGGAAGGGAATCAGGCGACAGCAGCAGGATTTGATGAGCTCGCTTTAGGAGCAAGCCGCATTCGAGACGGGCAAACCGCACTCGATGCCGGTTTGACGAAAGCGGAAGCGGGGGCGAATGAACTTGCTTCTGGTCTAGTTACCCTTGATCAAGGACAAGCCAAATTGAGTGACGGGGCGACGGCGCTCGCCACTGGTTCATCCCAACTCGAGCAAGGAGCGAAAGTAGCCGCCGCAAGTTCGAACGAGCTCGCATCAGCGAGCACGGCGTTGAACGCGGGTGTAGGGCAGTTGAGAGATGGAACGTCTGAATTGGCTTCTGGTAGCACACGTTTGACGGAAGCGACGGGCACGTTGATAGAAGGAAGTAAAAAACTCGCCGCCGGTGCGAAAGACGCAGAGACTGGTACACGCACGCTGACTGATGGGGCAATGCAACTCGCCGATGGCGGGAAGACGGTCGCGTCAGGAAGCAGTGAATTGAGAGACGGCTTGTCTGAACTGGAATCGGGAAATGTCACGCTACGTGACGCATTGGCCGAAGGTGCGGAGCAGGCGTCCATCGAGCTTGGAGACGAGAACGTCGATATGATGGCCGGACCGGTCACGATTGTCAATGAGTCGATTCATAAAGTACCGAACTATGGGACTGGTTTTGCGCCGTACTTCATGTCACTCGGTCTTTTCGTCGGAGCGCTATTGTTGTCGATTGTATATCCGTTATACGATCCAGCCGGGAAACCGAAGCGCAGTCTATCTTGGCTCCTTTCTAAATCCGGAGTGCTCGTTGTCGTTGGATTCGTGCAAGCGCTCGTCTTGAACGTCGCGATGATTCAACTCCTTGGTCTAGAGGTGGAAGCGCCGCTTCGCTTCTTCGGATTCAGTTGGCTCGTTAGCATCACGTTTTTATTAATCGTGCAATTACTCGTGACGACACTTGGCAACCCAGGTCGTTTCGTCGCCATCGTCTTGCTCATTTTGCAATTGACGACGTCGGCCGGAACGTTCCCGCTTGAGTTGATTCCAAGCGCACTTCAACCATTTAACACGCTCTTGCCGATGACATATACGGTCGCGGGATACAAAGAGATTCTCTCGAATGACGGCATTCAATATTTACAGTCGGCAACAACTTATCTAGCCTTCGCCTCACTTGCTTGTTTTGGACTTCTATGGAGTTATTTTAGAATTGCGTGGAAGAAAAAATATCGAGGCGTGACAGCAGAAGCATGATGTAAAATGAACAGGAAATCGTGTATAGTGGGAAAGACGACACTATGCACGATTCTTTTTATAAAAAACTTTTAAAAAAGAATTGACACAAATGTGGTGACTGGTTATTATAGAAAATGTGCTTAGGACACAACAATAACATGGCGGTGTAGCTCAGCTGGCTAGAGCGTACGGTTCATACCCGTGAGGTCGTGGGTTCGACTCCCTCCGCCGCTACCATTTTATTTAGGCCCGTTGGTCAAGCGGTTAAGACACCGCCCTTTCACGGCGGTAACACGGGTTCGAATCCCGTACGGGTCACTTACCTAAGCGAACAAGTCATCTCATCTGAGGTGGCTTTTTTTGTTATCTCGAGGAGGGATAGACATGCCGAACGTCTTGCTTGCCGTTTCGGGCGGCGTCGATTCGATCGTCTTGCTTCATCAGATGGTTGCAAAAGGCATCGCCGTGGGCGTCGCTCACGTCCATCACGGGCAGCGCCGTGCATCCGATGAAGAATATCGATTCGTGGAACGACTCGCGTGCGCGTACGGCGTCCCGTTTCACGGCACGCGATTGGAACTTGAAGCCGCCTCGCAATCCGCTTTTCGGGAAGCGCGCTACGCCTTTTTCGAGACGGTCATGCGTGAACATGGCTATCGGGAGTTGATGACGGCCCATCACGCCGACGATGTCGTCGAGACGGTGCTCATTCAGTTACACCGTAACGTCATCGAAGTGACGGGCATCCCGGAACGTCGCCCGTTCGGTAGCGGAACACTCGTCCGACCGTTGTTAGACGAGACGAAACAACGGCTCATCGAGTATGCGGAGCACCACAACTTGGAATGGCGGGAAGATGCCACGAACGCGAAGACCGATTATTTACGCAATGAAATGCGTCATCTGATCATTCCGAAGCTACAAGCTGAATGGCCGACGCTTGTGCAAGACGTATGCACAGCGGCGCGTCTGAACCGTGAAATTTGGCAGCGGCGGTATGCGGCCATGGCCGACTGGATGGCGCGTCACATCCGGTTTGAAATGAAAGCGTTTCATGTGAAACTTGCGACGCTTGCGACCTTGTCGGAAGAAGAGCGGCATGTGCTCGGCCGGCTTTTATCGCAGCGTTTTGGGGTACAGGTAGCGGAAGGCATGACGCGACTTATGCGAAGTAAGCGAGGGACGGGTGTTTACGATGTGGGCGGGGATTTTCGTTTAGAGAAGCGTGACGGTAGCCTCGCTCTGACGGAACGGGGGCGACTGTCAATCCCGTCGCCGCAACGAGTCGAGACGCTCCCGGAACGCGTGACGTTTGGTGAACACGTCGTTTCGCTCGAGGTGACGGATGGTGGTCGCGGTTTCCCGCTCGATGCACTCGAGTGGCCCTTATACGTTCGCGCCCCGCGCCCTGGTGACCGAATCAGCCTCTCGGTCGGGACGAAGAAAGTCGCCCGCGTTTTAATAGATGCAAAAGTCCCGCGGGAAAAACGGGCGCTCATCCCGTTATTAGTTGACGCAAGCGATCGGATTATCGCTATAGTAGGAATAAGAGTTTCCGATTTTCCGGAGAAGTCGGATGCGAGATACCCACGATTAATGGTAAAATGATGATTGTGTCGGATTAGAAAGAGGAGGATTTTAAGATGTCATTAAAGAACGATATGGAAAAGGTGCTCATTTCGAGCGAACAGATTCAAGTAAAAGTGAAAGAACTCGCGACAACGCTCAGCGAAGAATATAAAGAAGAGTTCCCGCTTCTCGTCTGTGTATTGAAAGGCGCGATGCCGTTCATGTCGGACCTCGTCAAAGAGATGGACATTCATCTTGAGATGGACTTCATGGACGTATCGACGTACCACGGCGGGACGTCATCGACAGGTGAAGTGAAAATTGAGAAAGATTTAAATACGTCTGTAGAAGGTCGTGACATCTTGATTGTAGAAGATATCATTGATAGCGGGCTCACGCTCGCCTATCTCGTCGACCTCCTTAAGTATCGTAAAGCCAAGTCGGTGAAGATCGTCACGTTACTCGACAAGCCGACAGGCCGTAAAAACGGACTGTCCGCAGATTATAGCGGTTTCGTTATCCCGCACGAATTCGTTGTCGGCTACGGTCTCGACTATGAAGAGAAATATCGCAACCTCCCTTACGTCGGTGTGCTCAAGCCGAGCGTTTACGGGGGCTAACGTTTTTCTTTTGAAAATGTGACGTGGTAAGATAAAAGAAATACCCAAAGTATACACATATACTGAATGGGCGAGAACATCGTTTCTCGGAATAGGAGGCAGAGAATGAATCGTGCAGTGAAAAACACCTTAGTTTTCGGTGTGATTTTCCTAGCCTTGATCTTGTTCCTTCAATATTTACAAAACCCGAGTAGCCAGAGCGAGACGCTCACGTACTCGGAGTTCTTGGAATATGTGGAAGAAGGTCGGATTGAAACGGCGACCGTGCAAGAAATTCCGGGTGCCATCTCGATTACAGGTGATTTAACAGGAGATGACGACCAGCGTTTTGAAACGAACATCCCGGCCAACGAGGCCGAATATGCCGAAGTACTCTCGTCACTTCGTGCGAATACGAACATTAGTGTCGAAGAAGCGGAGTCGAGCGGGAACTGGTTCAGTATCGTATTTGCGATCTTACCGTTCATCATCATCTTCATCTTGTTCTTCTTCTTGCTCAACCAAGCCCAAGGTGGCGGCGGTGGCGGTCGTGTGATGAACTTCGGGAAATCGAAGGCGAAACTATACGACCAAGAGAAGCGCCGTGTGACGTTCAAGGACGTTGCCGGAGCGGACGAAGAGAAGCAAGAACTGATTGAAGTCGTTGAGTTCTTGAAAGACCCGCGCAAGTTCTCGAAACTAGGCGCACGGATTCCAAAAGGTGTCCTTCTTGTCGGTCCTCCAGGGACAGGTAAGACACTCCTCGCTCGTGCAGCGGCGGGTGAAGCCGGCGTACCATTCTTCTCGATTTCAGGTTCTGATTTCGTTGAGATGTTTGTCGGGGTCGGGGCATCACGTGTCCGTGACTTGTTCGAGAATGCGAAGAAAAACGCACCGTGTATCATCTTCATTGATGAGATTGACGCGGTCGGACGTCAACGTGGTGCCGGTTTAGGTGGCGGCCACGATGAGCGTGAACAGACGCTTAACCAACTTCTTGTTGAGATGGATGGATTCAGTGATAACGAAGGCATCATCATGATTGCCGCGACGAACCGTCCGGACATTCTTGACCCGGCCCTTCTCCGTCCGGGACGTTTTGACCGTCAAATCACGGTCGATCGCCCTGACGTCAAAGGCCGTGAAGAAGTGTTGAAAGTCCACGCACGCAACAAGCCGCTCGACTCGACGGTCGACTTGAAGTCGATCGCGCAGCGGACACCTGGTTTCTCAGGTGCGGACTTGGAGAACTTACTCAACGAGGCAGCACTCGTTGCAGCCCGCTCGAACCGTGCGGCTGTTTCGATTGTCGATGTGGAAGAGGCGATTGACCGTGTCATCGCTGGCCCTTCGAAGAAGAGTCGCGTCATCTCGGAGAAAGAACGAAACATCGTCGCTTACCACGAGGCAGGTCATACGATTATCGGAATTGAACTTGAGAACGCCGATGAAGTGCATAAAGTGACGATTGTCCCACGCGGAAACGCGGGCGGTTACGTCGTCATGCTTCCGAAAGAAGACCGTTACTTCATGACAAAACCTGAGCTTGAAGACAAGATCGTCGGACTCCTCGGTGGTCGTGTCGCCGAAGATATCATTTTCGGTGAAGTATCGACGGGTGCGAGCAATGACTTCCAACGCGCGACTGGAATCGCACGGAAGATGGTCATGGATTACGGGATGAGCGACAAGCTCGGACCGCTCCAGCTCGGTTCGAACCATGGCGGTCAAGTGTTCTTAGGCCGTGATTTCCAAACGGAACAAAACTACTCGGATGCCATCGCGCAAGAAATCGATCTCGAGATTCGTGAAATCATCAACCGTTGCTACGCGAAAGCGAAGCAAGTGTTGACGGATCGTCGCGCTGATCTCGAACTCGTTGCGAAGACGCTTCTTGAAGTCGAAACACTCGACTCGAAGCAAATTCGTCACTTGATTGAGACACGCGAGTACCTCCCGCACGAGCCGGCAGAACCGACCGATGAAACGAACGATTCAGACGAGGCGAAAAAAGATGAGGCGGCCGTCAAGCACGGACAAGTCATCGATCAACCCGAGTCTGTTCAAGAAGTGAAGCCGGATGTCGTCCCAGAAGGCGATAAGCCTGAAGCGACACCGACAGAACGGCCGAACAACGATTCACGGTAAGTGTTAGAGACGAATGCCCTTCATGAGGCATTCGTCTTTTTTCGTGTTATAATTCGAGCGAACTGTAATTGACAACAAAGTGAGGAACGCTATCATGATTTTAGTGATTGATGTTGGGAATACAAATATTGTTCTTGGGATGTATGACGGTGAGACGCTCGTCCACCATTGGCGCATCTCGACGGACCGCACGAAAACGACCGATGAGTACGGGATGCTCGTTAAGTCATTGTTTGACCATACGAACGTCTCGTTTGACCAAATCGATGGCGTCATTCTCTCGTCTGTCGTCCCGCCGGTCATCTTTCCGCTCGAACAGATGTCGCAACGCTACTTCAACGTCCGTCCAATCGTCGTGGGTCCTGGCGTAAAGACAGGTCTCGATATTCACGTCGACAATCCGCGTGAAGTCGGTGCAGACCGCATCGTCAATGCGGTCGCCGGAATTGCCAAATATGACGGGCCGCTCATCATCGTCGACTTCGGGACGGCGACGACGTATTGTTATATCGATGCGAACCGGCGTTATCACGGCGGTATTATCTCGCCGGGTATTATGATCTCGGTCGAGGCGCTCTATCAACGTGCGGCGAAGTTGCCGCGCATCGAACTCGCGACCCCGCCGACCGTCGTCGGAAAAAACACGATTCAAGCGATGCAGTCCGGGACGTACTACGGGTACGTCGCCCAAGTCGATGGCATCGTCAGCCGTATCAAGCGCGAAGTCGGGGAAGCAACCGTCATCGCGACGGGTGGACTCGCCCGATTGATTAGCGAACATGCGGAAACCATCGATGTCGTCGATTCGTTCTTGACGCTTGATGGGCTTCGCCTCATTTATGAACGCAACCAGAAATGAATACAAAGGAGTTACACGATATGATTCAACCAGAACAACAAGCATTACTTGACCAAATGAAAGCCGATTACCTCGTCCGTGCCCTCGGGTTCAATGGTGAGGTCCGTGCCTTTGCCGTCCGCACGACAAAGACGATTTTTGAAACACAACTCCGTCATCAGACGACACCGGTCGCTTCAGCAGCCCTCGGTCGAACGATGACGATTGGGACAATGATCGGGGCGATGCAAAAAGGGGCGGCGCGTGTCACCCTTAAAGTCGAGGGGGATGGCCCAATCGGAAAGATTATCGTTGACGCGGATACGGCAGGCGACGTGCGTGGATACGTCTCGCATCCGCGTGTCGAAGGTGGCACGTTCGTCAACGACCATGGCCTTACAAAGCTCAAAGTCGGCGAAGCGGTCGGACGTGGGACAATTTCGGTCATTAAAGACCTCGGTTTAAAAGATTACGTCGGTGGGTCATCTGAAATTCAAACGGGTGAAATCAGTGAAGACTTCACGTACTACTTCGCCACTTCGGAACAAGTGCCGTCAGTCGTCGGTGCCGGCGTTCTCGTTCTTCCTGAAGACGAGTCGATTCTCGCAGCAGGTGGCATCATCGTTCAATTGATGCCAAACGCGTCAGAAGAGACGATTCAAAAACTCGAAACCGCATTGAAGACGTTCCCGCCGGTATCGGTGTTAATCGGAGAAGAAAAGACACCGGAAGAGATGCTCGAGATGCTTCTTGGCGATAGTCTAGAACTACTTGACCAAAAACCGGTCCAATTTAACTGCACGTGTAGCCGTGACCGCATGGAAAGTGCGATTATCGGGCTCGGCGCCGAAGAGATTCGTCAAATGATTGAAGAAGACGGCGGCGCGGAAGCGGTTTGTCACTTCTGTGGTGAAAAGTATCACTTCTCGGCAGAACAGCTCGAGGCAATGAAACAACAAGCGCGTTAAACGGCTTCGTTCCAAATTGCATATTTTCAATTCGATAGGGTATGATTACATTATCGGAATAGTCGGAATTATGAGGAGGAAGTAACATGCGTATCGTAGATTCAGTGACAGACTTGATTGGGAAGACACCGATTGTAAAATTGAACGGACTGACCGGTCCAGAAGACGCAGCGGTTTATATGAAGTTAGAGTATATGAACCCAGGCTCAAGCGTAAAAGATCGAATCGCGCTCGCGATGATCGAGGCAGCTGAAAAAGAAGGCATCTTGAAGCCAGGCGACACCATCATCGAACCGACAAGTGGAAACACGGGGATCGGGCTTGCGATGGTTAGCGCGGCGAAAGGGTATAAAGCGATTCTCGTCATGCCGGAGACGATGAGCATGGAGCGTCGCAACTTGCTTCGCGGTTACGGTGCGGAGCTCATCTTGACGCCAGGTCCTGAAGGAATGGGCGGCGCGATTCGTCGCGCGACCGAAGAAGCGGAAGTGAACGGATACTTCCTGCCTCAACAATTCAACAATGCGGCCAACCCAAACGTCCACGAGATGACGACGGGACCTGAGATTGTCGACGCGTTCGAGGCCTCAGGATTGGACGTCGATGCGTTCATCGCTGGTGTTGGAACGGGTGGCACGATTACAGGTGCCGGTAAAGTGTTGAAGGCGAAATATCCGGACGTGAAAATCTTGGCAGTTGAACCTGTTGATTCGCCGGTCCTTTCAGGCGGAAAGCCGGGGCCGCATAAAATCCAAGGCATCGGCGCAGGGTTCGTCCCATCGATTCTCGATACGGAGATTTATGAAGGTGTCCTGCAAATCACGACGGACCAAGCGTTCGAATACGCTCGACTCGCGGCACGGACGAACGGGGTCCTCGGTGGCATCTCGTCAGGCGCGGCCATCGCAGCAGCGGTCGATACGGCGAAACAACTTGGCAAAGGCAAAAACGTGCTTGCGATCATCCCATCAAACGGAGAACGCTACTTGAGCACGCCGCTCTACCAATTCGACGAAGAATCGGACAGTGTCCGTTCATAATGTATGAGGCAGTTCCTAGAAGACAACTTCTTTCGGGAACTGCCTTTTCTTGTGTACAATTAGAGGCATGAACTAGAGGAACGGGGGAATCGGATGTGCGGACGACAGCGTTCAAAACAATCCATATGACAAAACAGAAGATGTACGACACATACTTAACGTTGACGGAAGGGAAGTCCCACCATGCGTGGCTCGAGAGCGGCCGGGCCGGTCGGTACACGATGGCGGGCGTCGAGCCGTTCGGGACGCTTCACGTGAAAGATCACATCGGGACGTTGAAGACGGAAGCAGGGCTTGAAACGTTAAACGGTCGCCCGCTCGACATCGTCGAAGCGGTCCGTTCGCGTTATGCGGTCGAACGTCCGGACGGGGCACCCCCGTTCTTTGGCGGCATGATCGGCTATGTGAGCTATGACGTCGCGCGGACGCTCGAGCGGTTGCCACGTGAAGCGGCCGATGACTTGGCGACGCCGGACGTTTCGTTCTTGTTGTTCGATGAAGTGGCCGTCTTCGATGAAGACGAGTCGCTCTTGTACGTCATGGTCACGGCAGAAGGAAACGTCGAGGCAAAGCTCGATCGGTTCGCGGCACTTTGGCAGACGGAGACACATTACGCTTTCGCACCCGTCGCCGATCGTGACGTGGAGCGGGCGCGGTCCCTATCGCAAGCACAGTTCGTCGCGGCGGTGCAGACGATTCAAGCATATATCGTGGAAGGCGACGTGTTCCAAGTCAACTTGAGCGTCAGACAATCCGAGCCGCTCCTCGCCGACCCGCGCCACGTCTATGACACGCTTCGTGAGATGAACCCGTCACCGTATATGGGTTACTTCAAAGACGATTTTTTGACGATGGTATCGGCGTCGCCCGAGCTGTTAATTGAGAAGCACGGTTCTGCCATCTCGACACGCCCGATCGCCGGGACGCGGCCGCGGGGACGTGACGAGGCGGAAGACATGGAACTGGCCCGAACGCTGTTAGATAACGAGAAAGAGCGGGCCGAACATGTCATGCTCGTCGATTTGGAACGAAACGATCTTGGGAAAGTGGCGGCGTACGGCACCGTCCACGTCGACGAGTTGATGGTCATCGAAAAGTACTCGCACGTCCAACATATCGTCTCAAACGTCCGCGGTCTGATTCGGGACGATGTTTCCGGTGCTGAAGCGCTCGGGGCGATGTTCCCGGGCGGAACGATTACAGGGGCGCCGAAAATTCGGACGATGGAGATTATCGAGGAACTCGAACCGGTTCGGCGCGGCATTTATACCGGCTCGTACGGTTGGCTCAGTTGGGCCGACGACCTCGTCTTCAACATTACGATTCGGACGATGGTCGTCAAAGACGGGGTGGCACACGTTCAAGCCGGCGCGGGCATCGTCATCGACTCGGACCCGGTCGCCGAATATGAAGAATCGTTGTCAAAGGCGAAAGCGCTCTGGGCGGCGAAAGCGAAAGCGGAGGAGACAACATGATTTTACTCATCGACAACTATGATTCATTCACATATAACTTGGTGCAATATTTCGGTGAGCTCGGCGAACAACTCGTCGTCCGCCGGAACGACGACATCACGCTCGAGGAAATCGAGGCGCTGGCTCCGAGCTATCTCGTCATCTCGCCGGGACCATGTACCCCGAATGAGGCCGGCATCAGTGTGGAGGCGATTCGTACGTTTGCCGGGAAAGTTCCGATTCTTGGCGTCTGCCTCGGTCATCAAGCGATCGCGCAAGCGTTCGGTGGCGAAGTCGTCCATGCCGAGCGGCTCATGCACGGGAAGACGTCGAACATTCGGCATGACGGCAAGACGCTCTTTCAAGACGTCCCCCAAGATACGGTCGTCACGCGATATCATTCGCTCGCCGTTGACCGTGCGTCGCTCCCGGACTGTCTCGACGTGACGGCCGAGACGCGGGAAGGTGAGATTATGGCGCTCCGCCACAAGACGTTGCCGATTGAAGGGGTGCAATATCATCCGGAGGCGATTTTGACGGAGCATGGCAAAGAGATGATTCGAAACTTTATCGAGGTGTATCGTCATGTGGCTATGGCATAACGGCGAGTTACGTGGAAGCGATGAAGTATGCATCCCCGTGTCCGATCACGGTTTCCTGTACGGAATGGGGTTGTTTGAAACGTTTCGGACGTTTGACGGGAAGCCGTTCTTGTTCGATGCGCATTGGGAGAGACTCACTGACAGTTTAGACGCGCTGTGGATCGACTTGCCTTATCGAAAGCGAGACATCGAACAAGCGATTCAAGACGTCGTTCGACAAAACGATGCCCCAAACCTTTACATTCGCCTCAACGTATCGGCGGGCGTCGCACCACTCGGGCTTCACGACGGACGGTATGGGCGGCCGAACGTGACGCTCCTCGTCAAGCCGCTCGCTGAGGCGTTTACGCCAGTTGAAAAACGGCTCGAGGCGTTACCGTTTCCGCGAAGCCGGCCTGAAGCCGCGTTTCGTTTGAAGTCGCATCATTATATGAACAATATTCTCGGGAAACGTGCCTTGATTGACCGTGAGGCCGAAGGGTTGTTTGCGGATGAGAGTGGAAGCGTCGTAGAAGGGCTCGTCTCGAACGTATTTTGGACGGAACGGGACGGTCGTCTCTTTACGACTCCGCTCTCATCGGGCGCGCTCGCCGGTGTGACCCGAAAATGGGTGATGGAGACGTTTGACGTATCGGAGCGGGCTGTCACGTTTGAAGAGTTGGCCGAGGCCGAAGAGATTTGGCTGACGAACTCGATTCAACAAATTGCGCCGGTGACCGATTTTTCTGGCCGTCGTTTCCCTGGTAAAGAAGGAGCGCGCTTCACGGAGGTGTGGCAACGTGTATTGAAGACGATTGAAAAGGAGGGTGCGACATGACGAACGTGATGGGGATTTTGAATGTGACACCGGATTCATTCTCGGATGGTGGCCGCTATACGGTGCTTGACGATGCGATTGCGCATGCGAGGCAACTCGTCGAGGATGGGGCCGATGCGATTGATGTCGGCGGCGAGTCGACACGGCCAGGGGCGCAGTTCGTATCAGCTGAAGAAGAGATTGAACGGGTCGTCCCGGTCATTCGCCGGTTAAAAGCAGAGCTCGACGTGTTGGTTTCGATTGACACGTACAAGCCGGAAGTCGCGCGAGCGGCCGTCGAAGCCGGGGCGGATATCATCAACGATGTCTGGGGATCGAAATGGGGCGACCGCTCGATGGTGCAGGTGGCCAACGCGTATGGCGTCCCAATTATTTTGATGCACAACCGGGACAATCGGAATTACGGACATTTCATCGAAGAAGTCGTCGGCGACATTCAAGAATCGATTGAGCTCGCGCACGAGGCAGGTTTGTCGGACGAGTTGATTTGGCTCGACCCGGGCATCGGTTTCGCGAAAGACTATGCACAGAACCTTGAACTGATGAACCGGCTTGATGTCATCACGAACCTCGGGTACCCGGTTCTGCTCGGGACGTCCCGGAAGTCGTTTATCGGACAGGCGCTCGACTTACCGACCGAGGAACGTCTAGAAGGGACGATTGCGACGACGTGTCTCGGCATTATGAAAGGTTGCGCTTGGGTAAGGGTGCATGACGTGCGCGCGAATAAGCGGGCGGCGCAGATGATGGATGTGATGTTAGGAGGCGGACAGCATGGATAAGATGTTTGTGACCGGGATGCGCTTTTACGGGTATCACGGTGTGTTTGAAGAAGAAAATCGACTCGGGCAGCGATTTAATATCGATTTGATGTGTGAACTCGACCTGGCACCGGCCGGATTGTCGGATGATTTAGATGACGGGGTCAGCTACGCCGGTTTGTATCAAGTGACAGAAGCGATCGTCTCGGGCGAACCGGTCAACCTGCTCGAGACGCTCGGCGAACGGATCACGCAAGCCGTGCTCGCCCACAGCGATAAGATTCAAAGCGTGACCGTCAAAGTGATCAAACCGGACCCGCCGATTCCGGGACACTACGACTCGGTCGCCATCGAGATGACGCGGAGGCGAAACGGATGATGTATATCGCACTCGGTTCAAACATCGGTGAGCGGGCCCGTTACTTACACGAGGCGATTGAAGCGATGGAGGCGGAAGGGCTTCGTGTCACGAGTCGGTCGTCCGTCTATGAGACGGCACCGGTCGGATATACGGACCAGCCTTCGTTCTATAATATGGTCGTTGCAGTCGTCACGGCACGTTCGGCCGAAGACGTCCTCGACCGGTTACAACACATCGAGCGACAGCTTGGGCGGGAACGTCTCTTTAAGAACGGCCCCCGTACAATCGACCTTGACATCTTGGTTTATAACGGCGAAGATATACAATCGAAGCACTTGTCTGTACCGCATCCGCGGATGCATGAACGCGCTTTTGTCCTCGCCCCGCTCGCGGAAATCGCTCCGACGCTCGTGGTGAGAGGCCAGACGGTTCACGACCTGCTCCTCGCGCTACCGGAAGCGGAACGGCGCGATGTAGTCCGGCTTGAATCGTTACAGTCGCTCGTTGAATCGGTTTAACGTCTATAAAAGGAAGTGGAGCTATGTCAGGTTTTAAGATTGGAAACGTGGACATTAAGAATCGGGCCGTGCTCGCCCCGATGGCCGGCGTCACGAATCCGGCATTTCGTCTCATCGCGAAAGAGTTCGGTGCCGGGCTCGTCTGTGCCGAGATGGTGAGCGATAAAGGGATTTTGTTAGAGAACGCGCGGACGCTACGGATGCTGTACGTCGATGAGCGAGAAAAACCGCTCAGTCTTCAAATCTTTGGCGGGTCGAAAGAGACGCTCGTACAGGCGGCGAGGTACGTCGACCAAAATACGAATGCGGACATTATCGACATCAACATGGGTTGCCCGGTCCCAAAAGTGACGAAGTGTGAGGCGGGCGCGAAGTGGTTACTCGACCCGGAGAAAGTGTATGAGATGGTAAATGCCGTCTCGAATGCGGTCGAAAAACCAGTCACCGTCAAAATGCGTCTCGGTTGGGACGAGGATCACATCTACATTCTCGATAACGTCCGAGCGGCCCAGTCGGGTGGCGCCTCGGCGATTGCGATCCACGGGCGGACCCGTTCCCAACAATATGAAGGTACGGCGAATTGGGAATGGATTGGCGAAGCGAAAAAGATTGCGACCGTTCCGATTATCGGGAATGGCGATATCTCGACACCGCAAGAAGCGAAACACGCGATCGACCATTACGGCGTCGATGCCGTCATGATCGGCCGGGCCGCTTTAGGGAACCCGTGGATGCTTTACCAGACGGTTCAATATTTAGAGACAGGTGAACTCCCGCCAGAACCGGCAGCGCGGGAGAAGATTGATATATGCATGCTTCACCTCGATCGATTGATTGCCATCAAAGGCGAGCTGACGGCAGTGCGGGAAATGCGTCAACACGCGGCCTGGTACTTGAAAGGATTGAAAGGGAGCGGCCCGGTTCGCAAGCAAATCAATGAGGCTGAATCACGTGATACGTTCGGGATCATTTTGTACCATTTCGTCGAGCAACTCGAACGACAGATGCAAGAAGTGTGAACTAGTGTAAAAAAGTGATTTATGGTAAGCTTGTTTGGCGAAAAAGCGCTACGCAATGAGCGAACGGCTCAGGCTGTGCTGTTGGCCATCGGGTCGACAGTTTTTTATTAGAGAGAAACCCAATACGTATAGAGGAGTGAATGGAGTAGTGAGTCACGAGTTGGAAATGAACGACCAAATGCAGGTGCGTTTTGAAAAGATGACGGAAATGCGCGAACGCGGCTTAGACCCGTTCGGTCAGCGGTTCGAACGCTCGGCCCATGCCGGTGAATTGCACGAACAATATGAGGCGATTGAGAAAGAAGCGCTCGCTGAACAAGCTGTCGACGTGACGCTTGCTGGCCGAATCATGACGAAGCGTGGGAAAGGGAAAGTCTTCTTTGCCCACATCCAAGACGTCACTGGCCAGATTCAAATTTATGTTCGCAAGAATGATGTCGGTGACGAGGCGTTCGATTTGTTTAAATCGTCTGACCTTGGTGACATCGTCGGTGTGAAAGGGAAATTGTTCAAAACGAACGTGGGAGAATTGTCGATTCACGTTGAAGCGTTTGAACTGTTGACGAAAGCGTTGCGACCGCTTCCGGATAAATACCACGGACTTAAAGATGTCGAACAACGTTATCGCCAACGTTATCTCGACTTAATCACAAACAATGATTCACGTCAGACGTTTATTTTGCGTAGCCGAATCATCTCGGAAATCCGTACTTTCTTAAATCAACGCGGTTACCTTGAAGTGGAAACGCCGATGCTTCATACGATTGCCGGTGGTGCAGCGGCCCGTCCGTTCTTGACGCATCACAATGCACTCGATATGGAACTATATATGCGAATTGCGATTGAGCTCCACTTGAAGCGCCTCATCGTCGGTGGACTTGAGCGCGTCTATGAAATCGGACGCGTCTTCCGTAACGAAGGAATCTCGACACGTCACAACCCAGAGTTCACGATGATTGAGCTATATGAAGCATATGCGGATTATAACGACATCATGGATTTGACGGAAGAATTGGTTGCGCACGTCGCGAAAGAAGTGCTAGGCACGACAGATGTCCAGTACGGTGAAGATACGATTCATCTCGGAATCGGTTGGAAACGTGCCCACATGGTCGACTTGGTGAAAGAGGAGACAGGTGTCGACTTCTGGCAACAAATGTCGGATGAAGAAGCACGCGCACTTGCGAAAGAGCACGGTGTCGAAGTTCAAGATCATATGACGTTCGGTCATATCGTCAATGAATTCTTTGAACAAAAAGTAGAAGAGACGTTGCTTCAACCGACTTTCGTCACTGGCCATCCGGTCGAAGTGTCACCACTTGCGAAAAAGAATGATCAAGACCCACGCTTCACGGACCGCTTTGAGTTGTTCATCGTCCGTCGTGAACACGCGAACGCGTTCACGGAGTTGAACGACCCGATCGATCAACGTGAGCGTTTCGAAGCACAGTTGCTTGAGAAAGAAGCGGGGAATGATGAAGCACACGAACTCGATAAC
>NZ_CP073101.1:415000-470000 GCF_018138125.1 Exiguobacterium alkaliphilum
AGGTGAACGACCTGGAAAGGTCGGCCAGAGAAGGTGACGGCCCTGTAGCCGAAATCTTATCCCCTCCAGAGTGGATCCTGAGTACGGCGGGACACGTGAAACCCCGTCGGAATCCGGGAGGACCATCTCCCAAGGCTAAATACTTCCTAGTGACCGATAGTGAACCAGTACCGTGAGGGAAAGGTGAAAAGCACCCCGGAAGGGGAGTGAAACAGATCCTGAAACCGTATGCCTACAAGTAGTCAGAGCCCGTTAACGGGTGATGGCGTGCCTTTTGTAGAATGAACCGGCGAGTTACGATGGCGGGCGAGGTTAAGCCGAAAAGGCGGAGCCGCAGCGAAAGCGAGTCTGAACAGGGCGCATCAGTCCGTCGTCGTAGACCCGAAACCAGGTGATCTACCCATGTCCAGGATGAAGGTCAGGTAACACTGACTGGAGGTCCGAACCCACGCACGTTGAAAAGTGCGGGGATGAGGTGTGGGTAGCGGTGAAATGCCAATCGAACCTGGAGATAGCTGGTTCTCTCCGAAATAGCTTTAGGGCTAGCCTCGAGGTGAAGAGTTCTGGAGGTAGAGCACTGATTGGACTAGGGGCCCCCACAGGGTTACCGAATTCAGTCAAACTCCGAATGCCAGTGACTTGTACTCGGGAGTCAGACTGCGAGTGATAAGATCCGTAGTCGAGAGGGAAACAGCCCAGACCATCAGCTAAGGTCCCCAAGTGTATGTTAAGTGGAAAAGGATGTGGCGTTGCACAGACAACTAGGATGTTGGCTTAGAAGCAGCCACCATTCAAAGAGTGCGTAATAGCTCACTAGTCGAGTGACGCCGCGCCGAAAATGTAACGGGGCTAAACATACCACCGAAGCTATGGATCCCGTAAGGGATGGTAGGAGAGCGTTCCAAGCAGCAGTGAAGCGGTATCGTGAGGAGCCGTGGAGCGCTTGGAAGTGAGAATGCCGGTGTGAGTAGCGAAAAGAGGGGTGAGAATCCCCTCCGTCGAAAGCCCAAGGTTTCCTGAGGAAGGCTCGTCCGCTCAGGGTTAGTCTGGACCTAAGCCGAGGCCGAAAGGCGTAGGCGATGGACAACAGGTTGATATTCCTGTACCGCCGTACCACCGTTCGAACGATGGGGGGACGCAGAAGGATAAGGTAACCGTGCGACTGGAAGTGCACGGACAAGCAGCGAGGCCGTCGGGTTGGCAAATCCGCCCGGCACACAAGGTCGAGCTGTGACGTGGAGCCCGTAGGGCGAAGTACCGGATTTCACGCTGCCAAGAAAAGCCTCTAGTGAGGAGGTCGGCGCCAGTACCGTAAACCGACACAGGTAGGCGAGATGAGAATTCTAAGACGCGCGGGATAACTCTCGTTAAGGAACTCGGCAAAATGGTCCCGTAACTTCGGGAGAAGGGACGCTTATGGCAACATAAGCCGCAGTGAATAGGCCCAAACGACTGTTTAGCAAAAACACAGGTCTCTGCTAAATCGCAAGATGAAGTATAGGGGCTGACGCCTGCCCGGTGCTGGAAGGTTAAGGGGATGTGTCATCGCAAGAGAAGCACTGAACCGAAGCCCCAGTAAACGGCGGCCGTAACTATAACGGTCCTAAGGTAGCGAAATTCCTTGTCGGGTAAGTTCCGACCCGCACGAAAGGCGTAACGATTTGGGCACTGTCTCAACGAGAGACCCGGTGAAATCATAGTACCTGTGAAGATGCAGGTTACCCGCGACAGGACGGAAAGACCCCATGGAGCTTTACTACAGCCTGATATTGAGGCTTTGTACGCGATGTACAGGATAGGTGGGAGTTTGTGAAGCCGGAGCGCCAGCTTCGGTGGAGACACCCTTGGGATACCACCCTTTGCGTATAGAGTCTCTAACTCGCAGCCGTGATCCGGCTGGAGGACCGTGTCAGGTGGGTAGTTTGACTGGGGCGGTCGCCTCCTAAACAGTAACGGAGGCGCCCAAAGGTTCCCTCAGAATGGTTGGAAATCATTCGAAGAGTGCAAAGGCAGAAGGGAGCTTGACTGCGAGACCTACAAGTCGAGCAGGGACGAAAGTCGGGCTTAGTGATCCGGTGGTTCCGCATGGAAGGGCCATCGCTCAACGGATAAAAGCTACCCTGGGGATAACAGGCTGATCTCCCCCAAGAGTCCACATCGACGGGGAGGTTTGGCACCTCGATGTCGGCTCATCGCATCCTGGGGCTGGAGTAGGTCCCAAGGGTTGGGCTGTTCGCCCATTAAAGCGGTACGCGAGCTGGGTTCAGAACGTCGTGAGACAGTTCGGTCCCTATCCGTCGTGGGCGCAGGAAATTTGAGGAGAGCTGTCCTTAGTACGAGAGGACCGGGATGGACGCACCGCTGGTGTACCAGTTGTTCCGCCAGGAGCATCGCTGGGTAGCTACGTGCGGACGGGATAAGTGCTGAAAGCATCTAAGCATGAAGCCCCCTCCGAGATGAGATTTCCCTTTGAGCAATCAAGAAAGACCCCTCAGAGACGATGAGGTAGATAGGTCATGGGTGGAAGCGTGGTGACACGTGGAGCTGAATGATACTAATCGGTCGAGGCTTTGATCTAGTCTATGGTTTGTATTGATGAACTTCAGTTTTCAGGGAACAAGCCTTGAAATTGTCTGGTGGCGATAGCGAAGCGGCCACACCCGTTCCCATGCCGAACACGGAAGTTAAGCGCTTCAGCGCCGAAAGTAGTTGGGGGTCTCCCCCTGTGAGGATAGGACGTTGCCAGGCAACATGAGACGATCAAGCATCTGCTTGGTCGTCTTTTTTGTGCGACGATGCGCTGCATCGTCGCTTTTCGTTTGCCTTTTTTTGAATCAATGATAAAATATAGTCAAAAGTCAAAGATGGTCAGAGGGTGGTGGAGATGAGAAACATATCTGATGTAATCGAACAGTATTTGAAGCAAGTACTCAAAGAAAGTCAGGCCAATGCAATTGAAATTAAACGACAAGATATTGCGAAACGTTTCGAGTGTGTCCCGTCTCAAATCAACTATGTCATCAACACACGATTTACCGTCGAAAAAGGCTATCTTGTTGAAAGCAAACGAGGGGGAGGCGGATATATTCGCATTCGCCGCGTCATCTTACATGAGAAGCAAGATTTATTAGCTAGTCTCATCGACTTCTTGCATGATCAACCTAATTTGAATGAACAAGTCGTCGAAAACATATTAATTCGTCTATTTGAAGAAGGATTGTTAAGTGAACGGGAAGTTCGACTTCTTTTTCACGTATTGTCTGATGAATCACTCGGTCTCCACGCAACCGATCGTCACTTGATTCGCCGACAACAATTATTAGCGCTTATGAAATTGTTAAGTTATCGCTGACGGAGGCGGGATAACATGCTATGCGAACGATGTAAACGGCGACCTGCCGTCAATGAAATGGTCATTAATGAGAACGGGGTATCTGTCACACGTAAACTGTGTCGGAATTGCGCGTTTGAAGTCATGACAGGTTACGTCCCGGTCGTGAAGCGGTGTCCGACGTGTCAAATGACGCAACATGCGTTACAACAAACGAGAAAAGCCGGCTGTACAATGTGTTACACCGTGTTTCGAGATGATTTATTAAAAATAACGCGTCAATATCAACAAGGGCATGATCATCACGTCGGTTCAATTCCGAACTTGTTACGTACGCCTGACGAACGAATTGAAGAACGACTCGTCAAGCTGGCAGGGGAGTTGGAGCAAGCTGTCGAACAAGAAGATTATGAACGTGCAGCCCGTATCAAAAAAGAAATGATTCAATTGAAAGGACAAGGTGAGGCGTGATGGAGACATTCCTCGAACAACCGCTCGGTCCGAAAATGCGTGAACGAGCGAAACTTGACGACCTTGTCATCTCAACGCGAATCCGACTGGCTCGCAATTTGAAGGACACGGTCTTCTCCCCAATACTTTCAGAAGAAGGACAACGATATTTATGTGAACGTGTCGAATCTTCTCTTGGTGGTTTGCAAGGATTTAAGTATATTCATATGGGTTCCTATGATTACGTGACCCGCCAAGCGCTTGTCGAGAAGCATCTAATCAGTCCAACCATTGCTACAAAAGATGAAAGTGCCGTCTTTTTAAGTGAAGATGAGACGATTAGTGTGTTAATCAACGAGGAAGATCATTTACGAATTCAAACGTTACTTCCAGGGTTTCAGGTGGCAGAGGCGTTCGAACTCGCTAAACGCGTCGATGCTTTGTGTGAAGAATCACTTCCTTACGCCTTCGATGAAACATTAGGGTACTTGACGACGTGCCCGAGCAACATCGGGACAGGTCTTCGCGCCTCGGTCATGCTTCACTTACCAGGCTTGGTATTGACAGGTCGAATTACTCCTATACTAAAAGAACTTCGCAAACTAGGTTACACAATTCGTGGCCGGTACGGGGAAGGTAGTGACGCAGCGGGACGTTTATTCCAGTTGTCGAATCAACGTACACTTGGGAGCCATGAATCCCAACTCTTATCGGACTTTATGGAAATAACGGAACAACTCATTCAGGCCGAACGCCAAGCACGTGAGGATTTGCTCAAAAACAAGGAAGACGAGTTAGAAGATCAGTTTTATCGCTCTTATGGGGTGTTGCGTTATGCGAAGTTACTGTCTTCGACAGAAGCAATTGAGCGTCTGTCTGACTTACATTTAGCGAGCGATCTTGGCCTATTGTCAGATTGGAGCCCGCCACAGTTTCATGAACTGATTGTAAGGTTGCAATCAGGTTTCCTACAAAAACATTTCGGGAAAACATTATCTACGAAAGAACGAGATCGGGAACGAGCGACGCTCGTTCGTCGCATGCTAGATCACGGTTTAGTTTGATTTAACTCTCAAGGAGGTTTTGTCCATGATGTTTGGTCGATTCACAGAACGAGCTCAGCGCGTATTAGCTTTGGCACAAGAAGAAGCGGTACGGCTTGGCCATCACAATATTGGTACGGAACACATTTTACTCGGATTGATTCGAGAAGGGGAAGGCATCGCTGCAAAAGCGCTCTTCGCCCTCGGCATGACGTCTGAAAAGATTCAACAAGAAGTGGAAGCGCTCATTGGACGTGGTTCAGAGAACGGGTCAACGATTCATTACACGCCGCGTGCGAAAAAAGTGATTGAACTTTCGATGGACGAGGCCCGTAAACTCGGTCACTCATACGTTGGGACAGAGCACATCTTGCTCGGCTTGATTCGAGAAGGCGAGGGTGTGGCGGCGCGCGTCATGAACAACCTCGGCATCAGTTTGACAAAAGCACGTCAACAAGTGCTTCAATTGCTCGGTAACACAGAATCGTCAGCTAACGCCTCACAACCTGGAACGAGCGCTGCGACACCGACACTCGACGGATTAGCTCGCGACTTGACGCAGCAAGCTCGTGAGTCACGTCTTGATCCGGTGATCGGGCGCGCTGGTGAGATTCAACGGGTCATCGAAGTCTTATCACGCCGGACGAAAAACAACCCGGTTCTCATCGGTGAGCCAGGTGTCGGGAAGACGGCTGTCGTCGAAGGATTAGCTCAACAAATCATCAATAATGAAGTGCCAGAGACGCTTCGTAACAAACGAGTGATGGTCCTTGATATGGGAACACTCGTCGCGGGTACAAAATATCGCGGTGAATTTGAAGACCGCTTGAAAAAAGTCATGGACGAGATTCGTCAAGCCGGGAACGTCATCCTCTTCATTGACGAATTGCATACGTTAATCGGCGCTGGTGGGGCGGAAGGGGCAATCGATGCCTCGAACATCTTGAAACCATCACTCGCCCGTGGTGAGCTTCAATGTATCGGTGCGACGACGTTAGATGAGTATCGGAAGTATATCGAAAAAGATGCCGCGCTCGAGCGTCGCTTCCAACCGATTCAAGTGAATGAACCGACGACCGAAGAAGCAGAGCAAATCCTACTCGGTTTGCGCGATCGCTATGAAGCGCATCACCGCGTGACCATCACGGATGAAGCGGTCCATGAAGCTGTTGTCCTTTCAGACCGCTATATTTCAGACCGTTTCCTTCCAGATAAAGCGATTGACCTCGTCGATGAGGCCGCGTCAAAAGTCCGCCTCCGTTCGTTCACGGCGCCACCGAACTTAAAAGAACTCGAAGCGCGCCTTGAAACGATTCGGAAAGAAAAAGATTCGGCCGTTCAGAGCCAAGAGTTCGAGAAAGCAGCCTCGCTTCGAGATACGGAACAAAAAGTTCGAGAAGAACTCGAACAGTTGAAGTCCGAATGGCAGAACAAACAAGGCAATGAGAAACTTGAAGTGACGAAAGAAGATATCGCCCAAGTCGTCGCCAACTGGACCGGCGTTCCGGTCACAAAAATCGCAGAGGAAGAGACAGATCGTCTCTTAAAACTCGAGTCGATTTTGCATAACCGTGTCATCGGTCAAGATGAAGCCGTCAAATCGATTTCGCGGGCAATCCGCCGGGCCCGTGCCGGGTTGAAAGACCCGAAACGTCCAATCGGATCGTTCGTCTTCCTTGGGCCGACCGGTGTCGGTAAGACCGAACTTGCCCGTGCCGTTGCCGAAGCGCTCTTCGGCGATGAGGACGCGATTATCCGCATCGACATGTCCGAGTACATGGAGAAACATGCGACGAGCCGACTCGTCGGTTCGCCTCCAGGGTATGTTGGGTATGAAGAAGGTGGACAATTGACAGAAAAAGTTCGCCGGAAGCCATACTCGGTCATCTTGCTTGATGAGATTGAGAAAGCGCACCCGGAAGTGTTCAACATCTTGCTCCAAGTGCTCGACGACGGCCGCTTGACAGACTCGAAAGGCCGCACGGTCGACTTCCGCAACACCGTCATCATCATGACATCAAACGTCGGGGCCGCCGCGCTCAAACGGAACAAATATGTCGGATTCACGGTTGAAGACGATGTGAAACGTGAATATACAGAGATGAAGGACAAAGTCATGGAAGAGCTCAAAAAAGCGTTCCGTCCTGAGTTCTTGAACCGAATCGATGAGATCACGGTATTCCACTCGCTTCAAAAAGAGCATATCCAACAAATCGTCAAGCTCATGGCCGAGACACTCACGAAACGTCTTGGCGAACAAGGCATCGACTTCACGTTGACGGAGTCGGCGCTTGAGAAGATCGCTGAAGTTGGATACGACCCAGAGTACGGGGCTCGACCGCTCCGCCGGGCGCTCCAACGCGAGGTGGAGGACCGACTCTCAGAAGCGATGCTCAGTGGAGACATCACCAAAGGTAGTAAAGTCGCGCTCGACGTGCAGGACGGAGAGTTTATCGTCCGAAGCGAAGGCGTCGTTCAATAATGCGAAGCTCCCTCTCTCGTGTGAGGGGGCTTTTTTAAACAGAAAGGATTCGGTATGGCTAAATTAAAAACGAAATACGTATGTCAATCGTGTGGCTATGAGTCCGCCAAATGGATGGGACGTTGCCCGGGATGTAATGAATGGAACACGCTCGTCGAAGAGTTCGTCGAAGAGAAGAAAGCGAAGCGCGGGGCCGCGTTCGTTCACAGTTCCTCACGCCAGTTGAAACCGGAACGTCTCGCGGACGTCGTCTCGCAGGAAGAGACGCGAGTCCATACGAACAGTCAAGAGTTTGACCGCGTCCTCGGTGGGGGGATTGTCCCTGGATCGCTCGTCCTTGTCGGGGGTGACCCGGGTATCGGCAAGTCGACGATTTTACTTCAAGTCAGTGCGCATCTTGCCCATAGCGGACGGAAAGTACTCTACATTTCAGGTGAGGAATCGCTCAAGCAGACGAAGCTTCGTGCGGAGCGACTCGGCCTGCCGACACAGGATTTATATGTGCTCGCCGAGACCGATATGTTGATGATTGAACGGGTCATCGATGAAGAGAAGCCGGGATTTGTCATCATCGATTCGATTCAAACGGTATATATGGATGAGATTCAATCGGCGCCGGGCAGTGTCGCTCAAGTGCGGGAATGTACCGCAGCGCTTATGAAAATCGCCAAAACGCGAGGCGTGGCCGTCTTTATCGTCGGACACGTCACGAAGCAAGGTTCGATCGCCGGACCACGCTTGCTCGAGCATATGGTCGATGCGGTGTTGTATTTCGAGGGCGAGCGCCATCATACGTTCCGGATTTTACGGGCGGTCAAGAACCGTTTCGGCTCGACGAATGAGATTGGCATCTTTGAGATGAAAGAGAGCGGGCTCGAGGAAGTGCTCAACCCGTCCGAGATTTTCTTAGAAGAACGGACGGCCGGTGTATCCGGCTCGACGGTCGTCGCTTCAATGGAAGGGACGCGAACGGTGCTCGTCGAGCTTCAAGCGCTCATTTCGCCGACGTCATTCGGGAATCCGAGACGCATGGCGACGGGAATCGACCAAAACCGCGTCGCGCTGCTCATGGCCGTGCTCGAGAAACGTTCCGGTCTCTTGCTCCAGACGCAAGATGCGTATTTGAAGGCGGCTGGTGGCGTGAAGCTTGACGAGCCGGCCATCGATTTGGCAATCTGTGTCTCCATCGCCTCAAGTTTCCGCGACCGTCCGACACGCCCGACCGACGTCTGTATCGGGGAAGTCGGATTGACCGGTGAAGTACGCCGGGTGTCACGAATCGAACAACGCGTCGCCGAGGCGGCTAAGCTCGGCTTCACGCGTGCGCTCATTCCGAAAAACAACCTTGGCGGCTGGACGGCACCAGCCGGAATCGACGTCGTCGGGGTCAGTACTGTCGATGAGGCGCTACAACTCACCATTCCGTTCTGACGGGCGCCTCCGACAGGTTTTTAACGCTTTGTAACGAACGCTTTCAAACGAACCGTGTTACAATAAAAGTGCTGTTTTCATGAAATTTAAATTCAAACGAAGGAGGTGGAATGAGTGAAGATTGCAGTGCGAATCGGATTTATTTTAATCGGTCTCGTCGTCGGATGGTTCGGGATTATCGAGTTGATGATTTTACTAAGTGACCTCGGTGTGAACGTGCCGGCATGGTTGACGATTCCATACGTAGCTAGTTTGATTGGTGGACTTATCTTCTTCATTCTCAGTTTATTCTTGACCGACATGGTCGTTAAATTCATCCGTTTTGTCGAAGAACGGCTCGTCCGATTGCCGGTCGGGGATATTTTGTTCGGCTCGATTGGATTGATTATCGGGTTGTTAATCGCCTTTTTGATTAGCGTCTCGCTCGAAGTGACGAACATTTTCTTGCTCAGTAAAATCGTCCCGATTTTCGTGACCGCTTTGTTCGGATACTTCGGATTTGCCGTCGGGTACCGAAAGCGCAACGAGTGGATCAAACTGTTCGTGAAAAGTGAACGCGAAAAGCAGCCGGCTGAGCCGGTACGCCGTTCGAACGATAAGATTTTGGATACGAGTGTCATCATCGACGGTCGTATCGCCGACATCGCGAAGACAGGCTTTATTGAAGGAACGCTCATCGTTCCCCAGTTCGTCATCGGCGAACTCCAATATATCGCGGACTCTTCAGATACGTTGAAACGGAATCGCGGTCGACGCGGACTCGATATCTTAAAAGAGCTTCAAGACAACGACCGCATCGAAGTCGAGATTTATGATGGAGACTTTGAAGATGTAGCGGAAGTCGATATCAAGCTGATTAAACTCGCTGAAGTGAAGAACGGGATCGTCGTGACGAACGACTACAACTTGAACAAAGTATGTGAAGTTCGAAACGTCCCGGTGTTAAACATTAACGATTTAGCTAACTCGGTGAAACAGATTGTCATTCCAGGTGAAGAGATGGTCGTTACGGTCATCAAAGAAGGAAAAGAACAAAATCAAGGAGTCGCCTACCTCGAAGACGGGACGATGGTCGTTGTCGAAGGGGGACGTAAGCTCATTTCGAAGACGTTACCGGTCGTCGTGACGAGTGTGCTCCAGACCTCGGCAGGTCGAATGATTTTTGCTCGTCCTGAATAACTGTGAAAAAGAGACGCGCTTCGCGCTCTCTTTTTTCACGAAGTGAGGGGAATTAGTGATGCGATATGCAGTCGTCATCCCAGCGGCCGGTCAAGGCAAGCGTATGGGGGCGAACGAGAATAAATTGATGTTACAGCTCCAAGGAAAGCCGATTATCGTGTGGACGGTCGAGGCGTTCGCCCGTGACACATGGTGTGACGCCATCATCTTGGCGATTCGTCCGGAGGAAGAGCCGTGGTTTCGCTCGATGCTTAACCATATTCCGACCCCCATCACGTATGTGACCGGCGGGAAAGAACGGCAAGAAAGTGTCCGTGCCGGCCTGCATGCCGTGACGCGAGACGGTGTCGTCTTGATTCATGACGGAGCGCGTCCGTTCATTCGAGTCGAACAATTGCGGCAAGTGGCTCAAGCAGGACAAACGGGCGGTGCGATTTTAGCTGTTCCCGTGAAAGACACGGTGAAGCAAGTGGATGCTGGACAAATTACCCGCACGGTTCCGCGTGAGACGCTTTGGCTCGCCCAGACCCCGCAGGCGTTTCCGATTGAGCGGATTCGGCGCATTCACGACGAAGCGGCGGCGCAAACGTTTACGGGTACCGACGATGCGAGTCTGTTCGAATGGGCAGGTCATGAGGTCGCGGTCATCCCGGGTGACTATCACAACATAAAAATCACGACACCCGAAGATTTATTGTTCGGGGAAGCGATTTTGACGAAGGAGGATTATCGATGAGAATAGGACAAGGATTTGATGTGCATGCATTTGCGGAAGGTCGCCCGCTCATTTTAGGGGGAATCGAGATTCCGCACGACCGTGGTCTACTCGGTCATTCCGATGCGGACGTGTTGCTCCACACGATTGCCGATGCGGCCCTCGGTGCGATCGCAGCGGGAGATATCGGCAAGCATTTTCCGGACACGGACCCAGCTTTTAAAGATGCCGATTCGAAAGTGTTGCTTCAACACGTCTGGCAACTCGTGAAAGCAGAAGGGTACGTCCTTGGAAACGTCGATGCGACGGTCATGGCACAGCGGCCAAAACTTCGTCCATATATCGATGACATGCGAGCGGTCATTGCTGAGTTGCTTGAGGCTGACATCAGCCAAGTGAACGTAAAGGCGACGACGACGGAACAGCTCGGCTTCACGGGACGAGAAGAAGGAATTGCTGCCCAGGCGGTCATCCTGCTCAACCGTGCTTGACAAAAGTGGTATACTATTTGGGCAGAAGAGAAGAAAGGTGGAAATAGTATGAGTGAAGTGCGTGTACGCTATGCGCCAAGTCCGACGGGTCACCTTCATATCGGGAACGCCCGGACCGCGCTATTCAATTATTTATATGCTCGCCACGCCGGCGGGAAGATGATCCTCCGAATCGAGGATACCGATCAAAAACGGAACGTTGAGAACGGTGTCGAAAGTCAGATGAAGTATCTTGAATGGCTTGGAATCGATTGGGACGAAGGTCCAGGCCGCGGTGGTGACTACGGCCCTTACTTCCAAATGGAGCGACTCGACCTCTACAACAAACATGTGAACGAGTTGATGGAGAAAGGACTCGCCTATAAGTGCTATATGACGTCGGAAGAACTCGAGGCAGAGCGCGAAGCACAAATCGCGCGCGGCGAAGCGCCGCGTTATTCGGGTGCCCATCGCAACTTGAGCGCTGAGGAGCGGGCCGCATTCGAAGCGGAAGGTCGCAAGCCGTCGATTCGCATCCGTGTGCCTGAGGGCGTCACGTACAAATGGCATGATGTCGTCAAAGGTGACGTCTCGTTTGAAGCGAAAGACTTCGGTGATTGGGTCATCGTCAAACAAGACGGGATTCCGACGTACAACTTTGCGGTCGTCATCGATGACTACTTGATGAAGATCAGTCACGTGTTACGGGGCGACGACCACATCGCCAACACACCGAAACAGATGATGGTCTATGACGCGCTCGGATGGGAGTACCCGACGTTCGGGCATATGACGCTCATTTTCAATGAGAACCATAAGAAACTCTCGAAGCGTGATGAGTCAATCATTCAGTTCATCGAGCAATATGCCGATCTCGGATACATCCCGGAAGCGCTCTTCAACTTCATCTCGCTTCTCGGCTGGTCGCCGGTCGGTGAAGAAGAGATCTTCACGAAACAACAGTTCATCGACATGTTCGACGCGGGTCGACTCTCGAAGAGCCCGGCCGTGTTTGATCAACAGAAGCTCGCGTGGATCAACAGTGTCTACATGAAACAGGCTTCGCTTGACGAAGTGGTGGCACTCAGTTTACCATTCTTACAAGAAGCGGGCCGTTTACCAGAAGCGCTCTCGATGGAAGAAGCGGATTGGGCGACAGCGCTCATCGCGCTCTATAAAGAACAGATGACGCACGGCGCTGAGATCGTCGCGTTGACGGACTTGTTCTTTAAAGACGAAGTCGAGTATGACGAAGAGGCGAACGCGGTGCTTGCCGGTGAGGCGGTACCGAGCGTCTTGGCTGAATTCAAGGCGCAACTCGAACAGATCGAAGATTTCACACCGGAAGCGATTAAAGCCGCGACGAAAGCGACACAAAAAGCGACCGGTCAAAAAGGAAAGAACTTGTTCATGCCGATCCGTGTCGCGACGACAGGGCAGACGCACGGACCAGAGCTTCCAAATGCAATCGCATTGATTGGAAAAGAGCGTGTCTTGGCACGTCTCTCAACTTTATTAGCTTAAAGGCAATGATGAGGAAAGTAAGCGGATTGACACTTAACAGAGACTAGAACCATGGCTGGAAGTTCTAGAAGCGTCCCCCGTCGAAGTGCACCTCGGAGCCGTTCCGGCGATACGTAGTCGGGACCGCGACTCGGCGTTAACGAGACTTGAGAGGGGAAGTTTCCCAAACAGAGTGGAACCGCGCTTACGGCGTCTCTGTGCCTTGGCACAGGGGCGTCTTTGTTTTTGATATGGAAAAGGAGAACAATTATGGGATTTTGGAAAAGTGTACGGGCCGATATTCAAAACGTGCTCGAGCTTGACCCGGCCGCGCGGTCGAAAGCGGAGGTCGTTTTAACGTATCCGGGACTGCATGCGCTCTGGGCGCACCGTATCGCACACGGCCTATGGAAACGGAACGTGAAGCTCGTCGCGAAATTGATTGCGCAGACGAGCCGTTGGTTGACTGGGGTAGAAATTCACCCGGGCGCCGTCATCGGCGAACGTCTGTTTATCGACCATGGTTTTGGCATCGTCATTGGCGAGACGGCCATCATCGGTAACGATGTCACGATTTATCAAGGCGTGACGCTCGGCGGAACGGGAAAAGAGAAAGGAAAGCGTCACCCGACGATCGGGAATGACGTGTTGATTTCGGCAGGTGCGAAAGTGCTCGGCAATATCACGATTGGCGATTGCGTCAAAATCGGAGCGAGTTCCGTCGTCTTAAAAGACGTGCCGTCGGACTCGACGGTCGTCGGAATTCCGGGTCGTGTCGTCATCCGAAACGGTGAGCGGGTCAAACAACACGACCTCGATCATCGCTTCCCGGACCCAGACCGAGAATGCCAAGAGCGACTCGAGAACGCGGTCGAACAATTAGAGAAAAAGTTAGCTTCTTTAGAGAAACGGATGGAGGAGAAGACACATGATTCAGTTTTACAACAGCCTCACGAATAAAAAGGAACCGTTCGTCCCAATCGTACCAGGGAAAGTGTCGATGTACGTGTGCGGGCCGACCGTCTATAACTATATCCACGTCGGGAACGCCCGACCAGCGATCGCATTCGACACGGTCCGTCGCTATTTGACGTATCGCGGCTATGATGTGAAGTACGTTTTGAACTTCACGGACGTCGACGATAAAATCATCCGGGCCGCGAACGAGCTCGGTGAAGACGTCTCGACGCTGACGAACCGCTACATCGAAGCGTATTTGGCCGATACGGGGGCGCTCAACGTCCAACCGGCCGATGTGCATCCGCGCGTCACTGACACGATGGAAGACATCATCGAGTTTATCCGGAACTTAGAGACGGAAGGGTATGCGTACGCGTCCGAAGGTGACGTCTATTTCCGCACCCGTAAATTTGACGAGTACGGCAAGCTCAGTCAGCAGTCGATTGAAGACTTGCGGGCCGGCTCGCGCGTCGACGTCGGCGAGAAGAAAGAAGATCCGCTCGACTTCGTCTTATGGAAAGCGGCGAAATCGGGAGAACCGGCTTGGGAGAGTCCATGGGGACAAGGGCGTCCGGGCTGGCACATCGAGTGCTCGGCGATGGCGAAAAAGCATCTCGGCAAGACGATTGATATCCATGCGGGCGGTCACGATTTGAAGTTCCCGCACCATGAGAACGAAATCGCCCAGTCCGAGGCGTGCAACCATACGAAGTTCGCCAACTATTGGCTCCACAACGGCTTCATCAATATCGAGAACGAGAAGATGTCCAAATCGCTCGGGAATTTCTTGCTCGTCCATGAGGCGCTCAAAGAAGTCGATGCGATGGTGCTCCGCTTCTTCATGCTGTCGGTCCACTATCGTCATCCGATCAACTACAGCCGCGAATTGATTGAGCAAGCAGCGAACGGCTGGGACCGCATCAAAGAGGCGTACCATAACGTCGAGCACCGGTTGTCAGTCACGGTCGGCTTAGAAGAGCCGAGTGAGGCGATGGAGCGTAAGCTTGCTGGCATCAAGTCGACATTTATTGAGGCGATGGATGATGACATCAATACGGCCAACGCCGTCACCGTGCTGTTCGACTTGGCGAGAGAAGCGAACATCTATGCGAAAGCGAACCACGTATCGAAAGAGACGCTTGAGCACGTCATCGACTTGTTCGACGAGTTGACCGGTGTCCTTGGTTTGACGTTGTCAGAAGAGAAGGAACTGTTAGATGCCGAGATTGATCAATTGATTCAAGAGCGCGACGCGGCCCGTGCCGAACGAAACTTCGCGCGTGCCGACGAGATTCGTGACCTACTGAAACAACAACAGATTCAACTTGAAGATACGGCGCAAGGCGTCCGGTGGAAGCGTCTATGAGTGTGAACCCGGCCCAACTGAACGCACTCGCGCTCGCATATATGGGCGACGTCGTCTATGAGATGGCGGTGCGGAAACGATTGCTCGAGCGGGGCTTGACGCGACCGAACGATTTACACCGTGGGGCCATCCGTTACGTCAATGCATCGTCGCAAGCAGGCGTCGTCACCCACTGGCTCGAGACGAACGTGCTCTCGGAAGAAGAACAGGCGGTCGTGCGGCGTGGGCGAAACGCCAAGTCCGGTTCGATTCCGAAGCGGACGGACGTCCATACGTATCGTTACTCGACCGCGTTCGAGGCACTGATTGGTTACATCTACCTTACAGAAAGAAGGGATCGTCTTGAAGAACTCATCGAACAAGCGTTCATTTGGCTCGAAACCGAGCAACCCGAAACGACATGAAGGAGGCAAGTCGCGCGATAAACGTTCATTCGATCGTCCACGTAGTGACGACCGCCCGAAACGACAAAAGTTAGAACGACCGGATTATCAAGAAGTCGACGTGATGGAAGAAGGGATCGACTTCCTATACGGGCGTAACCCGGTCATGGAAGCGCTCCGGAGCGGGCGCGACATGAACAAAGTCTTCATCATGGAAGGCCAACAAAAAGGGCCACTCGCCCAAATCATTGCGATGGCGAACGAAGCGTCGGTACAAGTGTCATTCGTCCCGAAAACGAAACTCGAGAAAATGGCCGGCAGTGAACACCACCAAGGTGTCGTCGCGGCCGTCGCGGCATACGAGTATAAGTCGATTGAAGACATGTTCGCGCTAGCCGAGTCGAAAGGGGAGACACCGCTCTTCATCTTGCTCGATGAGCTTGAAGACCCGCACAACCTTGGCTCGATTTTACGGACGGCGGACGCTGTCGGCGCCCACGGGATTATCATCCCGAAACGTCGTTCGGTCGGGTTGACGCAAACGGTCGCGAAAGCATCAACGGGCGCAATCGAGTACATCCCGGTCGCGCGCGTCACGAATTTGACGCGAACGCTCGAAGAGTTGAAAGAGAAAGGGTTGTGGGTCGTCGGCACGGATGCGAGCGAGAGCCAAGACTATCGCCGCCTCGATGGCAACATGCCGCTCGTCGTCGTCATCGGTAGTGAAGGCAAGGGGATGAGCCGACTCGTACGGGAGACGTGTGACTTCCTCGTCCATATGCCGATGGTTGGTCATGTGACGTCGCTCAACGCCTCGGTCGCAGCTGCGCTTCTCTTGTATGAAGTGCATCGCACCCGCCATCCGCTGTCATGAGTGTGAAAAAGCGGGAACTTCTACTCGTTGACGGCTATAACATTATCGGAGCGTGGCCACATCTTCGGAAGTTACGCGAAATCGACTTCGACAAAGCGAGAAACGACCTCATTGAAGCGATGGCCGAGTATCAAGCCGTCACCGGTCGGGAAGTGACAATCGTCTTCGACGCCCATATGCGCTATGGTCGCGAGTCGAAAGCGACACAGAGCCGGGTCACGGTCGTTTATACGAAAGAGAACGAGACGGCAGATGAATGGATTGAGCGTCGGGCGCATGAACTCGTCGATAACCGTCTCGTCACCCTGTTCGTGGCGACGAACGACTTCACGGAGCAATGGGTCATCTTCGGTCAAGGGGCGCTCCGCGTTCCGGCGACCGAACTGTTGAAGGACTGGAAGCACGCCCAGCTGTTAATCGAACAAGAGCGATCGGCGCTCAAACAAGACCGGTCGAACCGAAAAACGATCGACCTCTCGCCGGAAGTGCGAGCCCGATTGGAAGAAATGCGTCGTCGCAAATGAGGCGGTGACGCACGTCACGGACGAGTTCATGAAATGGACTCGTCTTTGTTTTTAGTTTGACATTTTTTTGAAAGGAAATGTTGTATACTAATAGATGTATGCGTTACACGAATTGTAATTGACGGAATTTTTAGAATTTTGTTTGACGGTCGTTTTACCTGCTGTCTATAATGAGGTCACAAACTTACATAGTTCATCATCAATTGCCGGGGGGTATGAAACATGAACGGATGGCCATATGAACAGTTTGAAAACATGTCGGACGAAGAGCTCGTCTTGCTCGCGCGCAACGAAGGGGATAGCGATGCGTTAGAATTTCTGATTGAGCGCTATCGTTATTTCGTGCGAGCGAAAGCACGGTCGTACTTCTTGATTGGAGCCGATCACGAGGACATCGTCCAAGAAGGGATGATCGGGCTTTATAAAGGGGTTCGGGATTACCGCGACGAGCGGCTCGCCTCATTCAAAAGCTTTGCCGAGATGTGTATCACGCGTCAAATGATTACGGCGATTAAGACGGCCACGCGCCAAAAACACATCCCGCTCAACTCGTACGTGTCACTCGATAAGCCGATCTTTGACGATGAGTCAGACCGCACGTTGCTTGACGTCATCTTGCCCCCGCACCCGACCGACCCACAAGAACTGCTTGTCACGCGGGAAGACCAGTTGTTCATGGAAGAAAAGATGGATGAGCTGCTTAGCGACTTGGAACGAAAAGTGCTTCGGCTTTATTTGGATGGCCGCTCGTACCAAGAGATCTCGGACGACCTCGATCGTCACGTCAAATCGATTGATAACGCCTTGCAGCGTGTGAAGAAGAAGTTTGAACGTCACGTCGATGTGAAGACTTTGACGAGTTAACCGATATTGACCCCACGCCTCCTATGTGATACTTTTAAGGCAGCGCCTTGTCCGTAGACGCCATTTTACAGGAGGCGTTTTTTTTTCGCTCTTTTTTAGTAGGAGAGCCGTCGAAAGGGGCGCTTATGAATGGCAAAGAAAGTAAGTCTCGCCTGTGCAACTTGCGGATCACGCGTTTACTCGACGACGAAACGTGATGACGTGGCGACACGCCTTGAACTGAACAAGTTCTGCCGTCGTTGCAATGCGCATACGGTGCACCGAGAATCAAAGTAACGTCAATTGGCATTCAATGTAGGAGGAAGCTACCATGAACTTTTTGCGTGATGTATGGAAAGAGCTAAAGAAAACGAGTTGGCCGACTCGTAAAGAGCTCACGAAATATACCATCACAGTCATCGCGACCGTCGTCGTGATTGGCTTGTTCGTGTTTGGCGTGGATACTGGTGTCAGCTATCTCGTCAACTTATTGATTAACTAAGGAAAGAGGTGAAAGCCGTGGAGAAACAATGGTTTGTTGTCCAGACGTATTCTGGCTTTGAGAACAACGTCAAAGAAAACCTAGAGCGTCGAATCGGTTCGATGAACATGGAAGATAAAATTTTCCGCGTCCTCGTTCCGACTGAAACAACGCAAGAAGAAGTCACGCTTAAAAGTGGCGAGAAGAAGATTAAAGAACGTGAAGTGAAAAACTTCCCGGGCTACGTGTTCGTCGAGATGATCATGACGGACGATTCATGGTACGTCGTTCGGAACACACCGAACGTGACAGGCTTCCTCGGTTCGACGGGTGGCGGCGCCAAGCCGATCCCGCTTCAACCGGACGAAGTGACGAACGTGCTTTCACAGATGGGCCTCATCGAGAAGAAAGACCGTTACAACTACGAGCTCGGCGATCTCGTCCGTGTCAAAGAAGGCGCGTTCGAGAACTTTGAAGGGACGATTGATGAAATCGAAGCTGACAAAGAGAAGCTCAAAGTCGTCGTCGACATGTTCGGCCGCGAAACGAAAATCGAGCTTGATTTCGAACAAGTTCAGAAAATTAACTAAACCCACTTGCCATCTTCGGAAACGGATGGTACAATCGGAAATGTTTGATGTTGTGCTTTATTTCGGTACAAACTCGACCTAATAGATTGAGTGGGAGGGCGCACAACGTCCAAGAAACCACATTTTAGACTTAAGGAGGTGTGTCTCGTGGCGAAAAAAGTTACTAAACTCGTTAAACTTCAAATCCCAGCTGGTAAAGCTAACCCAGCACCACCAGTAGGACCAGCACTTGGTCAAGCAGGTGTTAACATCATGGGGTTCTGTAAAGAGTTCAACGCTCGTACACAAGACCAAGCCGGATTGATTATTCCTGTAGTCATTACGGTATACGAAGATCGTTCGTTTACATTCATTACGAAAACTCCACCAGCTGCAGTTCTTTTGAAGAAAGCTGCTGGTATCGAGAGCGGTTCTGGTGAACCGAACCGTAAGAAAGTAGCAACGGTTAAGCGTGATAAAGTTCGCGAAATCGCTGAACTTAAAATGCCTGACCTTAACGCGTCGTCTGTAGAAACAGCGATGCTTATGGTTGAAGGTACTGCGCGCAGTATGGGTATTGTAATCGAAGACTAATTGATTAGTCTCTGGGATTGACGGTGAATATTGTACTCACCCTCAATCCCTTCATTATGTGGGAGGAAATTCCGCTAACCACAAGGAGGAAAAGAATCATGGGTAAAAAACACCAAGAAGCAGCGAAGCTTGTTGATCGCACGAAGTCTTACGACCTCGCTGAAGCGGTCGAACTCGTTCAAAAAACTGCTACTGCTAAGTTCGATGAAACAATCGAAGTGGCTGTACGTCTCGGCGTAGATCCAAAGAAAGCAGACCAACAAATCCGCGGTGCCGTTGTACTTCCACACGGTACTGGTAAAACACAAAAAGTTCTCGTCTTCGCAAAAGGCGAAAAAGCTAAAGAAGCTGAAGCAGCTGGCGCTGACTATGTCGGTGACTCTGAGTTCATCACGAAAATCCAACAAGGATGGTTCGACTTCGATGTAATCGTTGCGACACCTGACATGATGGGCGAAGTTGGTAAACTCGGTCGCGTTCTCGGACCAAAAGGCCTCATGCCTAACCCGAAAACAGGCACAGTTACGTTTGATGTCGAGAAAGCAATCGCTGACATCAAAGCTGGTAAAGTAGAGTACCGTGTTGATAAAGCCGGTAACATCCACGTACCAGTTGGTAAGAAATCGTTTGAAGCAACAAAACTCTCTGAGAACATCGAGACAATCATCGAGACACTCATGAAAGTGAAGCCTGCTACTGCAAAAGGAACTTACCTCAAAAACATCGCGCTTTCGTCAACAATGGGTCCTGGAATCCGTGTTGCGACTGCCGACTTCATCAAGTAATCTACTTGAAATAAACTGTTGACAACGTGTGATACCGCTGTTAAAGTAAGACACGTTCAACCGAATATGTTGGATTACCGCAGACAGAAGGTGGACATCGGTCCGTAAACCCTTCCGAGGTGTCTTTGCTCGAACTTGAGCCTGTTGTCACAGGTTTACTTTCAAACAATTACGCCCTCGTATGTCTTCATACGAGGGATTTCTTTTGAAGAGCAGCCTCTCGTCCGGTACAAGAAATGACTAGGAGGTGCAAACACATGGCAAGCGAAAAAATCGTAGCTCAGAAATCGGCACTCGTCGATGAAATCTCTGAGAAAATGCAAGCGAGCGTTGGAACAATCGTTGTTGACTACCGTGGACTTACAGTTGAAGAAGTGACTACACTCCGTAAATCACTCCGTGACGCTGGAATCGAGTTCAAAGTATACAAAAACGGACTTCTTCGCCGCGCGGCTACTCAGTCTGGTTTTGACGGTCTTGACGAAGTCTTCACAGGTCCTACAGCAGTCGCGTTCTCGAACGAAGACGTTGTCGCTCCAGCGAAGATCTTGAACGACTTCTCGAAAGAGCACAAAGCGCTCGAACTCAAAGGCGGAATCATCGAAGGCAAAGTAACTTCACTTGAAGAAGTGAAAGCTCTTGCAGAACTTCCATCACGCGAAGGTCTTCTCTCGATGCTTCTCAGCGTACTTCAAGCTCCAATCCGTGGACTCGCAGTCGCAACAAACGCAATCGCAGAACAAAAAGAAGAGCAATCTGCTTAATTTTTGTCGCGTAGCGTAACCAAACATTTTCACAACATCAAAGGAGGAAAACCATAATGGCTTTCAACAAAGAGCAATTCATCGAAGACCTCAAATCAATGACGGTTCTCGAACTTAACGAACTCGTAAAAACAATCGAAGAAGAATTCGGCGTATCAGCAGCAGCTCCAGTAGCAGTTGCAGGTGCAGGCGCAGCAGCAGCTGAAGAGCAAACTGAATTCGACGTAATCCTCACAAACGCTGGCGCTGGTAAAATCAACGTCATCAAAGCGGTACGTGAACTTACTGGCCTCGGTCTTAAAGAAGCGAAAGCACTCGTTGACGGAACTCCAGCTCCAGTCAAAGAAGGCGTTTCGAAAGAAGACGCAGACGCAGTTAAAGCTAAGCTTGAAGAAGCTGGCGCAACTGTCGAAGTTAAGTAATCTAACTTTTACTTCACAACCTATAGAAGCTCGCCGTGGCGAGCTTCTTTTATTTCCTTGAAGATTGGGTTAGGAGGTTCAACGCATGGGAGATCATTACTATACGAACGATCCGAGTTCGAAAAGTGACCCTGAGACGTGGTCGTATGAGTTGCGAGGGAAGACGTATCGCTTCACCTCGGACCGCGGCGTGTTCTCGAAAGGATCGGTCGATTTTGGGTCACGTCTCTTAATCGAGTCATTTGAAGTGCCTGTCGTTTCGGGCCGTATTTTAGATGTCGGCTGTGGTTACGGTCCAATGGGGATCTCGCTTGCCGACGCCTCTGGGCGTGAAGCACTCCTCGTTGACGTGAACGAGCGGGCGCTTGCTTTGTCTGAACAAAACGCCACCCAAAACGGAGTGACGATTGAGACGCGACTCAGTCACGCTTACGATGCGGTCGGAGAGGAACGGTTCGCCGCAATTGTGACCAATCCTCCGATTCGCGCCGGTAAACAAGTCGTGCATACGATCCTTCGGGACGCGTATGACCATCTTGTGAGTGGTGGTGCACTCTATGTCGTCATTCAAAAGAAACAAGGAGCACCTTCTGCGAAGAAGTTGCTTGAAGACGTGTTTGGTCACGTCGAGACGCTTGCGAAAGAAAAAGGCTATTTCATTTTCCGTGCAATTCGGTCTTGACAAACGGCGAAGTCTTGTTGACTCGCTATAACGTATATGCTAACATTATAAAATGCCATTGGAATGGAATTCGCTTGAAACTGCCGCGTTTGCCGCTTTTTAGACGCGGAAAACGAGCGACATTCAATGACAATGTTCGATTATTACGCCCGAAAAATTCGCTAAAGAATTGGGGGTCTGCGAGGTGAATCAGTTGACTGGTCAACTTGTTCAGTACGGTCGTCACCGTCAGAGAAGAAGCTTTGCCCGTATCAGTGAGGTATTAGAGCTTCCGAATTTGATTGAAATTCAAACTGCTTCGTATGAGTGGTTCTTGCGTGAAGGATTGAAAGAGATGTTTACGGACATTTCGCCAATCTCTGACTTCACAGGAAACCTCGTACTCGAGTTCATCGATTACTCGCTCAGCGAGCCGAAGTACTCGATCGATGAGTCGAAGGAGCGAGACGTTACTTACTCTGCGCCACTTCGCGTAAAAGTACGTCTGCAAAACAAAGAAACAGGTGAATTGAAAGAGCAAGAAGTGTTCATGGGTGATTTCCCGCTCATGACAGAATCAGGAACGTTTATCATTAACGGCGCCGAGCGCGTCATCGTTTCTCAGCTTGTTCGTTCACCGAGCGTTTACTACAACTCGAAACTCGATAAAAATGGTAAGCGTGGTTTCGGTGCGACAGTCATCCCGAACCGTGGTGCATGGCTCGAACTCGAAACAGATGCCAAAGATATCGTGTATGTCCGTATCGACCGTACCCGTAAAATCCCGGTAACGGTGTTGTTGCGTGCGCTCGGATTCGGCACGGACCAAGAAATTATCGACCTTTTAGGCGACGACGAATATCTTCGTAACACCCTTGAAAAAGATAACACCGAGTCGACAGAGAAAGCGTTGATTGAGATTTATGAGCGTCTCCGCCCTGGTGAGCCACCAACGGTTGAGAACGCGAAATCACTTCTCGTCTCACGTTTCTTCGACCCGAAACGCTATGACCTCGCAAACGTTGGTCGCTATAAGATGAACAAAAAGCTTCATCTAAAGAATCGCTTGTTCGGACAGAAGTTGGCGGAAACGCTCGTTGACCCGGAAACAGGCGAAGTGATCGCGGAAGCTGGCACGGTACTTGACCGTCGTAACTTAGATCGTGTTCTTCCACACTTGGAGAACGGTCTTGGCTACATGGACGCAGAGCCGACTGGCGGCGTCGCGGAAGGTGAACCGTTCGGTCTTCAGTCGATTAAAGTCATCTCACCGGATGACCCAGACGGAGAGCGTATTTTGAACATTATCGGTAACGGCAATATCGACCGTAGCGTGAAACATATCACACCGGCCGATATCATCGCATCGATCAACTACTTCTTCAACTTACTTCACGAAGTCGGAACAACAGATGACATCGACCACTTAGGAAACCGTCGTCTTCGTTCAGTCGGAGAGCTTCTCCAAAACCAATTCCGCATCGGTCTTTCGCGGATGGAACGTGTCGTAAAAGAACGGATGTCGATTCAAGACCAAAACGCGATCACACCTCAGGCGCTCATCAACATCCGCCCGGTGATTGCATCACTGAAAGAGTTCTTCGGTAGCTCGCAGTTGTCACAGTTCATGGACCAAACGAACCCGCTCGCAGAATTGACGCACAAGCGTCGTCTGTCTGCACTTGGACCGGGTGGTTTGACGCGTGAGCGTGCCGGCTTCGAAGTTCGAGACGTTCACTATTCGCACTACGGTCGGATGTGTCCAATCGAAACACCAGAAGGACCAAACATCGGACTCATCAACTCACTTTCGTCTTATGCGAAAGTAAACGAGTACGGGTTCATCGAAGCGCCGTACCGTCGTGTTGACCCGGAAACTGGTCTCGTCACAGACGAGATTCAATATATGACGGCGGACGAAGAAGATCTCTACGTCGTCGCCCAGGCGAACATGCCGCTCACGGAAGACGGTCACTTTGCCGACGCACAAGTCCTTTGCCGCTTCCGCGGACAAAACTTGTCAGTTGAGCCGAGCCGAGTCGATTACATGGACGTTTCACCGAAACAGGTTGTTTCTGCCGCAACGGCATGTATCCCGTTCCTTGAGAACGATGACTCGAACCGTGCCCTCATGGGAGCGAACATGCAACGTCAAGCTGTACCACTTCTCCAACCAGATTCACCGATTATCGGGACTGGAATGGAGTACGTGTCAGCGAAAGACTCTGGAGCCGCGATTATCGCCAAGTTCCCAGGTGTCGTCGAGCGTGTCACAGCACGTGAAATCTTGGTCCGTCGCACGTCTGACGTGAACGGGTCTGAAGTTTCAGGTGACCTCGACCGCTACAAACTTCAAAAATATGTCCGCTCGAACCAAGGGACATGCTACAACCAGAAGCCAATCATCGCTGCTGGCGACCGTGTCGAAAAAGGAGAAATCCTTGCTGACGGTCCGTCGATGGATATGGGTGAGCTCGCGCTCGGCCGTAACGTCGTCGTCGCCTTCATGACATGGGACGGTTACAACTATGAGGATGCGATCATCATGAGTGAGCGTCTCGTGAAAGATGATGTGTACACGTCGATTCATATCGAAGAGTACGAATCAGAGTCACGCGATACGAAACTCGGACCTGAGGAAATCACACGTGATATTCCAAACGTCGGTGATGACGCACTTCGCAATTTGGACGATCGTGGGATCATCCGCATCGGTGCGGAAGTCAAGGATGGCGACATCCTCGTCGGTAAAGTAACGCCTAAAGGTGTGACGGAATTGACGGCGGAAGAGCGTCTCTTGCATGCGATCTTCGGTGAGAAGGCACGTGAAGTCCGTGATACGTCACTCCGTGTACCAAACGGTGGCGACGGCATCATCTTGGACGTCAAAGTGTTCGATCGTGAAAACGGTGACGAACTCTCACCAGGCGTGAACCAAATGGTTCGTGTCTACATCGTTCAAAAGCGTAAGATTCACGAAGGGGATAAAATGGCGGGACGTCACGGTAACAAAGGTGTTATCTCGCGCATTCTCCCAGAAGAAGATATGCCATACATGCCAGACGGCACACCAATTGACATCATGCTTAACCCACTTGGTGTTCCATCACGTATGAACATCGGTCAGGTACTCGAACTCCACCTTGGGATGGCGGCGAAGAAGCTCGGCATCAAAGTGGCGACACCTGTATTCGATGGTGCGCGTGAGGAAGACGTATGGGCAACGATTGAAGAAGCTGGAATGGACAAGGATGCCAAGACTCGTCTCTACGACGGTCGTACTGGTGAACCGTTCGATAACCGCGTCTCGGTCGGTGTCATGTACATGATCAAACTCGCGCACATGGTTGATGATAAACTTCACGCTCGTTCGACTGGACCATACTCACTCGTCACGCAACAACCGCTCGGTGGTAAAGCACAGTTCGGTGGACAGCGCTTCGGTGAGATGGAAGTTTGGGCACTTGAAGCGTACGGCGCAGCCTACACGCTCCAAGAAATCTTGACAATCAAGTCGGATGACACGGTCGGTCGTGTGAAAGCATACGAAGCGATCGTGAAAGGCGAGAGCGTTCCGAAAGCGGGCGTTCCTGAATCGTTCCGCGTCTTGATTAAAGAGCTTCAAGCACTCGGTATGGAAGTCAAGATGATGTCTGCGGACGATGAAGAAGTCGAAATGAAAGATGAAGATGACGACAACATCCCGAACGCAACATCGGCGTTAGAACAAGTCGTTCAACCGACTGTTACGGAAGAGGAATAAGGCGAAAAGGGAGGTCGGCCCCTTGGTAGATGTTAATCGATTTGAATATATGAAAATCGGCTTGGCTTCACCGGAGAAGATCCGTTCGTGGTCTTACGGGGAAGTCAAAAAGCCGGAAACAATCAACTATCGTACACTTAAACCAGAGAAGGACGGATTGTTCTGTGAACGAATCTTCGGTCCGACGAAAGACTGGGAATGTTACTGCGGGAAGTACAAACGAATCCGTTATAAAGGAGTCATTTGTGACCGCTGTGGCGTTGAAGTGACGAAAGCGAAAGTGCGTCGCGAGCGTATGGGCCATATCGAGCTCGCGGCACCGGTTTCGCACATCTGGTACTTCAAAGGAATTCCAAGCCGGATGGGCCTTGTGCTCGACATGTCACCACGTGCGCTCGAAGAAGTGATTTACTTCGCGTCGTACGTCGTGACCGAGCCAGGTGACACGCCGCTCGAGAAGAAGCAACTCCTCTCGGAAAAAGAATTCCGTCTCTACCGCGAGAAATACGGTAGCGACTTCAAAGCAGACATGGGTGCGGAAGCGATTCGGACACTCCTTCAAGACGTTCAACTCGAGAAGGAAGTCGGAGAACTCCGCGAAGAATTGAAGACGGTTCAAGGACAGCGTCGTACACGTGCGATCAAACGCCTTGAAGTACTCGATGCATTCTTCACATCAGGGAACAATCCAGACTGGATGATCCTTGAAGTACTCCCTGTCATCCCACCAGAGCTTCGCCCGATGGTGCAGCTCGACGGTGGACGCTTCGCGACATCGGACTTGAACGATTTATATCGTCGCGTCATCAACCGCAACAACCGTCTCAAGCGTTTGCTCGATCTCGGCGCGCCGAACATCATCGTGCAAAACGAGAAGCGTATGCTTCAAGAAGCGGTTGACGCTTTGATTGACAACGGTCGTCGTGGACGTCCGGTCACAGGTCCTGGTAACCGTCCGCTCAAATCACTTTCACACATGTTGAAAGGGAAACAAGGTCGTTTCCGTCAAAACCTTCTCGGTAAACGGGTCGACTACTCAGGACGTTCGGTTATCGTCGTTGGACCAAACTTGAAGATGTACCAGTGTGGTCTCCCGAAAGAGATGGCACTCGAACTCTTCAAACCGTTCGTGATGAAAGAACTCGTCGGTCGCGGCATCGCGTCGAACATCAAGAACGCCAAACGCAAGATTGAGAAGATGCAACCTGAAATCTGGGGCGTCCTTGAAGAAGTCATCCGTGAGCATCCGGTTCTCTTGAACCGTGCCCCGACACTTCACCGTCTCGGAATCCAGGCGTTTGAACCGATTCTCGTAGAAGGTCGCGCGATTCGCCTTCACCCGCTCGTATGTACGGCTTACAACGCCGACTTCGATGGTGACCAAATGGCGGTTCACGTTCCACTTTCTGCAGAAGCGCAAGCGGAAGCTCGTCTTCTCATGCTCGCAGCACAAAACATTTTGAACCCGAAAGATGGAAAACCAGTCGTTACACCATCGCAGGATATGGTCCTCGGTAACTACTACATCTCGCTTGAGCGCGACGATGCCATCGGTCAAGGGAAAGTCATGTCGAACGTCAACGAAGCACTCATCGCGTACCAAAACGGTTACGTCCACTTGCACTCGCGTGTGGCGGTTCCGGCGCGGACACTCAACAACCCGACGTTCACAGACGAACAAAATGAGAAACTATTGATCACGACGGTCGGGAAGATGATCTTCAACGAAATCTTGCCGAACACGTTCCCATACTTGAACGAGCCGACGATGGAAAACTTGCAAGAAGCAACACCTGATAAGTACTTCATCGACAAAGGAGCGAACGTTGCGGAAGAAATCGCCGCACGTCCACTCGTCGAACCGTTCAAAAAAGGATTCCTTGGAAAAGTCATCGCGGAAGTGTTCCAGAAGTTTGAAACGACTGAGACAAGCCGCATGCTTGACCGGATGAAAGACCTCGGCTTCAAGCACTCGACAAAAGCGGGTGTGACGGTCGGGATCTCGGACATCATCGTTCTTCCGGATAAACAAGAAATCCTCGATGAAGCACAGAAACAAGTCGACCAAATCATGAAATCGTTCCGCCGTGGTCTCATCACTGAAGATGAGCGCTATGAGCGTGTCGTCCGGTCGTGGAACGAAGCGAAAGATGAGATTCAGTCACGCTTGATGAAATCCCTCAACCGCTTGAACCCGATCTTCATGATGTCTGATTCTGGTGCCCGTGGTAACGCGTCCAACTTCACGCAGCTCGCAGGGATGCGTGGTTTGATGGCCGCTCCATCTGGCCGCATCATCGAACTTCCGATCAAATCGTCGTTCCGTGAGGGACTGACGGTTCAAGAGTACTTCATCTCGACGCACGGTGCGCGTAAAGGTCTTGCCGATACAGCCCTTAAGACGGCTGACTCAGGTTACTTGACGCGTCGTCTCGTCGACGTTGCCCAAGATGTCATCATCCGTGAAGAAGATTGTGGAACGGACCGCGGAATCCGCGTCGCCGCTCTCCGCGAAGGCACGGAAGAAATCGAAAGCTTGTATGACCGCCTCGTCGGCCGTACATCGTTCGAGACAGTGGCACATCCGGAAACGGGAGAAGTCATGGTCGAGAAGAACCAACTCATCACCGAAGAGCTTGCCCGTGAAATCGTCGATGCTGGCGTTGAGCGCGTTGAAATCCGTACTGCCTTCACATGTAACACGTCACACGGCGTATGTAAGAAGTGTTACGGACGCAACTTGGCGACCGGTTCGAACGTCGAAGTCGGGGAAGCTGTCGGAATCATCGCCGCGCAATCAATCGGTGAGCCAGGAACGCAACTTACGATGCGTACCTTCCACACAGGTGGTGTAGCCGGAGATGATATCACACAAGGTCTTCCGCGTATCCAAGAGGTATTCGAGGCCCGTAACCCGAAAGGTCAAGCGGTCATCTCGGAAATCCCGGGTACGGTCATCGACTTCACCGAGTCGCGCGACAAGCGTGAACTCACAGTCGAAGGGCTCAGCGAAACACGTTCGTACACGATTCCGTTCGGAGCACGTCTCCGTGTCCAAATCGGCGATACGGTCGACGCTGGGGAAGTCTTCACGGAAGGTTCGATCGATCCGAAAGAATTGCTCACCGTCCGTGGTGTATCGGGTGTTCAGAACTATCTTCTCCAAGAAGTTCAAAAAGTATACCGGATGCAAGGGGTAGAAATCGGCGATAAGCACGTCGAGGTCATGGTTCGCCAAATGCTTCGTCGCGTCAAAGTCATCGAATCAGGTGACACGCCGCTTCTCCCAGGTTCACTCGTCGATATCAGCGTCTTCAAAGAGGCATGTAAAGATGCTCTCCGCGACGGCAAGAGCCCGGCGACGGCCAAACCGGTCCTTCTCGGAATCACGAAAGCGTCGCTCGAGACAGATTCGTTCCTCTCGGCCGCTTCGTTCCAAGAAACGACTCGCGTGTTGACAGACGCTGCCATCAAAGGCAAGCGTGACTATCTCCTCGGTCTCAAAGAGAACGTCATCATCGGTAAGCTCGTTCCTGCTGGTACAGGGATGCCGGTTTACCGCGATGTCGAGCTCAAAGAGGACAAGGCAGAAGTCGCTCTCGAAGACACGACAGTGGAATAAAAACGTCTTGACAGCATTCATTGGCGGTGCTACTATGATTTAGTGCCGCCAATCGGTTGTTGTCGTAGACAACGGTGTCCAGCAGTCGGCAAGCTACTTGGACGTCACCCGATCTTTCTTCAGAAGGATTTGGCTGCTATCTTTGCCACTTTCAAGGTATAACTCACGTTTTTGCGAGGTCATGGAATGCCTACGCCTCGTAAAAGCGTTTCGTTATGACCTTAAATGAACCACCCGGGTCGGTGGGTCTAGAAAATAGCACAATTCAGGAAGGGAGGATCTTCAAAGATGCCTACTATCAACCAGTTAGTCCGTAAAGGACGTAAATCGAAAGTCGTTAAATCTGACTCTCCAGCACTTAACAAAGGTTACAACAGTTTCATCAAGTCACAAACAAACGTGAGCTCGCCACAAAAACGTGGTGTTTGTACACGTGTTGGTACAATGACTCCGAAGAAACCGAACTCGGCGTTACGTAAGTATGCTCGTGTTCGCTTGACGAACCAAATCGAAGTGACTGCGTACATCCCAGGTATTGGCCACAACCTTCAAGAGCACAGCGTTGTTCTTATCCGTGGAGGACGTGTAAAAGACTTACCAGGGGTACGTTACCACATCGTTCGTGGTGCGCTTGACACTGCAGGTGTTGACGGACGTATGCAAGGCCGTTCTAAATACGGTACGAAACGTCCGAAAGCTGCGAAGAAGTAATTCTCGCTTACTAAAACTACAACTACTGAAATTTTGAAAGGAGGGTACTCGGATGCGTAAAAACCGTGCAGAACGTCGTGACGTTATCGCAGATCCGATCTACAACTCGAAATTGGTAACTCGCCTCATTAACCGTGTCATGTTAGACGGTAAAAAAGGTACAGCTCAAACTATCATTTACAACGCATTTGGCCTCATCGCTGAACGCTCAGGCAAAGAGCCTATGGAAGTGTTCGAAGAAGCAATGAACAACATCATGCCTGTACTTGAAGTTAAAGCTCGCCGTGTTGGTGGAGCAAACTACCAAGTTCCTGTTGAAGTTCGTCCAGAGCGCCGTACGACACTTGGTCTTCGTTACCTCGTGAACTACGCTCGTCTCCGCAACGAGAAGACGATGGAGCAACGTATCGCGAACGAAATCATGGATGCAGCCAATAACACTGGTGCTTCAGTTAAGAAACGCGAAGACATGCATAAGATGGCAGAAGCGAACAAAGCGTTTGCTCACTATCGTTGGTAATTTAAACGTAAAGTCCACTCCACGTCACCAAGCGGTGGCTTAATGGAGTGGCTTTCGGGTATAATCATATCGTGTGCCAGCACACGAAAAACACATGCGGAAGGAGAATACCCAGTATGGCAAGAGAATTCTCCCTAAAGAATACTCGTAACATCGGGATCATGGCTCACATCGATGCCGGTAAAACGACAACGACTGAACGTATTCTTTATTACACAGGTCGTATCCACAAAATTGGTGAAACTCATGAAGGAGCTTCACAAATGGACTGGATGGAGCAGGAGCAAGAGCGTGGAATCACGATCACTTCTGCAGCGACAACTGCACAGTGGAATGGCCACCGTGTAAACATCATCGATACACCTGGACACGTAGACTTCACAGTTGAAGTTGAGCGTTCACTTCGTGTACTTGATGGCGCAGTAGCAGTACTTGATGCACAATCAGGTGTTGAACCACAAACAGAAACTGTATGGCGTCAAGCGACGACTTACGGTGTTCCACGTGTCGTATTCGTCAACAAGATGGATAAGATCGGTGCGGACTTCTTGTACTCGGTGAAAACACTTCACGAGCGTCTTCAAGCCAATGCACACCCAATCCAACTTCCAATCGGTGCGGAAGACGAATTCAAAGGAATCGTTGACCTCGTCGAAATGAAGACGTACATGTACTCGAACGACCTCGGTACAGACATCGAAGTAATCGAAGGCTTCCCAGCTGACATGGCTGACCAAGCTGAAGAACTTCGCGGTCAATTGATCGAAGCGGTCGCGGACTACAACGAAGAGTTGATGATGAAATACCTCGAAGGCGAAGAGATCTCAATCGAAGAACTCAAAGCTGGTATTCGTAAAGCAACACTCAGCGTAGAATTCTACCCTGTACTCGTTGGTTCGGCCTTCAAAAACAAAGGTGTTCAATTGATGTTGGACGCAGTTGTTGATTACCTCCCATCACCAGTTGATGTTGAGTCAATCAAAGGGGTTAACCTCGATACAGAAGAAGAAATCACGCGTGAACCTTCGGATGAAGCGCCGTTCTCGGCACTCGCATTCAAAGTCATGACTGACCCTTACGTCGGTAAATTGACATTCTTCCGTGTGTACTCTGGTACAGCACAAGCTGGTTCGTATGTGAAGAACTCGACTAAAGGGAAGCGTGAGCGTCTCGGTCGTATCCTTCAAATGCACGCGAACAGCCGTGAAGAAATTCCAATGGTATACGCTGGTGACATCGCCGCAGCTGTTGGTCTTAAAGATACAACGACTGGTGATACGCTTTGCTCAGAGAAAGACAACGTCGTTCTCGAGTCAATGACATTCCCAGAACCGGTTATCTCGGTCGCAATCGAGCCTAAATCGAAAGCTGACCAAGACAAGATGGGTCAAGCCCTCGCGAAACTCGCAGAAGAGGATCCAACATTCCGCACTGAAACAAACCAAGAGACAGGTCAAACGATCATCTCTGGTATGGGTGAGCTTCACCTTGATATCCTCGTTGACCGTATGCGTCGCGAATTCAAAGTAGAAGCAAACGTTGGTGCACCACAAGTTGCTTACCGTGAAACAATCCGTGGCGCTGCGAAGATCGATTCGAAATTCGTACGTCAGTCGGGTGGACGCGGTCAGTACGGTCACGTTGTCGTAGAATTCGAGCCGAACGAAGAAGGCGCTGGATTCGCATTCGAGAACAAGATCGTCGGTGGTGTTGTCCCACGTGAATACGTCCCAGCTGTTCAAAACGGGATTGAAGAAGCTCTCGAAAACGGTATCCTCGCTGGCTACCCAGTAGTTGACGTTAAAGCTGCCCTCGTCTTCGGATCGTACCACGATGTCGACTCGAACGAGATGGCGTTTAAAGTTGCTGCTTCGATGGCGGTTAAACAACTTAAGGATCAAGCGAAAGCTGTAATCCTTGAGCCAATGATGCGTGTTGAAGTTGTTATCCCAGAAGAATACTTGGGAGACATCATGGGTGACGTCACGTCACGCCGTGGACGCGTAGAAGGTATGGAAGCACGCGGTAACGCACAAGTCGTTAAGGCGATGGTTCCACTTTCGGAAATGTTCGGATATGCAACGTCACTTCGTTCACGTACGCAAGGACGTGGAACGTACTCGATGCACTTCGACCACTACGAAGAAGTACCGAAGTCAATTGCTGAAGAAATCATCAAAAAAGCGAACGGCTAATAACGGTTGTAACGCTGAATTGATTGTTGTAAGCTAAGGAGGACGTATGTTAAAAGTAGCCTACGTCTTCCTAGTTAAATAAAAACTTATTGTTTATAGAGGAGGAATCTAGAATGGGTAAAGAAAAATTCGACCGTTCTAAACCGCACGTTAACGTTGGGACAATCGGCCACGTCGACCACGGTAAAACAACTTTGACTGCAGCGATCTCAGCTGTACTTTCAAAAGCACAAGGTAAGGCTGCTACGAAGTTCGACCAAATCGATGGTGCTCCAGAAGAGCGCGAGCGCGGTATCACAATCGCAACAGCTCACATCGAGTACGAAACTGAGAAACGCCACTATGCACACGTTGACTGCCCAGGTCACGCTGACTATGTTAAAAACATGATCACTGGTGCTGCACAAATGGACGGCGCGATCCTCGTTGTTTCTGCAACAGATGGCCCAATGCCACAAACACGTGAGCACATCCTTCTTTCACGTCAAGTAGGTGTTCCTTTCATCGTCGTATTCATGAACAAAGTTGACATGGTTGACGACGAAGAACTCCTCGAGCTCGTTGAAATGGAAATCCGTGAACTTCTTTCTGAGTACGACTTCCCAGGCGACGACCTTCCAGTAATCAAAGGTTCAGCACTTGGCGCGCTTAACGGCGAAGCTCAGTGGGAAGAAAAAATCATGGAACTCATGAACGCTGTTGATGAGTACATCCCTGAGCCAGTTCGTGACACGGACAAAGACTTCATGATGCCAGTTGAGGACGTATTCTCAATCACTGGTCGCGGTACTGTAGCGACTGGTCGTGTTGAGCGTGGTGTTCTCCGCGTCAACGACGAAGTTGAAATCGTTGGTCTTACAGAAGAAACGAAGAAAACTGTATGTACTGGTGTAGAGATGTTCCGTAAGCTTCTCGACTACGCTGAAGCTGGCGACAACATCGGTGCACTTCTCCGTGGTGTATCACGCGACGACATCGAGCGTGGACAAGTACTTGCTAAGCCAGGTTCAATCACGCCACACTCGAAGTTCAAAGCTTCAATCTACGTTCTTTCTAAAGAAGAGGGTGGCCGTCACACGCCATTCTTCGCGAACTACCGTCCGCAGTTCTACTTCCGTACAACTGACGTAACAGGTATCGTTCACCTTCCAGAAGGTACTGAAATGGTAATGCCAGGAGACAACATCGAGTTGACGATCGAATTGATTTCTACAATCGCGATCGAAGACGGAACACGTTTCTCAATCCGTGAGGGTGGCCGTACTGTAGGTGCTGGTTCTGTAACACAAATCATCGAGTAATCGATGTTCAAAGCGGTCCGCATTTGCGGATCGCTTTTTTTTGTTTAGGTGGCGTCATGGTAAGATAGCACATATGGAATCAAAGGAGCGATGATGATGAAAGAGAAACTAGAGACGCTGTGCCGATTGAACGGAATCGAATGCCGCATCGGGGGTTCGACGTTACTGAAACATCATGGACTCATCGACGTGGCAAATGATTTCGATATTTTTGTAGAACCCGATCAATTTGAGCGACTTGATAACGTGCTCAGTCGAGTTGGGGAAAAGCGTGATTCAAAACCGCATGCCGATTATTTAACAACGTACTTTGGTGAGTATGAAGTTGAAGGGGTGGAGGTCGATGTGATGGCGTCGTTTCGGATGAAGTGCACGGACGGCATCTATACGCATCCATACGTCGAGCCCGTGAACGGCTGGATGCATCTCGAGGAGTGGGCCGTGCTTTACACGGTCATGGAGCGAACGGATAAAGTCGACCGTATCAAGGCGTATTTCCACGATCATGCATTCGATAAGGCGATTGTTCGAACGTGCCTCTTGCGGGCCCCGGATTCGATCGTCGAGCAGGTGATGACGCGGTTTCAAGATGAAATGAAACGCTAGGTCGAGTTGACACAGGAGTTCGTTTCGAAAATAGTTCAACAAAAGAAAGAAAATAGCTTGCAAATGGCTCGGAATCTTGTTACATTAGTGAACGTTGAATAACTCATCAGACATCCGGCGCGTTCAAAAAAATCAAATCTTGCAATTCATTTGCGGATTCGATATAATGATTAAGTGTTTGTGCGAGTGGTGAGAGACTTTACAGCAGAAAACGGGTCCAATCGTTGATTTGCAATGATCGGATGCCTCTGCTGACACAAGCACGCTGCGATGAAGCGGGAGGTTATGACACGCCAGGCAGCTTTGCCATGGCCGGTGTGGAAATTTCCGCGGAGAACTGTCTATTTTTAAAATAGGCGACAAAGGAGGGAAACTTACATGGCAAATGAAAAAATCCGTATTCGTTTAAAAGCATACGACCATCGCGTTCTCGATCAATCAGCTGAGAAAATCGTTGAAACTGCGAAGCGTTCAGGTGCAAAGGTTTCGGGACCAATCCCGCTTCCAACTGACAAATCGATCTACACGATCCTTCGTGCGGTTCACAAGTACAAAGATGCTCGTGAGCAGTTCGAGATGCGTACACACAAACGCTTGATCGACATCGTCAACCCAACACCAAAAACGGTTGATGCGCTTATGCGCCTCGAATTACCATCAGGTGTTGACATCGAAATCAAACTTTAATTCTTCATATAGTAGATACTAGCCAGAAGAGACAATAATTATTAAACAGGAGGTGTATCTCATGGCTAAAGGAATCTTAGGAACAAAACTCGGTATGACTCAAATCTTCAACGAAGCAGGCGAAGTCGTACCAGTAACAGTAGTTGCTGTCGAAGGAAACGTTGTGCTTCAACTTAAAACAGTTGAAACGGACGGTTACGAAGCAGTCCAACTCGGTTTCAGCGACGTGAAAGAATCACGTCAAAACAAACCGGCAAAAGGTCACGCTGCGAAAGCAAACGCGACACCTAAGCGCTTCATCAAAGAGATTCGTACTTCAGTAGAAGGATACGAAATCGGTCAAGAGATCAAGGCGGACATTTTCGCTGCAGGTGAATTAGTAGACGTTACAGGTACTTCAAAAGGTAAAGGATTCCAAGGTGCGATCAAGCGTCACGGACAATCACGTGGACCAATGGCTCACGGTTCGCGCTACCACCGTCGTCCTGGTTCGATGGGTCCTGTAGCTCCTAACCGCGTATTCAAAGGGAAGCTTCTTCCTGGTCAAATGGGCGGCGAGCGTAAAACGATTCAAAACCTTGAAGTTGTTAAAGTTGACGTGGAACGCGGCCTTGTACTCGTTAAAGGCGCAATCCCAGGCGCTCGCAAGTCGAACGTCATCATCAAATCAGCGGTAAAAGGTAACTAATTAACTGCACGGAAAGGAGGAATTACGAATGCCTAAAGTAGCTTTGCTTAACCAAACAGGTTCACAAGTTGGCGAAATCGAATTGGCAGAAGCCATCTTCGGTATCGAGCCAAACGATTCAGTACTTTATGACGCGATCGTCATGCAACAAGCATCACGCCGTCAAGGTACTCACGATACGAAAGGTCGCTCGGAAGTACGCGGTGGCGGCCGTAAACCATGGAAACAAAAGGGAACTGGTCGTGCGCGCCAAGGTTCGATCCGCTCACCACAATGGGTTGGTGGTGGAACAGTCTTCGGTCCAACTCCACGTTCATACTCTTACAAGCTTCCTAAGAAAGTTCGTCGTCTTGCACTTCTCTCGGCTTTGTCAACTAAAGTACAAAACAACGAAATGATCGTCCTCGAAGGCCTTGCTTTCGATGCACCAAAAACAAAAGATATGGCTGCTGTACTTAACAGCCTTTCAGTAGAACGTAAGGCTCTCGTAGTCACAGCGGACTACAATGAGACTATCGCTCTCGCAGCTCGTAACATCCCAGGAGTGACTGTGATCGAAGCAGCAGGCGTGAACGTTCTTGACCTCGTTGCTAACGACAAAGTCATCTTCACTAAAGATGCGGTTGCGAAGGTAGAGGAGGTGCTTGCATAATGGCTCAAGCATACGATATCATCAAACGCCCGATCATCACTGAGCGTTCAGTTAGCCTCATGGAAGCTAACAAATACGTTTTCGAGATCGACGTTAAAGCGACTAAATCGCAAGTGAAACACGCTATCGAAACAATCTTCAACGTGAAAGTTGCTTCGGTAAACACAATGAACATGAAACCGAAAGCGAAACGTGTCGGTCGTCACTCTGGTTACACATCGCGTCGTAAGAAAGCGATCGTAACTCTTGCTGAAGGCAACACAATCGACTTCCTCGGTTAATTGATTACTTTACAAGAAAAGGAGGGAATCCTCGATGGCAATTAAAAAGTTTAAGCCGACCACTAACGGTCGCCGTAACATGACATCTCTCGACTTTGCAGAGATCACTACGAATCGCCCTGAAAAATCGTTAACTGAAAAGCTTTCGAAAAAAGGCGGACGTAACAACCAAGGTCGTTTGACTGTACGTCACCAAGGTGGCGGACACAAACGTAAATACCGTATCATCGATTTCAAACGTAACAAAGATGGCATCGTCGGACGCGTAGCAACGATCGAGTACGATCCAAACCGTTCAGCGAACATCGCCCTCATCAACTATGCAGATGGTGAGAAACGTTACATCCTCGCTCCTAAAGGGATCAAAGTAGGCATGGAAATCATGGCTGGCCCAGAAGCGGACATCAAAGTAGGGAACGCGTTGCCACTCGCAAACATCCCTGTCGGTACTACTATCCACAACATCGAGCTTAAGCCTGGTAAAGGCGGTCAGCTTGTTCGTGCGGCTGGTGCATCGGCACAAATCCAAGGACGTGACGGCAAGTACGTCATCGTTCGTCTTCAATCAGGTGAATCACGCTTGTTCCTCGGCACTTGCCGCGCGACAGTCGGTTCAGTTGGTAACGAAGAACACGAACTCGTTAACATCGGTAAAGCAGGACGTTCACGTTGGTTAGGCAAGCGCCCAACAGTACGTGGTTCTGTCATGAACCCGGTTGATCACCCACACGGTGGTGGTGAAGGTCGTGCGCCAATCGGTCGTTCGGGCCCACTTACTCCTTGGGGTAAACCAGCTCTTGGTCTTAAAACTCGTAAGAAAAACAAATCGAGCGACATGTACATTCTTCGTCGTCGCAAGAAATAATCACTACATGATTCTCGGGCGGTTCGAAAGGGCCGTTCCCGAATCATTCCAAAGGGAGGTTCTATCATGGGTCGCAGCTTGAAAAAAGGTCCATTCGCAGATCACCACTTGCTCGCTAAAGTTGACAAACTCAACGAATCTGGTGAGAAGCAGGTTATTAAAACTTGGTCACGTCGCTCGACGATCTTCCCAGAATTCATGGGTCACACGTTCGGTGTACACGATGGTCGCAAACACGTACCAGTATTCGTGACAGAAGACATGGTTGGTCACAAACTTGGTGAGTTCGCTCCAACACGCACGTACAAAGGTCACGGATCAGACAAGAAAACGAAACGGTAATTTGAGGGGAGGTCAAATCCATGCAAGCTAAAGCATCAGCTAATATGGTCCGTCTTGCTCCTCGCAAAGCACGTCTCGTTGTAGACTTAATTCGCGGGAAACAAGTCGGCGAAGCGCTCTCTGTCCTTGCTCACACGAACAAGGCAGCGTCGCCAGTCGTTGAAAAAGTATTGAAGTCAGCGATTGCAAACGCAGAGCACAACTACGATATGAACATTGAGAACCTTGTCGTTACAGAAGCATTTGTTAACGAAGGTCCAACACTCAAACGCTTCCGCCCACGTGCGATGGGTCGCGCAAGCCGTATTAACAAACGCACAAGCCACATCCACATCGTGGTAACTGAAAAATAAGGAGGGATATGTAGTGGGTCAAAAGGTAAATCCGCACGGTCTTCGCGTTGGTATTATCAAAGACTGGGATTCGCGTTGGTACGCTGAGAAAGACTACGCAGATCTCCTTCATGAAGACTTCGTTATTCGTGAATATATCGAAAACAAAATGAAGGATGCTAGTGTTTCTAAAGTAGAAATCGAGCGCGCTGCAAACCGCGTAAACATTTCGCTTCACACTGCGAAACCAGGTATGGTTATCGGTAAAGGTGGTTCGGAAATCGAGTCACTCCGTAAAAACATCACGAAACTTGCAGAAGGCAAACGTGTTCACATCAACGTTGTTGAAGTGAAAAACGCGGACGCTGTTGCAAAACTCGTTGCTGAAAACATCGCTCGTCAATTGGAAGGTCGCGTATCTTTCCGTCGTGCAATGAAGCAATCAATTCAACGTTCGATGCGCACTGGCATCAAAGGGATCAAAACAGAAGTTTCTGGTCGTCTTGGTGGCGCTGATATCGCTCGTTCAGAGAAGTACTCGGAAGGAACAGTTCCACTTCACACACTCCGTGCCGATATCGACTACGGAACAGCTGAAGCAGACACAACTTACGGTAAAATCGGAGTTAAAGTCTGGTTATACCATGGTGAAGTTCTTCCAACAAAAAACAACACAGCGAAAAACGCTGAATAATAAACACTCTTTCAGGAAGGAGGCAACACACTATGTTGTTACCTAAACGCGTGAAATATCGTCGTGTACACCGTGGTAAAATGCGCGGGAATGCAAAACGCGGCACAACAGTACATTTCGGTGAATTCGGTCTCCAAGCTCTCGAAGCGAGCTGGATTACAAACCGTCAAATCGAATCAGCACGTATCGCAATGACACGTTATATGAAACGTGGCGGTAAAGTGTGGATCAAGATCTTCCCACACAAGCCATACACGAAAAAGCCTCTCGAAGTCCGAATGGGTTCGGGTAAAGGTGCTCCAGAAGGCTGGGTAGCTGTAGTTAAGCCTGGCAAAGTAATGTTCGAAATCGCAGGTGTATCTGAGGAAGTGGCACGTGAGGCACTTCGTCTTGCATCGCACAAACTTCCAGTTAAATGTAAGTTCGTGAAACGTGAAGAAAATGGTGGTGATACGAATGAAAGCAACTGATCTCCGTCAATCAACAACTGAAGAGCTCAACGGTAAAGTCGGCGAGTGGAAAGAAGAACTCTTTAACCTTCGTTTCCAATTAGCTACAGGTCAGCTTGAGAATCCTGCTCGTATCCGTGAAGTACGCAAGTCGATTGCGCGTGCTAAAACGATTCTTCGTGAACGCGAACTCGGCATCAACAACGGCTAATCTAATCGGATTCTTGAAGAGGAGGTAACACTCATGGAACGCAATCAGCGTAAAGTGCTCACTGGACGCGTCGTGTCTGACAAAATGGACAAAACGATCGTCGTTGCAGTTGAAACAAAAGTACGTCATAAGCTTTATGGCAAACGTGTAAACTACACGAAGAAATTTAAAGCACATGATGAAAACAATGTCGCTAAAGTTGGCGATATCGTACGCATCGCGGAAACACGTCCACTTTCGAAAGACAAACGTTTCCGTCTCGTATCAGTAATTGAAGAATCAGTAATCATCTAATAACAGTTCGGATCTATAAACATCCGGAGGGAGGTACACTCGCATGATTCAACAAGAATCTCGCTTGAAAGTAGCAGACAACTCTGGCGCGCGTGAACTGTTGACAATTAAAGTCCTCGGTGGTTCAGGTCGTAAGACTGCAAACATCGGTGATATCATCGTCGCGACGGTAAAACAAGCAACACCAGGTGGCGTTGTTAAAAAAGGTGACGTTGTCAGAGCAGTTGTCGTTCGTACAAAACGCGGCGCTCGTCGTAAAGATGGTTCGTACATCCGTTTCGATGAGAACGCAGCAGTCATCATCAAAGATGACAAGAGCCCACGCGGCACACGGATCTTCGGGCCAGTTGCACGTGAACTTCGTGAAAAAGAATTCATGAAGATCGTTTCGTTGGCACCGGAAGTACTTTAATTTCCAATTTCAATCCTATAAGGAGGTGCGCAAACGATGCATGTTAAAAAAGGCGATACAGTCCAGGTAATGTCTGGTAAAGATAAAGGCAAGCAAGGGGTTATCCTCAAAGCGATGCCAAGCAAGAACCGCGTAGTCGTAGAAGGTATCAACGTGATTAAAAAACACTCGAAACCATCACAAGCGAATCCACAAGGCGGTATCCTTGAAATCGAAGCACCAATTCACGTCTCGAACGTCATGCCACTCGACCCGAAAACGGGCAAACCAACTCGTGTTGGTTTCAAAGTAGTCGATGGTAAAAAAGTTCGTGTCGCGAAATCGGGCGAAGTACTCGATAAATAAGAAGAACGTGACGAAAGGAGGTCCATTCGACTATGAACCGTTTGCAAGAGAAGTATAAAAGCGACATCGTGAAAGCGATGATGGATAAATTCAACTATGACTCAGTCATGCAAGTACCGAAGGTCGACAAGATCGTCATCAACATGGGTGTAGGTGACGCTGTTTCGAACTCGAAAGCACTTGATATGGCAGTGGAAGAATTATCAATTCTTTCTGGTCAAAAACCACTCGTAACGAAGGCTAAGAAATCAATCGCTGGTTTCAAACTTCGTGAAGGCATGCCAATCGGAGCGAAAGTAACACTTCGCGGCGAGCGCATGTACGATTTCCTCGACAAATTGGTAACTGTTTCACTTCCACGTGTACGTGACTTCCGCGGTGTATCGAAGAAAGCATTCGACGGACGCGGTAACTACACGCTTGGCGTGAAAGAGCAACTTATTTTCCCTGAGATCGATTACGATAAAGTATCTAAAGTACGCGGTATGGACATCGTTGTTGTTACAACAGCGAACACAGACGAAGAAGCTCGTGAATTGCTCACACTTCTCGGAATGCCATTCCAAAAATAATCTAAAGGGAGGTCGACAACATGGCTAAAAAGTCAATGGTGAATCGCGAAATCAAACGCGAGAAACTCGTTGCCCAGTACGCTGAAAAACGTGCGAAGCTTAAAGCTGAAGGCGATTATATCGGACTCAGCAAATTGCCACGTAACTCGTCACCTGTTCGCTTGCACAACCGTTGCAGCATCACAGGTCGTCCACATGGTTACATGGGTAAATTCGGGATCAGCCGTATCAAGTTCCGTGATCTTGCATACAAAGGTCAAATCCCTGGTGTTAAAAAAGCAAGCTGGTAATCCACTAAAGTGTGAAAGGAGGTACATCGCATGGTAATGACAGACCCAATTGCAGATATGCTTACACGTATCCGTAACGCTAACATGGTTCGCCATGAAAAATTGGAGCTTCCAGCTTCGAACATCAAACGTGAGGTTGCAGAGATCCTCAAGCGTGAAGGTTTCATTCGCGATGTTGAATATATCGAGGACGCTAAACAAGGTACACTTCGTCTTTTCCTAAAATATGGAGCAAGCAACGAACGTGTTATCACTGGTCTCAAACGTATTTCGAAACCAGGTCTTCGCGTATATGCAAAAGCAGATGAAGTACCAAAAGTACTCGGAGGACTCGGTATCGCAGTTCTTTCGACATCAAAAGGTCTTATGACTGATAAAGAAGCTCGCCAACAACAAGTCGGCGGCGAAGTGATCGCCTACATCTGGTAAGTCACTTTTCTAACAAGAACGGAGGTGTAATCAATGTCACGTATTGGTAAAAAACCAGTTACGATTCCAGCTGGCGTTACTGTCACGGTTGCAGAAGACAACACGGTCACAGTAAAAGGTGCTAAAGGTGAACTTTCGCTTTCAGCTAACCCAGCATTGGAAATCAAAGTTGAAGAGAACGAATTGACTGTCGTTCGTCCGGATGACTCGAAAGAGAACCGTACGATCCACGGTACGACACGTGCCCTTATCGCCAACATGGTGGAAGGTGTGTCTAACGGATTCCAGAAAACACTTGAGATCTCAGGGGTTGGTTACCGTGCTGCTAAGCAAGGGAACAAACTCGTCCTCAGCCTCGGTTACTCGCACCCAATCGAGTACGTTGCTGAAGAAGGTATCGAGATCGAAGTACCTTCAAACACGCAAATCATCGTAAAAGGGATTAACAAAGAGCGCGTCGGTCACGTTGCTGCTCAAATCCGCTCGTACCGTGCTCCAGAACCTTACAAAGGTAAAGGTGTTCGTTACTCTGATGAACGTATTCGCCGTAAAGAAGGTAAGACTGGTAAGTAATTCGTCACGAAATGAACGGAAAGGAGTGGCATAAATGATCACAAAAGCAGATAAAAATGCAGTTCGTAAAAAGCGTCATGCTCGTGTACGTCGTACGATCTCGGGGACAGCAGTTCGTCCACGTTTGAACGTCTTCCGCTCAAGCAAACACATTTACGTACAACTCATCGATGACGCGTCACAAACAACGCTTGTGTCAGCATCTTCGAAAGATAAAGCTCTCGATCTTACAAACGGTGGTAACGTTGAAGCAGCGAAAGCTGTCGGTAAACTTGCTGCTGAACGTGCACTCGAGAAAGGTATCGACACAGTTGTGTTCGACCGTGGTGGATACCTCTATCATGGCCGCGTCAAAGCTGTTGCTGAAGCAGCTCGTGAAGCAGGTCTTAAATTCTAATAAAAAGGAGGGGACACTCGATGCGCCAGTTAGACGTTAACATGGAACAACTCGAAGAACGCGTTGTTACCGTAAACCGCGTCGCGAAAGTCGTGAAAGGTGGCCGTCGCTTCCGTTTCGCCGCTCTCGTCGTCGTAGGTGACAAAAATGGTCACGTCGGTTTCGGTACAGGTAAGGCACAAGAGGTGCCAGAAGCGATCCGCAAGGCTATTGAAGCCGCTAAGAAAAACATGGTTCAAGTACCAATGGTCGGTACAACGATTCCACACGAAATCACAGGAGTATTCGGAGCAGGTCGTGTATTCATGAAACCAGCTTCTGAAGGTACTGGGGTTATCGCAGGTGGTCCGGTTCGTGCCGTACTCGAACTTGCAGGTGTAGGTGACATCCTTTCGAAATCGTTAGGTTCGAACACACCAATCAACATCGTCCGCGCGACGGTACAAGGCTTGACAGAGCTTAAAAAAGCAGAGGAAGTTGCTAAACTACGCGGTAAAAGCGTAGAAGAACTTCTTAAATAAGGGAGGGAACTAGACATGGCGAAACTCGCAATCACCCTCACACGCAGCATTATTGGCCGTCCTGAGGATCAGCGTGTAACAGTACGTACACTTGGTCTTCGCAAAATGCATCAGACAGTCGTTGTCCCTGACAACGTCGCGATGCGCGGTATGGTCAAAAAAGTGTCGCACCTTGTGACTGTAAAAGAAATCAACGAATAATCAAAAGATCTTATTAAATAAGGAGGTGCCACTATGAAACTCCATGAATTGAAGCCAACTCCAGGTTCACGTCACGAACGCAACCGTGTCGGTCGCGGTATGGCGACTGGTAACGGTAAAACTTCTGGCCGTGGACACAAAGGTCAAAAAGCTCGTTCGGGCGGTGGCGTTCGTCCAGGATTTGAAGGTGGGCAAAACCCACTCTACCGTCGTCTTCCAAAACGCGGTTTCAACAACCCGACTCGTAAAGAGTACGCAGTTGTATCCCTAGACACGCTTAACCGTTTCGAGGCAGGTACTGAAGTAACTCCAGAACTCTTAATCGAGACTGGTGTTGTCAGCTCTGCTAAAGACGGGATCAAAGTACTTGCTAACGGCAAGCTTGAAACGAAATTGACTGTAAAAGCCAACAAATTCTCGGGTGCAGCGAAAGAAGCGATCGAAGCAGCTGGCGGTTCAGTTGAGGTGATCTGATGTTTCAGACGATCTCCAATATGTGGCGCGTGAAAGATATTCGACAGCGTATTCTCTTCACACTCGCAATCATCATCATTTTCCGCATCGGGGCCCATATCCCGGTGCCGATGGTGAATACGGATGTGTTGCGTTTTGACTCAGGTGGTCTTCTCGACTTCCTGAACTTGTTTGGAGGAAATGCTTTACAGAACTTCTCCCTGTTCGCAATGGGGATCATGCCGTACATTACGGCATCGATCGTCGTGCAACTCTTACAAATGGACGTCGTTCCGAAGTTTGCCGAATGGGCGAAACAAGGAGAGGCGGGCCGTAAGAAGTTAGCGACGGTCACGCGCTATGGGACGATCATCTTAGGATTCATTCAAGCGACATCGTTGTCGTTTGGATTCAACCGCCTCTACCCAGGTCTCGTCAATGAGACGTGGGGAACGGCTACCTACTTTGTGATCGCGATTGTACTCACTGCAGGTACAGCGTTCTTGATGTTCTTAGGTGAGATGACAACGGAGAGAGGTGTTGGAAATGGTATTTCCATCATCATCTTCGCTGGTATCGTCGCTGGGTTCCCAAGAATCTTCACGCAGATTTATGAGACGAAGCTCCAAAATGCTGGAGACGCGTTATTCATTAACATTGTTTACTTGGTTGTATTGGCACTCGTTATTTTGGCTGTGACGGTTGGGATCATTTATGTTCAACAAGCGGCACGCAAAATCCCGATTCAATATGCGAAGCGCACGGCGAACCGCACCCCTGTGGGCGGTCAGTCAACGCACTTGCCAATCAAGCTAAACGCGGCTGGTGTTATCCCGGTTATCTTCGCGATTTCCTTCATGGTGACACCGCCAACTGTTGCAAGCTTCATTGCTTCTCCTGAAACGACGCAGAAGTTGCAGACCTACTTCGATACGACAGCTCCGATTGGAATGTCCATCTATGTAGCGCTCATCATCGCGTTCGCTTACTTCTATACATTCGTTCAGGTTAACCCGGAACAGATGGCAGAAAACTTGCAGAAGCAAGGTGGTTATATCCCTGGGATTCGTCCTGGGGCGCAAACAGAACAGTACATCACGAAGTTGCTTTATCGATTGACGTTCTTCGGGGCGATCTTCTTATCGGTCGTCGCGATCATGCCGACAATCTTCATTAAGCTTGCCGGTCTCCCAACTTCGGTGCAAATCGGAGGAACGAGCTTGTTGATCGTCATCGGGGTAGCCCTCGAGACGATGAAACAAATCGAAAGCCAACTCGTAAAACGACACTACAAAGGCTTTATCCGTTAAAGCGGAAGGAAGGGTAAACCCTTCCTTCCTGTCGTGTTACGACTAGTTCGTGAAAAACAAAACTGGAGGCTAACTGAGATGAATCTAGTACTCATGGGCTTACCGGGTGCAGGGAAAGGGACTCAAGCGGCGAAAATCGTCGAAGAGTACCAAATCCCACACATTTCGACAGGCGACATGTTTCGTGCGGCAATCAAAGGCGGAACGCCACTCGGCAAAGAAGCAAAATCGTTCATGGATAAAGGCGAACTCGTACCGGATGAGGTTACAATCGGAATCGTACGTGAGCGCTTAAGTCAAGATGACACGAAGAACGGCTTCCTACTCGATGGATTCCCGCGTACTGTTGCTCAAGCAGAGGCACTCGAAAGTTTGCTTAAAGATTTGGGAAAACAGATTGACCATGTCGTGAACATCGATGTGGATGCGGAAATTCTCGTCCCGCGTTTGACAGGTCGTTGGATCTGCCCGACGTGTGGTGCGACATATCACGTCATCTTCAACCCACCAAAAGTGGAAGGGATTTGTGATGTGGATGGGTCGGCTCTCATGCAACGTGAAGACGATAAAGAGGAAACGGTTCGCCGTCGCCTTGACGTCAACGTCGAGCAATCGAAACCACTCATTGACTTTTACGCTGAAAAAGGGTATCTTCGTACATTGGATGGAGATCGTCCAATCGATGTCGTTTACGCCGATGTCAAAGCGTTACTCGGTGATACTGAATGATCATCACGAAGACGCCTCGTGAAATTGCGATTATGCGTGAGGCTGGGCAAATTGTTGCTCGAACGCACCAGGTGCTTAAACAGCACATCAAACCAGGAATTACAACGCTTGAGCTCGACCGGATTGCGGAAGATTATATTCGCAGCCAAGGTGCAACACCTTCGTTCAAAGGTTACAACGGGTTTACCGGTAGCGTTTGTGCGTCGGTGAATGAAGAGCTTGTTCATGGCATTCCGGGGGAACGGGTATTGAACGACGGAGATATCATCTCCATCGACATCGGTGCCCATTACAACGGATACCATGGAGACTCTGCCTGGACTTATCCAGTCGGAACAATCTCGGACGAGACGCAGCGGTTACTTGACGTAACCGAAGAAAGTCTGTATAAAGGATTGGAGCACGCCAAGGCTGGACAGCGATTAACGGATATCTCGCATGCGATTCAAGCGTATGTCGAGGCACACGATTTTTCTGTCGTCCGCGAATACGTCGGTCATGGTGTCGGTCAAAATTTGCATGAAGAACCGCAAATCCCACACTATGGTCCACCGGGGAAAGGGCCACGCCTGAAGACTGGAATGACGTTAGCTATCGAACCGATGGTGAACGCTGGTCAACGCTATGTTCGAACACTGGCTGACAACTGGACAGTTGTGACAGTGGACGGTAGCATGTGCGCCCACTTTGAGCACACCATCGCCATCACAGACGATGGATACGAGATTTTAACGAAACTCGATTCCGGTGAATGAGGCTCTATTGCTTCGTGCTGATCCGTTACGGATCCTTCTCTCACAGTACAATGCGATAGATCGTCTGTGCTCCTAAATATCTTCATATAGAAAGGGGAATAAATGATGGCGAAACAAGATGTCATTGAAGTGGAAGGCACTGTTGTCGAACCACTTCCAAACGCAATGTTTAAAGTGGAGTTAGAAAACGGCCACACGGTGCTCGCGCACGTCTCAGGGAAAATTCGGATGCACTACATTCGAATCCTTCCAGGTGACCGCGTAACTGTCGAGTTGTCTCCGTACGACTTGACTCGCGGGCGGATTACGTACCGTTACAAGTAACTCCGATTTTTCCAGGAGGAGGGTATAATCATGAAAGTAAGACCGTCGGTAAAACCGATCTGCGAAAAATGTAAAGTTATTCGTCGTAAGGGTAAAGTAATGGTAATTTGCGAAAACCCGAAACACAAACAAAAACAAGGTTAATCTAAGAGGAGGTGCACACATGGCACGTATTGCTGGTGTAGATATTCCACGCGAAAAACGTATCGTTATTTCGCTCACATACATCTTTGGTATTGGTAAAACAAGAGCACAAGAAATTTTGAAGGCTGCAAACGTATCTGAAGATTCACGCACACGTGATTTGACAGAGGACGAAATCAACCGCATCCGTGAAGCAATTGACGGAATCAAAGTTGAAGGTGACCTTCGTCGTGAAGTTTCACTCAACATTAAGCGTTTGATCGAAATCGGCGCATATCGCGGTGTTCGTCACCGTCGTAGTCTCCCTGTTCGCGGTCAAAACACGAAGAACAACTCGCGTACTCGTAAAGGCCCACGCCGTACAGTAGCGAACAAGAAGAAGTAAAGGAGGGAATTGAACAATGGCGAAACGTAAGCAAAACGTACGTTCTAAACGTAAAGTTAAAAAACATGTTGAATCTGGTGTGGTCCACATCCGTTCTACATTCAACAACACAATCATCACAATCACTGATACGCAAGGTAACGCGATCTCATGGGCTACTTCTGGTAACCTTGGATTTAAAGGATCACGTAAATCGACTCCGTTCGCAGCACAATTGGCTGCTGAAACTGCAGCGAAAGTTGCAATGGACAACGGTATGCGTACAGTAGAAGTTAACGTTAAAGGTCCTGGTGCTGGACGTGAAGCGGCTATCCGTGCCCTCCAAGCTACTGGTCTTGAAGTAACTGCAATCCGTGACGTAACACCAGTTCCGCACAACGGTTGCCGCCCTCCGAAACGTCGCCGCGTATAATCGCTTGAGCGTGTGATGGGCATTCCTAGCACGGACAGCATATACAATGCAGTGCAAACTGCATGGCAGGATACACTCAAGGAGGGGTTCAGATGATCGAGATTGAAAAACCAAAGATCGAAACGGTCGAAATCAGCGAGGATGCTACGTTTGGTAAATTCGTAGTCGAACCGCTTGAACGTGGATATGGCACGACTCTTGGTAACTCACTACGTCGAATTTTATTGTCATCGCTTCCTGGTGCAGCGGTAACGGCAGTTCAAATCGATGGCGTGCTTCACGAGTTCTCTACGATTGACGGTGTCGTCGAAGACGTCACACAAATCGTATTAAACCTGAAGAAGTTAGCGCTCAAAGTGTACTCGGACGAAGAGAAGACGCTTGAGATTAACGTTTCAAGTGCCGGTGCTGTCACTGCGGCAGACATTACCCATGATAGCGACGTTGAAATCTTGAATCCTGAGCTCCACATCGCGACTCTCGCTGACAACGCGACGCTTCGCATGCGTTTGACTGCTCGCCGTGGTCGTGGTTACGTCCAGGCAGAAGACAACAAACGTGATGATATGCCGATTGGTGTCATTCCAATCGATTCGATCTACACACCGATTCAACGTGTAAACTACGAAGTAGATAAAACACGTGTCGGTCAAGACGCTAGCTTCGATAAGCTTCTATTAGACGTGTGGACAGATGGTTCAATCCGTCCGGAAGAAGCGGTATCGCTCGGGGCGAAAATTTTGACAGAACACTTGAACATCTTTGTTGGCTTGACGGACGAAGCTCTCAATGCAGAAATCATGGTCGAGAAAGAAGAAGACCAAAAAGAAAAAGTACTCGAAATGACGATTGAAGAACTCGATCTTTCAGTTCGTTCGTACAACTGCTTGAAGCGCGCCGGCATCAACACTGTTCAAGAACTCGCAAACAAATCAGAGGAAGAGATGATGAAAGTCCGTAACCTCGGACGTAAATCACTCGAAGAAGTTCAACTCAAGTTGGACGAGCTCGGTTTGGGCTTGCGTAAAGAAGACTAAGTTCAACCGAAGGAGGGAAATGTAATGGCTTATTCGAAACTTGGCCGTACAAGCTCACAACGTAAGGCACTTTTGCGTGATCTTGCAACTGACCTTATTATCAACGAGCGCATTCAAACAACTGAACAAAAAGCGAAAGAACTTCGCCCAGTCGTTGAAAAATTGATCACTCTTGGGAAACGTGGCGATCTTCATGCCCGTCGTCAAGTTGCTTCATTCGTTCGCAAAGAGAACGCTGGAGAAAAAGACGCAATCCAAAAATTGTTCGAAGACGTGGCACCACGCTACGCTGAACGTCAAGGTGGATACACGCGCATCATGAAAGTCGGCCCACGCCGCGGTGACGGTGCAGAAGTTGTAATCATCGAACTCGTCTAATTCATTAGGCAGTCAACAGGGCATGCGGTGACGTATTGCCCTGTTTCCACATCGAAAGGAGTCGGCCCATGGAACCTCAAATTATGGTACGCGATATCGTGTTTCGTTACCCGGGACAAACCGAGCCTGCCCTTAACGGGTTGTCGCTCGATGTATACAAAGGGGAATGGCTCGCCATCGTCGGCCATAACGGTTCTGGCAAGTCGACTTTAACGAAATTGTGGAACGGGCTTTTGCTTCCCCAAGAAGGAGAGGTCCGGGTAGAGTCACTCGATCCGACGGACGCCACAGACGTGTGGGACGTCCGGAAACGGGTCGGTGTCGTCTTCCAAAATCCTGACAACCAGTTTGTCGGGGCGACCGTGCGCGATGATGTGGCATTCTCTCTCGAAAACATGGGACTTCCACGTCAAGAAATGGTTCGTCGAATTGATGACAGTCTAGCGCGCGTTGGATTATCGGAACTAGCGGACCGTGAACCGCATCAGTTATCCGGTGGACAAAAGCAGCGTGTTGCGATTGCTTCGGCTCTCGCAATGCGCCCGCATGTCCTCGTGCTCGATGAAGCGACCTCGATGCTCGACCCGATTGGGCGCAAAGAGGTGTTACAAACGGTACGACAGCTCGTCTCGGAAGGGATGACCGTTGTCGCCATTACCCACGAGCTCGACGAAGTGTTGTTTGCTGACCGTATCATTGCCCTGTCAAAAGGCGAAATTGCCATGACAGGCACTCCTGAAGACGTGTTTCAACGTCCGGACGCATTACGTGCCATTCAACTGGATGTGCCGTTCATTGTCAGGATGCAACTCGAACTGAAGGAACGCGGCATTCCACTCGATCGTCTGATGCTACAACATTCGGAGTTGGTGAATCATCTATGCCGATTAGCATTGAAGAAGTGACCTATTTGTACCAATTGAATACTCCGTTTGAACGAACCGCGCTGCGCGATGTGAATGTATCCATTCCGTCGGGAGCGCTTGTTGCGTTTCTTGGCCATACCGGCTCAGGGAAGTCGACACTCGTCCAACATTTGAACGGATTGTTGCGCCCGACGAAAGGGCGTGTCGTCGTCGATGACATCGAAGTCCGGGCCATCACGAAACGTCGTGACAAAAAAGAAAGCTTACTACCGCTTCGGCGCCGCGTTGGGCTCGTCTTCCAATATCCCGAACATCAGCTGTTCGAAGAGACGGTCGAACGCGACGTCATGTTTGGTCCGCGCAACTTCGGCGCGACCGAGGCCGAAGCGAAAGAACGGGCCCATACCGCCTTACGTCTCGTCGGGCTAGACGAGTCGCTGTGGACCCGTTCACCATTTGACTTGTCTGGGGGTCAGATGCGTCGTGTGGCGATTGCAGGCGTGCTTGCAAGCCGTCCAGACGTCCTCGTCGTCGATGAGCCGACAGCAGGACTCGATCCGCTCGGGCGCCGCGACATGCTCAGTTTGTTCAAACGCTTAAAACATGAACTGGATTTGACACTCATCCTCGTGTCGCACGACATGGACGATGTCTTGACGTATGCCGAGCGTGTCGTCGTGATGGAACGCGGCGCTGTCGCCTTCGACGGGGATCCGTTCGACTTATTCCGTGATGAAGCGCTCGTCACGTCGTTACAACTCGACGTTCCGAACGTGCTCCGGATGGCCCAAGCGTTCGAGTCGACGTTCGGACCGATTCCTCCTGCGCTTCGCACCGAGACGGAACTCGCTGACTGGATTGCGATGAACCTTCGGAAGGAGGGGGACTAATTGATTATCGGACAATATATCCCGGGGCACTCGTGGCTTCATTCGCTCGACGCCCGAGCGAAGACGTTATTCGTCCTACTCTTTATCCCGATCGTCTTCTTGGCGGATAATTTATGGACGAACATGTTTTTGCTGGCGTTCACGTTATTCGCCGTCAAACTGTCCCAACTGTCGTGGCGTTTTCTGTGGAACGGTTTACGGATGATCCTGTTCTTGATTATCTTCACGCTGTTCTTGCAACTGTTCTTCAATCGGGACGGGCAGTTGCTCCTTTCGATCGGGCCGTTTGCGATTTACTCGGAAGGGATTCGGATGGGGATGATCGTCTCGCTCCGTTTTTTCTATCTCGTCATGCTGACGACGCTCGTGACGCTCACGACGACACCGATGGAACTGACCGACTCAATCGAGGCCGGACTCCGTCCGCTCGAACGGTTCAAAGTGCCAGCCCATGAGATTGCCCTCATGTTATCCATCTCGCTTCGTTTCTTGCCGACGCTCGCCGACGAGACCGATCGCATCATGAAAGCCCAGCAAGCACGAGGGGTCGATTTGAAGAGCGGCCCCGTTAAAGATCGGTTAAAGGCGGTCGTCCCACTTATGATTCCGTTATTCGTTTCGGCGTTTAAACGGGCTGAGGACCTCGCTACGGCGATGGAGGCTCGCGGGTACCGTGGGGGGGAAGGACGGACGAGATGGCGTGAGATGACGTGGCATCGCCGTGATACAGGATTACTCGTTGCGTTCGTCGTGTTGACACTCATCTTACTAGGATTGCGAGGGATTGGATGAGACGGATTAAATTGACGCTCGCATATGATGGGACGAACTATGCGGGCTATCAAGTGCAACCGAACGGGAACACGATTCAAGCCGAGGTCGAGGCCGTATTAGCGCGGATGCATGGGCAACGCGTTAAAGTCGTCGCCTCAGGCCGCACCGACGCGCGTGTTCACGCTAAAGGACAAGTGATCCATTTTGACACGCATTTACAAATGCCGGCGGACCGGTTCGTCAAAGCGTTGAACGCGATGCTACCGGACGACATCCATGCTTGTTCGGCGGAAGAGACCGAAACGTCATTTCACGCCCGTTACGGGGCGAAGCGGAAGGAGTATCGGTACGTCATCCGCCAGGACGTGGATCCGTTTCGTCGGCACCATGCCGTGACGGTGACATATCCGCTTGACGTCGAGCGGATGCGACAAGCACTCGCTCATTTGGTCGGGACGCATGACTTCACGTCGTTCTCCGTGACGAAGGCGGAAGTCGAGGATCGTGTCCGGACCATCTATGAGGCAGAGCTCGTCGAAACCGGGGAAGAGATGTACTTCCGGTTCGTCGGGTCGGGGTTCCTATACAATCAAGTCCGCATCATGGTCGGCACCGTGCTTGACGTCGGCCGCGGGAAGTATGAGCCTCGGGACATCGAGCGAATGTTGGCGGAAAAAGACCGTCGGGTTGCTGGAATTACGGCACCGCCGCACGGCCTTTATTTTTGGAATGTGAATTATGAAAAAGTAGATTGACATTCCCCTTATAAAATCGTATTATATTCATTGGCATTTCATTTTCATATTGAGAGATGAACCACAATCTTAGCCCCGTAAACTAGGATTATGATAAAGCATCACCCAAGCAGTAAAAAAATTAAGCGAACAGACATTTTAGGAGGTATTCCACATGCGCACGACATTCATGGCAAAAGCATCTGAAGTAGAACGCAAATGGCTCCTTATCGACGCAGAAGGCAAAACACTTGGTCGTTTGACTAGTGAAGTAGCATCACTTCTTCGCGGTAAGCACAAGCCGACTTTCACACCACACGTTGATTGCGGAGACCACGTCATCATCATCAACGCTGAGAAAATTCACTTAACTGGTAACAAGTTGAATGACAAGATCTACTACCGTCATTCAGGTCATCCAGGCGGTTTGAAATCACAAACTGCAAAAGAGCTTCTTGCAAAACGCCCAGAGCGTATGCTTGAACTCGCGATCAAAGGGATGCTTCCAAAAGGATCACTCGGTCGTCAATCATTCAACAAACTCCACGTTTACGCTGGAGCTGAGCACAAGCACGAAGCACAAAAACCAGAAGTTTACGAACTTCGCGGTTAATCGGGACACAGGGAGGAACTAAACGATGGCAGATGTACGTTACTACGGAACAGGCCGCCGCAAACACTCGGTGGCTCGCGTTCACCTCGTTGCAGGTGACGGTAAAGTTGTTGTAAATGGCCGTGATATCTCAGAATACTTCGGTCATGAGACTTTGATCATGATGGCTAAATCACCACTCGTATTGACTGAAACAGAAGGTAAATACGATGTAATCGTTAACGTTAACGGTGGTGGATACACTGGACAAGCTGGAGCGATTCGCCACGGCGTATCACGTGCGCTTCTTCAAGCGGACCCAGAATTCCGTCCAGGCCTCAAAGAAAAAGGCTTCTTGACTCGTGACGCACGTATGAAAGAGCGTAAAAAATACGGTCTTAAAGCAGCACGTCGCGCACCACAGTTCTCGAAGCGTTAATCTTCGGGCAAGTTGGTCTTTTACTCTCCCCCTTTCTGGGTGGAGAGTTTTTTTGTATGCAATTTACCGATTTCTGTTTCATCAAGAAAACGCTTTTTTTGATATACTGTTAGCGAGACAGAAATTAGGGGGAAATGACATGCTTACAGTCGAACAAGTTCGTGAAGAATTGGCGGGGTTAGTCGATCCGACGATTAACCGTACGCTTGGTGATACAGCTGGTGTGAAAGATGTCCGCATCAAAGAAGATTATGTGAGCGTGAAAGTGGCGCTCGGTCAGACCGGGAGCGGGGAACAGTTACAACTGCAACAAGAGATTGTGACGCTCTTAAAAGGCAAAGGCTTCAAGACGGTCGGCCTTCGCTTCGAAGCGCTCAACGACGAGAGTTTGAAAGAAGCGACGAAACCGGCTATCTTGCGTGAAAACTCAGGAACGACGTTTATCGCCATCGCCTCAGGTAAAGGTGGCGTTGGTAAATCGACCGTATCCGTCAACTTGGCTGTCGCACTCGCGCGTGCCGGTAAAAAAGTCGGATTGATTGATGCGGACATTTACGGTTTCAGTGTGCCGGACATGCTCGGGATTGAAGAACGTCCGGTCGTGCGCGGAGAGAAGATTATCCCGGTCGAGCGGTTCGGTGTCAAAGTCATCTCGATGGGCTTCTTCGTCGAGGACAATGCGCCGGTCATTTGGCGGGGGCCAATGCTCGGGAAGATGCTCAATAACTTCTTCAATGACGTCGAGTGGGGTGATCTCGATTACCTGCTCCTCGATTTGCCGCCAGGAACGGGTGACGTCGCGCTCGACATCCACTCGATGCTCCCAGCTTGTCAGGAGTTGATCGTGACGACGCCTCACGCCACGGCAGCGTTCGTCGCGGCCCGTGCCGGTGCGATGGCGATTAAGACGAACCATAAAGTACTCGGCATCATCGAGAACATGGCTTACTTCGAGAGCAAGGTGACAGGCGAGAAAGAATACGTCTTTGGTTACG